>JAKOXM010000430.1 GCA_029781095.1 Bacteroidota bacterium
GCCTTTCAGCACGGCTATGCAGCCTTTTACGATCTCGATGAAGTTGTGCGGCAGGATTTTGGTGCTCAAACCGACGGCAATGCCTTCCGCGCCCTGCGCTATAACGAGCGGAAATTTCATGGGCAGGTTGACCGGCTCGCGTTTGCGCCCGTCGTAGCTCATTTGCCACACGGTAGTATCGGGGTTGAACGCTACGTCGAGGGCGAATTTGGTCAGGCGCGCTTCGATGTAACGCGGTGCGGCCGCCGAATCCCCCGTACGGAAATCGCCCCAGTTACCCTGACAATCGATGAGCAGATCCTTCTGCCCCATGTTTACCAGCGCATCGCCGATCGCCGCGTCGCCGTGCGGGTGATACTGCATCGTCTGTCCGATCAGGTTGGCGACCTTGTGATAGCGGCCGTCGTGCTGTGCAAACATGGCGTGCAGGATGCGGCGCTGTACGGGCTTCAGGCCATCCTCCAGGGCAGGCACCGCGCGTTCGAGGATAACATAGGAAGCATAGTCCAGAAAATAATCCTGGTACATCCCCGACAGCGTGACGATGGTATCCTCCCCGTTCTGGGCGGTTGTGGGCGGTACGGAAGTATCTTTTTTCGAACGGGCCATTTCTTACAGGGGAATTAATTTAAGTGAATGTGCTCATTAAAAAATGTGCTAATGTGCTAATTTTCACAACATTGCCCATTTTACAACCGTGTTTGTTTTTGTACACCTACTTAAAATGAGGATTTTTGATAATCCCGATAATATTGCTCCAGGGGTCTTTCACGGCGGCGACTATAATACCATCTCCGACGTCGGCGGGTTGCATGTGCGCACTGGCGCCGGCGGACAGCATTTGGGCAAAAACCGCGTCCACATCTTCAACGCCCCAATAGGTTTCTACATTTTCACCGCGCATGAGTTTGCCTTCTTCGGGCTGCAGACCGAGTTCGTAGCCGCCTACATTGAAGCCTACGTAGTACGGCTCGTTGAAATAGGGCTGGATTCCGAGAATCTTGCTATACCAGGCAATTGCTTCTTGCAGGTTGTTTACACGGTAAATGCAGGTGCGCAGACCCAGGAAAGGCGTTGTCATGGCTCGTAAATTGTGGTAAGTACCGGGATAAAATTAAGCGCAGGGGTTTTGAGCCAGGACAAGGCATTTTTCGAGGGCATAGCAGCGCTATGGCCGAAAAAAATAACGAGGTATTGGCTCAAATGACCAAAGTGCAAAAGTAGCAGAAATTGCAATTGAAAATAAAACTTTTTGTGTTTATTTTTGATGGCAGCAGCGCCATTTTGAAAAAATAACATATTATGTGTCCGAAATACAAGAAACCTGCACGTTAAGTGCGGCCAGCCGCATATTGCAATGTCAGGAATTTGCGACTTTTGCACTTTTATAAGAAACCGTTACGGCACACCACCTCTTTTTCATGCGCACCCTCAGCTCCTGGCTTTCCATTCCCCCCGACTCCGATTTTTCACTCTATAACCTGCCTTACGGCATTTTTCACACCGGCGACGGGCGCGCCCGTGCGGGAATTGCCATCGGCGACCGGATACTGGACCTTGAGGCTGCGGCGGAATCCGGCCTTTTTGGCAAACGCCGGTTTTTCAGGAAAATATTCGCGCAAAACACACTCAATGAATTTATTGCGCTGGGAAAACCCGTCACAGGCCGCATCCGGAAAAAGGTACAGGACTGGCTGACGCAGCCCTCGGCGCCGGCAAATGCCGAACATCTGCTGGTCAATCGCCTGAGCGCCCACATGCTCCTGCCGGTCCGAGTGGGCAACTACACGGATTTTTACAGCAGCATCGAGCACGCCACCAATGTGGGAAAGATGTTTCGCCCCGACAATCCGCTGCTGCCCAACTGGCGCTGGATACCGGTCGGGTACCACGGCCGGGCCTCGTCGGTCGTGGTGAGCGGCACCCCGGTGCGCCGGCCCTGGGGACAGATTTTGCCGGCTGGCCAGGATACGCCCGTCTTTGCCCCTTCCCGGCAAATGGATTTTGAACTGGAAATGGCCTTTGTGATCGGGAAAGACAGCGCCCTCGGCGAACCGATACCGGTGGACAAAGCCGAAGAATACATTTTCGGGCTCCTGCTTTTCAACGACTGGAGCGCCCGCGATATACAGCGCTGGGAGTACGTGCCGCTCGGACCTTTTCTGGGTAAAAATTTTGCTTCCTCCGTGTCGCCGTGGATTGTTCCGCTCGAGGCGCTCAAGCCTTTCCGGGTAAAAGGACCCAAACAAAATCCGGCGCCGCTTCCGTATTTACAAGCGCGTGGGGCGCAGAATTATGATGTTATGCTTGAGGTAGCCGTCTCTGCCGGCGAAAAAAGCGTCCAGACTATTGTAAGTCGATCCAATACGAAATACCTTTACTGGTCTATGGCGCAACAACTGGCGCACCACACGGTGAACGGTTGTAATGTTTGTGTGGGCGACCTGATGGCTTCCGGTACGATAAGCGGCCCGGATACAGGCAGTTACGGTTCCATGCTTGAACTTTCGTGGGGTGGGAAAGAGCCGTTGCGGCTAAACGATGGCAGCAGCCGTGCTTTTCTGGAAAACGGCGACAAGGTAATTATGCGCGCCCGGGCGGAAAGAGAAGGAATTCGGGTGGGATTTGGAGAAGTCGACGGTGTGATTTTGCCGGAAACAAATCGATAACCAATGCAAACAATCCCTGGAAAACCATTACAAGGACCATATCAGGAAGACACAGTTTTTAGGTTCCCTTTCTTTGAATTGCAAGGAAAGCGGAGCTTATTGATGTTTGTATACCAATAAAATACGCTGAAGCATATCACAACCCAACAATTATTAATCCTTTAACGCTCCCTTTTCCCGCGATTAAAGCACTTCTCTTTATGAAAAAACAAAACATTCTCGTTCTTCGGAGATTTAACTCCTCTCCGCCAAGCATTTCAGCTTATTTACTCCTCGTATGGACGTTCCTGTCTTGCGCCTTTGTGGTATACGGGCAATGCCCCGCTCCACTTACGGTGACGGGTTCAACTGCGGCAGGCGCGACCGGTACCTGGACGGCGCCGGCGAGTGGCGGCCCCTGGCTGGTGGAAATCGTTGCGACGGGTGCGGGTGGCGGCGGAAATGCCGGTACCGTTGCAAATACCGGCGGCAGCGGCGCAGTTATTACAGGCCGTTTTGTTATCCAAAA
>JAKOXM010000434.1 GCA_029781095.1 Bacteroidota bacterium
GCATCTCTAACCTTCCTGATCCGCTGATTCATTACCTCTACCAGGAATTCCAGGTAGGGCAATTCCGCCTCAAGCATTTTTATATAATCCATGCCAAGCACTTCCACGTTGTCCAAGGCGTTTGACTCAATAAAAGCATATCTGCCAGGATTTGCTTTTGCCTTTTCCTCATAGTCGAGGATATAGTAACCAGATGGCTTCCAGGGTATTGATGTGTACAGCCTCAGGTTTTTATGCGCCCAATGGCCGCCAAATTCAATTAATCCCATCCGCAGCGAAGGCAATAGTACCCTCGTGATGTGCTCTTGTGGCACAAGTGCGGCCTCATCCACCGCACCATCGGTATAGGATCCTCCACGGGCTAAATCTGGCCGGTCCATGCTTAAGAGTTCAATGCGACGCCCATTTGAAAAAGATATTATATTTTCGTATTTTCTGGGCTCCTGCAGACAAACCTCCCATTCTCGCGGCGGGCGCATCCCGATCACATAGTCCTCGCCCTCAATTAGTCCCATTTCTGCCCATTTAGACTCGACGGCAGGCAATGTTTTTGTAAGAAGTTGGTTGTAGGTGGTCGACGATAAAAAACCCTTGCTTTTGGGCATTGCGGTCAAAAACTGGTATTGCGCGCCGCCTTCACAGGTCGTTTTCCCAGATCCGCGGCCGCCAAGGAAAACTTTAACCTTCTGTTGTGCTTGCAGGAACTGCAATTGCTTCGAGTTCCAATACACCCGTTTCCTCGAATTCTGTGTATTCCCCATCTTCTGTGCGATTGGTGAGAGCCTTGGGATCATCTGTGAATATCACTGCCGCGAAAACCCGCTTTTGTTTAGGCTGATTTTCACGGATTTTTTTGATAATTTCTTGTGCGGAATCGTAGCAGCGCCTCGCAATATCATAGTCGCCATCCTTTTCCGCCTTCTCCGCCAGAGCATAGTATTTGTCTTTAAGTAGGCTCAACTCCAGGTCAGCATCTGTTTTTAGAATATCGCCAAACAAATACTTGGCGTCTTCCATGTACTTGTATATCGTCCGCTCGCTTACTTCAAAAACTTTACGCAACACTTGGAGGCGCCGCCAAGTGCTCATTTTCTTACACATAACCGTCCATGTCTCGCGCAGAGCCTCGAGTCTGATCTCTTCCTGGTCACTTATAGGAAATTCGTCGGGCTGCATCAAATGGATATATAGTCGATCCATTGGCCCGGCGTCCTTCCAGTCGTCATTCGTGAATAGTCGCTCCTGCGATTTTTTGCTCTGCATGCCCTCGATATAATATCAGGAAAGCGCGTTTAGTCTCACCTTCCTGGATGCGTTTTTGTTTATCAGGGTGATCATTTGGAAGTGCATTTGCTTCGCGAATTTTCACCTCGGATTGGCTTATTTGGACTCGGATAGAGGCCAGTTTCTTCATCAGCGCAATGGGATCATCAGGAAGTGGGAATTTTTCCTGCTCATCCTCCTTTAGCACCTCTCCAAATTCCTCATAATGCCGAATTTTAGATTTAACCGCCAATATCTCATCCCATTTTCGCAGGATGCCCCTGCTGTTTTCTGCTCGATCCTGGTCTGTTGTGCATTCATGGAATTTGTTACTCATTCGGTTCATTTCCCCGAACAGGCGGGTCCGCTCCGCCCACAAAGCCCGTAGCGTATCGTCTGCCGGCTTTGTGGGCTTGGTGGGTAGATACTCGACTTCCTCCGCTGCCGGCAGCCGGTTAAGTGCGGCCAGCATATACACGACATTCGCCCTGGTGTATCCAGACTGCAATGCCGGCAGGAGCACTTCCCTTGGATTCTCCTGCATTATTCGTTCGAGTCCGTTATTGTATTCTGATTGCGTCATTGCCCGTTTTGAGGTTGATCTTTCTGCTTCATGCCGGCTGGATCGGTACTCAGTGCGGTGAGTTCATAGTCTCGAATGCTGTAGTGTATATCCTTTGGCCATCCGTTCACTTTTTTCACCAGTTCGAGCGGGCGGAGCATCTTTTTGCGAGGGTTGTGGGTGTTTATTATGAGCCACATCAGAAAGGCATTTCTGATCTCAGTGCCACTGCTGAGTTTGCCAGCAGTTTCGATGTTTGCAAGGGTAGGGTGGAGCCCCTGGCTCGACATATTTGCGGTATTGCTATGTGTGAACAATTTAAGCAGCGCCTCATCTTTCATGTCGTATTCCAGCGCCTTTATTTTCACGCCTGGGTACTCCTTCCCGAGCTGCTTATCGAATTCGAATTTAGTCCACACCGTGCGCCCGGCGTTTGCGATGCCGGCCAAAAACTCATTCACGTCATCCATAAACGCCTGCTCTTTCTCCTGGGCAGTTTTCAGCACTTTTGCTTTTTCCTCGTCGGTAGCGCAAAGGTTGTAGGCCTCATAATCCAGAAAGTAATCGGCTGCGATCTCGCAGTGCCAGCGGATGTTATATCCGTTCTGGAGGTTTGCCTTGTGGAATGGCGCTATAAAGTTGGCCATCTCGATCCAGTCCTTGGACCCTCGCCATGTAGGGATAGGGTAGTATCCGTCGTTAAACAGGTAATCGCCCATCGGCAGGATAAACTTTTCCTGCTTCCTGGTCTCCCCCGCATACACATCCAGCGGCACGATCTTTCTATCCTCGTCCGGTATGATTCGTCTCGTCCTTTTGGACCAATGGCCGCTCCAGTACCATCGGATAATACGACCATCGACCTTCCTGCCGGCACGCATCCACTTACATTCCTTCACCTCGAGGGATTTGATTTTCTGCCCGTCGCGCTTGTATCGTACAAATTCGGGGATAAGTAGCGAGTGTTTCATCAGTTCGCCGGCCGCCGCATCAAGGTATTCGTAGAAATTGCTGCCATTTTCCCAATCTTCGCCATCGAGCCATGCTTTCACCTGCTCAGGTATTTGCACCTCCTCCTGGATGCGCTCGAGGCTACCATCTGCAGCGGCTTGGTATCGCTCCGTGTAAGCCATTAGCCCATTTCCCACCAGGATGTTTCTCTTGGTGGCCATCAGCGCCGGCACGATATTGTTGTTGGTGACCAGGTCTTCCAGAACCTGTGGGAGGTCGTTATTTTTCCCCCAGGTCATAATTTCGACCGGGTCGCCTGTCGGCCTGTTCACCGTCTCCAATTTCCCTTTTTCGCAATCCGTTTCCAGTTTGCTGGAGGTAAAAGATACGACTGCTTTGCCCTCATGCAGGTAGTATGTGTTTGCGCCGATACGCTGTGTTGTCGCCATCAGTGGATCACTTTTTTGCCGTTGAAATAGATAATGTGTGAGATAAATGGAGTCAACAGCGTTCGTTTGCCAAATTCCGTTAATGGCAGGGTGTTACTCTCCAAGTGTGAGGTACGGGGTTTGCGGCGCTGCTCGCCGGTAGTTGGCGCCTGCCGGTCTTTTGGATTCGGCGCACCGTAATAGCACACGGCCTCCCTGATTTGCCCTGCATTTTTACCGGTAGCCTTCACAAATCGCAAACGGAACGGCCGTTCACCGCTCTCGGTTATGGCCGCCAGCATTTCAGACTTCGATATCGTACTCATGCTGCAAAAGTCACCCGCGCTTAATTAAGCGTATAGGACATCCTAAATGGCGGCGTCATCCCGCACCGTATTCAGTCTGTCGCCGGCATCTTCCAGTTTAAGGTAACTTACCTCTGCGCTCACTTGGCGCGGGAAGGCCGCCACCACTTGGCTGAAGTAGTTTACAGCATCTACAAATGTGGCGATATTGGACAGTTCCACCGCGGCCGAGCCGCTGATCGCTGGCTGGCTCACCGGTGTGGTATTTATATTCGGCAGCCCCCCTTGCGCGAAGAATGGCACGCCATGCCCGCCGATCGCGTTGATATTGCTCAGCATCCGGAGTAGGGGAGCGTTTCGCTTGTTCACCACAGCGAACGCTTCGTCGCGCTCCACTTCGATGGCCGTGCCGTCGTCGAAGTATCCTTTGGTGCCGCCTTGCGAATGCGGCCGGCCGCCGAAGAATCCGATCTTTGCGAAGTCCATCAGCGTGCCCCGCGCGAATTTTGTGCTCTGCACCTTTGCCGAAGCCACGCCGGCGCGCAGGGTTGCCGCTGCGGCTTGTATTGTTGCCAATATATTGCCCGCTACAGGTCCGAGAAGCTGTGCAATAGCGGATTTCTGAGCATTGGCAAAAATGCCGGAAACCTCCGCAGCCAGGTTCACTTGTATGTTGGCGATCTGGAGCGCTTTCACCACGCCGGCATGCTTCTTTTTACTTTTTTCATCCTGGCTCAGCAGGTCTGCAGCGGCGCTGAATATGTCGCCGGTAGCCTTCAAACCCTCCTGCAATGCCGCCGTTCTCAAATCCTCCAGCCGCCGTTCGTTCTCCAGCCTTTCCTTTCCGATTTTCTCCTCTACTTTTTTCTTCTCTTCCTCCCGTTTCCGGATCTCGTCCACTTGTGGTTTGGATGCCGACCGCAGGATGGCAAGTTCCTGGTCCAGTCCAAGACGTTGCAATTCCAGTTTTTGCAGGTTGTAATCCTGCTCGCTTATCAGCGCCGCTTCGAATTTGTGGCGCAGTGCCGCCAGGAGCGCTTCTTCTCCGACATCCTGCACCTGTAGTTTTCCGGCCGTTTTGTCGGCGGTGCTGGCCACTTGCCCCAGTGGGCGGGCGCCCAGGGTAGCCACGGGCGCGGCTGCTTTATCGATACGGCCCTGCTCTATTTCCGCCAGCCGGTTACGAAGGGCCAGGGCCTCGTTTTCCTGGTCTTTTCGGAAGCGTTTGTACACCTCCAGTTGAGCCTTCAGTTCGCGCTCCCTGATAGCCGTCAGGCCTTCCTGGTACCGGGCCTCGCTGATCCCGTCTTTTATCCTGGCGTTTTCCAGTATCAGTTCGCGGCGCTTGGCGTCAGCCTCTACTTCCTTCAGGGCGACCTCGAGTTGCTTTTTTTGCAATTCGAGGTATGCCTTCCGCCTTTCGGCTGCGGCCGCTGCATCTTCCTGCTCCTGCTGTTTTGTCCGCAGCGCAGTGGTTTTCTTTTCCTCTGCGGCAGCCTGAGCCTGGCCATCCGCAAGCACTTTATTGCGCGCCTCGGTGTATGCCTGGCCTACACTTTTACCCGCAGCTGCGGCCGCGATCTCTTGTTGTTTCAGCGCTTTTATCTCCTCCACCAACCTTGCGCTGGACCCACTGTTTATGGTGAGCGCCAATTCGATCTCTTTGGCCACTATTTTGGCCGATGTCACCAGCCCGGTAAAAAAGCCTTTCACATTCGTAACTGCTTGGCCGGCCGCAGCCTGGAAGCCGGCGAAAGTGGCGGGAAAACTATCGAACAGGTCGCGAAGTACCCCTACCACGTTTGCCACCGCTCTGATACCCGCCCCGAGCACAGGTATATCCTTCGCGATGGACACGGCCTGCGCGATGGCATCATACACCGACGCAAAAGCGTCGTAAACCTTGCCAAGGATGGAAACCTGAAACGACCATAAGTCTCCGACCAAACCAAGCGTTTTTCCAAGTACCTGCAGCACAAAAACCGCAAAATTTGCGGCTCCGGAGTATTTACCCGTGGCTTTTTCGCCGCTAAGTAGAGAATCGGTTACTTTCTCCAAGAATGTGACCACTACCGTAAAAGCAGGCTGCAACTTTTCTAAACCGTTTGATAATAATTCGCCGATAGTCTCCTGCACCTCCCCCAGTCGATTTTGCAATAGTTGGTAAGGGCCCTGTCCCGCCTCTGCTGCCGCGCGGGCAGCGCCACCGACCTCCCGCTCTACTTCAGCAAGTATAATCGCTTGCGCCTCAGCCACCCTGTTTGTTTCCACAAGTTTCGCTATCAGTTTTTCCTGATCCGATGTGAAACTAATGCCGACACGGCGCAATGCTGTTATGCCTCTGACGGGATCATTCAGCGCTTTACCCAGTTGCACGGAACTTGACTGAAGGTCCTGGCCAAATACAGTGCTCAGGTCTTGCGCTGCCGGTATTGTCCTGTCAAATATTTCCTCCCTGATATTGGTGAAAGTAAGCAGTATCTCCTGTGCCTTTTCGGTCTGCTCGTCGCCGAACAAGGTCACTTTTTGCAGTTCCTGCGCCTGATTCTTTAACTGCTCCAATGTCCGGCCTGCCGCGGCGCCCGTGCTTTCAATCCTCGATGCCAATGCTGCATCCGCCTTTGCTCCCTCGTCGAAATCGTCGATCGCTGTCTTTGCGAACTGGAATAAACCGCTCAATGTGGCATATACGACCTGAATGGCTGCAAGCGCCACCGTCACCTTGCCCACCACGCTGCCCAGGAATCCACCTACACCTCCGCCACTGGCTGCGGCGCCGTCTGCCTGTATCCCCTTCGCCGTGTTGCGTATTTCGCCCAGTTGGGCGTTCACCCGGGTGAGTTCGCCCTGCAGTTGCCGGAATTCCGGCGCGCTCTGCGGTATCAGGCGCATGGCCTGGTTGAGTTGCTTGGCACGCTCTATAAGTTGCGCCGGCGCCAGTTTACCAAGGTCCAGCGCTTCCACCTTCTTGCCCTCGGCGGCGATCGACCGCAGGTTGTCTGCCACCTTTTTTTCTTCTACGGCCATTTTGGCGAGCAGATCGTTGCGGCGGGCCTCCGTGGTAGTTGTGCGTGCCAGTTCGCGCTCATACTCGTTTATTTTGGCTTTACTGGTCGCGATCTCTTTGTTGTATTCCTTCGTCGTTAGCAGCGTGCGCGCCAGCGCCCGGCTCTCGTCGGTTATAAAGTCGAGGCGCAGTTGCACCTGGTCTTGTCTTACTGCCATGTTGTCATTGTTTGAAGGCTGCTTTGAGTTCGCGCACCACCAGTTCGGGTAGGTTGGCCGCCACCTGGTTGAAAAGTTCTGTTATGGATGCGCTTTTTGATTTGCTGTACCATTGTCGCCGGCGCTTCACGCGCTCGTGCCTCGAGATGGCGACCGACCAGGCCAATTGGTTCAGTATGGATGGCGGCACCTGCCGCACATTGCGCTTGGCTATGTAATTCGCCGTCATTTTGCCGAGCAGGCCTTTCTGCTCGATCCATTTTTCCAGGGAAAGGATATAGTCGCTGCCGCCTGCAGGCGCATGTAGCCGGCGCATCTCCACGTATCTGCCATACTCGTTAAATGCGAGTTCTACCCGGGTCCGGGCGGCGCCCTCGAGCGTGCTCAGCACTTCTGTCTGCAGCGAGGCTATCAGTTCGCCGGTGGCGCGGATGCCTTTTGCTTGTAGCCATGCTTTACGGCCGGCAATATATTCCTGCGCCCATTTGAGCCCCTGTATTTCGAGATAGTTGGTGATCTCCTTTAATGCCTCGTCAGTGAGTTGCGCCATCGGCGCAAAGATGCCGGCCTGGCGCCGGCGCGGGTAGGACTTTCTACGCGCAGTCGTCGACGTACAGGTCGATCACCACGCTGAACCACCACCCGAACAGATTATCTCCGCTCCAGGCCCGCACAGCGTCGCCTTGTCGGTCGCCCCACACCAGGTCGAAAAGGCCGGCATCGGCATCCGTCCACAATCGCTTGTGTATCTGCTGGGCCAGCGTGGCCATCTCCGATAGTTTCGTGTTTTGGTCCTCGTTGGTGTTGCGCGGATCGTTGGTGAGCACGTACATCCGGAAGGTGTAGCGCGTCACCTGGTTTTCGTCCTCGTTGCGGAACGTGATTTCAGGCGTATCCACCCGCAGGTTAGGGTATTCGATGCGGCTGTTTTGCTGGTTCAGTTCGTCCTCGTCGGAGCCGACCACCACGCTCTTTAGCGCCGTCACGGTGGTCGTGAGGCCCATAAAATAATTAACCAGTTCGATATATGTCTTGTAGGCCATAGTTTGTGTTATTCGTCGTCTGAGTGTTTGACGCCTGCTGCAGGCACGGCCGATGTGTGTTGTTCCGCTTCCACCCGTTTGCGCACCAGGTACACGCACACATCGTGGAATGCAGCCTGGTGCACTTGCCCCAGGTTGCCGAATACGCCGGATTCTGCCACAGATTGGTATATGCCCCACCACCCGAAATTAGGGCCGGTGTTGGCGGTTTTTTGTGGCACCTCATCCTCTTCTTCCTCCTCGTCATCCTGGGAATCGAACAACCAGGCGCCGTAGACCCGGTGCACGTATTTTTTCATGCCGGCAAACCACAGCAGCGCCTGCAGGCAATATTCTGGCGGCAGGCCTGCGAGTCTGCTCGCGCGGGCTTCCACTTCCTCCCTGCTGTACAGCGCCACCCGTGCGTCGCCCATTCGAAGCACCTCTGCCGGGTCGGGGTTCTGCTCCCGAACCAGCGTGGCCAGCAGACACATAAGCGAGTGCTGGTCAGGTTTCTCTGCCGCTATAAAGTCCTGGTAATACTCATCCGCCATCGGGAATTCGATACAGGTCATGTTGCTGCCTTTCGGCTTCGGGAAATGATACATCACCCCTTTATGGGTAAAATGCGGCAGGGGGACCGTTTCGCAGTCGGGAGAAGCATTGGCCCACTCGAGCAGCAGCGCCAGGCCGGCCCTGTCGAGATCGCTCAGGCGCTGCCGTGCGGACCATGGCAAGTCTGAGAGCAGGTCGGCCACGATGCGGCGCTGTGCCGCAGGCCGGGGCAGCGCCATTATCCACCTCCACCAGCGCTGCCTCCGGCGCCGCGGCTTCACCTCGTCCCATGTGCCGGGCACTTCAATGACAAAGCGCCCGCGGCGGAGGGCATGCCACCACCGCGGAGCGCTGTGTATGATCGTGACGGATACGGGGGTCACGCGATAGCTTTATTGGTAAACCAGGCGCGGAAAATCATGAGCAAAACGCTCGAGACAGATCCGATGGCAGAGAGCCAGTTGGTTCCGTCCTGTATTTTCTGGATGGTATCGGCCACTGCCGGCTGTGCGCTGGAGATCGCGTCGAGTTGGTCCTGCGTGACACCCTGGCCGGTGAGCCAGCCGTTGAGCCAGTTACTGCCGAAAAACAGCAGCCCGCTGAGGGACATCAGGAAAATTTTTGACTTGTACCAGGGTTTGGTAGTGCTTGTCGTAGCCATGTGAAGTGCTTTTGTGAACAATAGGATGCCACAAAAGTCGGCCACGGGGACAAGCGAGGGTAGGACGGTATCAGTTCTGCACGACCGTAACCGCGATGCGTCGCGGCTTCACCATACGCCGAACAATGTCTTTTAATGGCTCTACAGATCGTGCGGGCGACGGTGGTGTATGGTCAGGGTGGATCAGGCGATTGGCGGCCCGGAGTCGCGCGGCACGTGCGCGGGATGCTTCATTTTTCATGGTTGCGACGTTTTTCAGAGAGCAGGTGTTGTACCTCGGCGAGGCGCTCCCTTACGTTATCGAGTTCGTTGGCGACTGCATTCATTGCGGCGGCATTGATCTTGTCCAGTTCGATGCGTTCGCGCTGCTCAGCGCGCCAGGCGTGCCAAAGGTACGTCAATGCGGACGACAAAGCAACTATCACCGCGATGCCGAAATACAACAGCAGGCGCAGAATGTAGTTGTCGATTTGTTCGTATGCGTGGGTAGTGAGTTCCGGATTCATATTTCAGTTGTAAAAAAAATCACCCCGTATCGCCTGGGGCGGACGGGGTAATAGAAAACAAACATACTTGCACACCGCAGGCTTGGGGGCCTTATTATTTCCACCACCACTTGGCTTCCGGGATCGTAGCGATCACAAAGGCCCTGTGTCGTTCGGGGAGTTCGTTTGCGTGGTATTTATTCGCGTCGCCGGGCAGGTTGCTGATCAGCGGCGCAGGAATGGGTCCGACGTACTTCAGTTCCCTGGGCATGGCCGGCGCTTTCTCGGTCTCATGTACTACTTCTGACGGCCTTTCGATGTGATGTTCCTTTGCCATATAATGCGTTTGACGAAATGAATAAAAGATCGGTGTCGACTTATGCCGGCAGCGGCACCGTGCCACTGAATTGATACGGCAGGTCGGCATGCTCTTCCCAGGTAACGGTGATGTTGTAGCCGTTTTTGGGCGTGGTCACGGCTTCCGCCTTCACCTTTACGGGGTGTGTGGTGGATCCGAGGATTTCCATGTAAGAGTTCTGATCCTCGGGGATAGCGATGTAGTTTTCGTCCGTGGCCAGTTGGGTCAGGATGTTGGCTTTCGCTGCCGTTTTTTTCGAGATAAAGCCCTTCATCTCTGTCGTGTAACCGCCGTTGTCGTTCGGAGTGGTTTTTAGGTCGCTGTCTTTCCGGGTGATATTAATCTGGAAAAACCCTTTGTCGGTCACCGGCGTGATGGTGCTTACCACGTGGCTGCTGGCTGCGCCGATCGACGTAATGTCGTCAACACAGGCCAGGTGCAATACGGTTTTGAGTCCTGGAGCATTCCGCCCGCATTCCCGGTCTATACTGGCGAGGTTGCATGTGCATGCCATAGTATTTCGATTTTAAAGCGTGATTCGTGATTGATTGAATAATTGGATGGCAGCCGGTCGACTCGGATCGGCCGGCTGCCAGTAATGCCGTCAATACGGCACCACGGTGTAGTTGTAGGTGTAGGCCGTGGCGTCCGCGAGTGCAGTCGTCGGTACAGTGATCACCAGCGTGGTGGTCGTGCCGGCTGCATAAACTCGCAGAAAGTGCAGCGTCGCGTTGGCGTTCGTCGGCGTCAGGCTGATCCTGGTACCAGTCGGCGCTGTGATCTTTAACGTCACTGTGGCCAGTATGCCGGTCGTGGCGCTGGTACCCGTTGTGACGCTGATGGATCCGCTGAATGCGTCGCCGGTGACTGCCACTGTCGGCGATGATCCTGCAGCGGCGCCGGCCGCAATAGTGGCCACGCTCGTGCTGGGTAGACAATCCTGCGCCTTGTATCGCTTAAGGAGTCGCAGGTATGCCAGCGTCGCGCTGGTGCCGTTGCATTTCAGGCTGTCGATATGGCCGAACCACAGCGGCTGCCGGTTCCGGCTGTACTTCACATCGAGGCGGTTGCTGGAGGTTTTGAAATAATACTCCAGGTTGTTGCGCCCGATGAATACGCGATAACCATTGGTCGTTGTGGCTTCCAGCATGAGCGTGCGAAAGAATGCCAGCTTCGATACTGCTCCGGCGCTGTCGTTCGATATGCCTGTCACCAGCACGGAATCGATATCTCCACCCCATACTTTCGAACGCGTCTCGGTTATCTGTATTTCGAATGCGTCGTTGCTCGCCCGGTGAATAAACATCAGGTCTTGCAGCGCGTAGAATTCGCGGGTTGTGTAGCCGGTGGCCACCACTTCTGCACCGTTTGCGGTGACGGTGACGGTGGATGCCTGGGCGGACATGAATGCGAACAACAGGAGAAGTATCGCAGTGATTTTTGTCAGTACGCCGGGGTGCTTCGCGACAAGTTCTTTCTGGAGTTCGCCATCAGCAAGGATATCCGCCTCGGTGATGTTTCTGCCGGCGTGATTTATAACAGGATATTTCACCCTGTATTTGTCATTGCCGACTTTGAAAGTCTGGCCGCTGAGGGTAGCCCTTTTCTTGCCTTTTGATGTCACACTTTCGGCCGTTACCTCATATTGAGGGTTGTTGAGTGCATCTTCCTGGGCGGCCAGTTTGGCTTCCGCCAATTCGAGGCGTTGCTTGATGGCCTCGAGATCGTCCGGAGCCGCCGCGCTTTTTGTCTTTTCGTCTGCCATGATTGCAGTATAATTTTTCCGACCGGGTGGCCGGTAGTGATAGTTGAAGGTTTGATATTCGGTTTACAGGCGATCGTTCACCAGCAAAAAGCCGGGTTTTTTGAGCAGGATCTGGAAGCCCATCGGGAACGCATTGAGCGCCCAGGTTTCCCAGCCGTGCTTTTGTATGTCCCAGTTGGTCCATTCGCTTTCATAGTCGAAACCATAGGCAAGGAATTCGGAGCGCGTGCCGATGAGCGCATCGTCGTCGCCGAATCCGGGCACAGGCACCAGGAACGAGCGCTTGGCGCCGAGGCGGAGCGGAATACCCTGCAGCGTGTAGCCCATGCCTTTCACCTCTTGCAGCTGCTGATCTGCGCTTGCATGCAGCGTGAGCAGGTGCTCCTGGTAGGCTTCGAACAAGGAATAGGAGCAGAAAATGTGCATGCCCTTGTTTTTCATCGTTTTGTGGGCGGCCTTGTAGAAGGTCTGCACTTTCGTCACGGCGTTGGTGTTGTCGATGGCGCCGGTGGTGACCACCGTAGCGTCGCCGGCCACGCCTGCGTCGTATGCCAGTTTCCGGTAGCCGTTCACGCGCTCGATCAGGAGGCGTGTGCCGATGCCGCTCGACTGCTCTTCACCCTGCCACATAGCATCTTCCATCTCCTGCATTTGCTTTTCGATGGGTTGCTGGATCAGGTATTCCACGATACTCATGTCGTCCACTGATATGCCGGCTCCTTTGAGGTATGCCTTGTAAGCGCGCATGGTTTCGCTGCGCAGGATGAACTTGAGTTCGGTTTTGAGTTGTGCCACCTCGAGGCGTACCTCCGATACCTCGATGGCATCGTCCGTGGTCGCCATTGTGGCGTTCCATTCGCGGATCAGGTCCGTGGTGACATCCTGGTCGGCCAGGATAAGTTTGTCCGTAACGCCATCGAATTTGCGAACCATTGCCGCCGAGTCGAAACCGTAGAACATTTTTTTGATAACCTCTTTGCCTTTTTCAGTAAGGAATTCCTGAACGAGGTCGGCGCTGGGTATGGTTACTGCCTCTGCCATTTTCTTAGTTGTGGTTAATGATTAGAATTGCGTGATTTGATGATGCCTGATGCTACAGGTGTTACTGCAGGCCGTGTTGTGCCTTGAAGGCATCCCACACGGGAGTTGCCGATTTCGGTGCCGGCTCCGGATCCACGTCGCCGGTGGTATGTTTTGCTGCCGGCTCTGATTTGAGCGCCTCGATCTCTGCTGCTTTCGCCGTTACGTCGGCCTTGAGGGCTTCCGCTTCCGTTTTTAGGGCGTCTACATTCGCCTGTAGCGCATCTACCTGCGACTCGAGTTCTTTTGCGCGATTCTCGAGGAAGTCTTTTTGCCTCTCAGTTTCAGCCAGGCCGGACTGGAGGGCCAGTAAATCCTGCATGCCTTCGGATTTGGCATTATCGACCACCGTATCATAACTCTCCACATTTCGCAGATGCTCATGCACTTCCTGTTCGCTGGCGTCATGATCGAGGCCGAATATTCTTTTGGTTTCAAGCAGTATCTCGCCTGCCCACTTGTTTTGAAATAGTCCCATGTTTTAAAGTGCTTTTTTTCGCCGGTTGGCATTTGCCTCAAGGCGGTTTAGTGCGTATGAAAATGACCCGATGCCGTCGATCAGTCCACGGCGTTTGGCTTCCCGTGCGGGGAACATGGCTCCACTTAGGGTGTGCTCCGGATCGTATTTGAGTTCCCGATATTGCTTCACTTCCGCAAGAAATTGTTCATTCGATCGGTTTAGATTGGCTCTCAACGAGTCAAGATTGCCCTTTAGGAAGTCGCGGAAATCCTTATTCTTGTTGGTGGATTTGTCCGCATAGATGTCCTCAACGTTATTATTATACCACTGAGCAAATCGCCTGTCTATGGAGATCAGCGAGCCGATACTGCCGATTTCGGAGGCTGCAGTGCTGGCAATTATCTCGTCAGCGGGCGCCGTGGCGCGCACGGCAGCACTGGCGCTTAGATGCGCCCAAACCACTACTGCTTTCGGGCTTTGAGCGATTACACTTTGCAGGCGCGATCCTGCCAGACTTTCTCCGCCTCCGCTGCTCACTTCGAGCAGTATGCCTTCTATGTTCTGATTTTGGAAAGCAGATAGGAACTGGCTTTCCAGGGCATCAATACCCGTCGTGCTTGCTCCGCTGCTACTACGCATCACACCCTGCAGGCGTAGCAATGCGTAACTACCTGCCGGCGTGATACTCGGCATATCCAGCAGATCGGGATTACTTACCAGCGCAGGCTGACCGGCGTTCAGGGTGTACACTTTCGGACGACTTTCTGCCCTGCGTTGACCGATACCCAGTTCACTGAATTTCGCGCCTTTTTCCAACAGGTCAAGTTCGGTGAGGTAATCAGCCAATTGCCGCAAGCCCCAGTTGAGTTCTATTTCAAACTCACCGTGCATTATCAGCGCGTCGATGTCGCGGTTGCTCCTTACCTGTTTTTCTGACATGCCACAAAAATCTACCCACCTCACCCGCGCGGGTAGGACGCAAAAACCCCACGCTTTTCAGCGCAGGGTTGCAACTCATCATCCCGGTAATTTTCTTTTAGTTACCCCTTCTTCGAGGCTTTTGGCGGCTGCGTGGCAGCCCTGTTCACCGGGTTATTGTTTCCCGGTGGCCGCAACACCACCGCCCTGGTGGCATCTACCCACACACCGCCAGGCAGGGCATAGAGGTCCACGTTCGATCCATTGCTCGGGTAGTTTTTCAGGCGGAGCGCCTGGCCGATCAGTATAGCCTGTTTGGTTGCGCCGGCGTTGATGGCATATCGTAGCGCTCCCTGGCCATTGAGGGTAAACGTTACATCGCTGCTTGTGCCGTCGCGTTTGATGGTCCAGGTGCCGGCAAGGAAGGCAGTGCTGTATTCATTCTGTACCGCTTTCTGTGGGTCTATTCCCGTAAGTGCCAGC
>JAKOXM010000435.1 GCA_029781095.1 Bacteroidota bacterium
GCCTTTCAAGTCGGCGCCGGTGCTGGGATAGGCTATCTTCACCCCCCGGATGTTCGTCACGACGCTTTCCACGCTGCTGCTGTGGTACGGGCCGCCGCTGCCGTAGGCGCCGATAGGCACACGAATGACACAGCTGACCGGCCATTTGCCGTTGGTGAGGTAACAACTGCGGCTGACCTCGGTGAACAATTGGTTCAGCCCTGGCCAGATATAGTCGGCAAATTGTACTTCCACGATGGGCTTCAGGCCTGCCGCACTCATACCGACGGTGCTTCCAATGATAAATGCTTCCTGGATGGGCGTATTAAAAACGCGGTGATCGCCGAATTTTTCGGCCAATGTCGCGGCTTCGCGAAACACGCCACCGAGCCGTCGACCCACATCCTGCCCATAAAGCAGACATTCCGGATGCTTTCGCATCAATTCTTCAATGGCGAACAGTGCGCAATCCACCATGACTTTTGCCTCGCGTCCTGCAGGTGCGCGCTCACCGCTTTCTGCTGTCACCGGTGTCGGCGCAAAATCATGTGTGTATAAATCGGCCGGCCGCGGATCTTCGGCGTTCCTGGCCTGCTCAAAATCGGCAAGCACACTTGCAGCGGCCTCATTTTCAATTATTTGCAAGTCTTTTTCCGAAAAGCCGCTTTCCAGCAACGTTTTTCGCAAAATAGGGTAGGGGTCGCGGCGGGCATGTTCGTCCAGGTCATCGCGGTACCATTCCTTGCGTACACCCGACGTGTGGTGATTGAGCAAAGGCACCCTTGCGCGCAATAATATCGGCCGGCGCTCGCGGCGGATGGTATCCAGAATTTTCGATACCGTATTCCAGCATTGTACAAAATCGTTTCCTTCCATACTGACCGCCTCGAGTCCCGGAAATCCCCTGGCATAGTCGGCTGCATTGCCGGCCCGCGTTTCCGACGCGCTGGCAGAAATATCCCAGCCGTTGTCCTGTACGAGGTACAAAACGGGCAGTTTTTTCAATACAGCCATTTGAAAGGCTTCGCTCACCTCTCCTTCCGTTACCGAGGCGTCGCCCATGGAACACACCACTACCGGTGGATTTTCTTCTTCCTCCCTGCTCCGGATACCCATCTGTTCTTTGTACCAGAAGCCGAGCGCCGACCCGGTTGCAGGAATAACCTGCATGCCTGTTGCGCTGCTCTGGTGCGGTATTTTTGGCATATCCGGCCTGCGGAGGCTTGGATGACAATAATAGGAGCGGCCTCCCGAAAAAGGATCGTCGCGCTTGGCCATTAATTGCAGCATCAATTCGTATGGCCGCAATCCCATTCCGAGCAACATACTATCGTCACGATAATACAGGTAAGCATAGTCCTGGGGCAGCAATTGCATGCCGACAGCCAATTGAATGGCTTCGTGGCCACGCGAGGTTGCGTGCACGTACTTGCTTACGAACTTGAAATTTGCTTCGTAGATATCCGTCATGGCCTTGGCTGCAGCCATCAGACGGAATGATTTTTCAAGGACAGACTTCGGCACATCAGCCTGATGATCAAAACCGGCCGTTTCCGTTATCGCCGGCGCGACAATCCGTGTAGTAGGCATCGTTTGGTAAAATTTGATGGAATAGGGGCCGCAAAGGTATGGCTATTCCGCTCATCCTTCTACCAAACAATCAAAATCCAGCTTTGATATATGCCCAGCCCTGTTCCTGTTTTTTTATGATCTCCACTATGCCGGAAGGCACAGTTCCACATTCTTCGACCAGGTCTTGGCGGGTAACATTTCGATCGCGCATGCTGTTTTCGCAGGCATAAAAGACGACACCGCGGTTTTTCAATTCTTTAATTTTCGCGGATTGTTTTGTTTGTGCAGCAACAAGGAAGGGAAGCCCTCCGCTATGGCACACCACTTCTATTTTCGAGTTGGGCGCTGCATCAAGTACGTGGCGGATCTGCTTGACCAGGGCTTTGTGTACGAGCGTATCACCACTCGTCAGCTGGAATACGACTTTATGGGTTTCCTGGTCGATTGGACTGGAGCCTTCCTGCGAAAAAAGCGGAGCAGTACACAACAAGGGAAAACAAATCAGCATCAGGGATCGAATCGTCATTTTCATGATTTTATATTAAACATTAAATGAATATGCCTTCAGGGCATTTGTTTCTGCAAATGAAAAATCAGTCCGGGTAACTACCCGTTTTTGCCTGAAAAAGCAACGATCGGCTGAAAAGGGCCGTACTTGTGTTGCATTTCGGGGAATGTGTCTTTATAGGGGCCAAAAGGGTGATCAAAGGGTTTCTTGGAGATATCGGGCCAGTCTATATCCAGGAAACGATGCTTCGGGCGAGGTTGTCCGTTAACGTATGCCGCTACATCCCATGCCTCTTCATCCGTGACTTGCGGGTTTTGATACGACGCCCCAAAAGGCATATTGGCCTTTACATATCCTGCCAGTCGCGACAGCCGGAATAGTCCGGCCGCTTCACTGTAGCTCCGTTCTCCCCACAAAGGAGGATAATAACGGACCCCGTCCGGCATCGGAAGCCCCTGGCCATCACGACCATGGCAACTGGCGCATTTGGTGTCAAATACGATTTTGCCTTTTGCCGGATCGGCCGGGCGATCGAGGAACCCCAGTTTCCATATGCCCGAACCTTTGGGTGATTCGTTTTTCGGCACATTGCTTCCCAACCAGCGGATATATTCCACCATGGCCTTCATTTCGCGGCTGTTGACGTCTATGGCCTGCCCGTTGAGACTCCTCATAAAACAATCGTTGACCCGGAAGGGAATATCCTCCGATTTTCCGGAGCGCGGACGAACCTTGGGGTAATTGGCTGCCACAGCAGAATAATTGTTGCCAAACGGCTTGGCGCCCGCATCCAGATGGCAGCTCTGGCAGTTAAGGGCGTTGATACTATTCGGACGAACCAGCCCGAATTCCCCGAAATAATCGGTTGTATGGACGATCAGATCGCGTCCGTAATTGATCAGGTCGCGTTTCGGATCATGTTCCAGGGTCTCAGGACCGGGTTTTTCCCAGTCAACCTGTTTGTTATAGGCCGCCAGCGCCTTTTCCCTTTCTTTGTTGTATGCATCTCGGGCCGTTTGGCGCAATTGGTACCAGAATAAAAATACGGCCATCAGGAGCATCAGCGAGGCCGCCTGTAAAATCGTTTCAAAAACGGGTTGCCATATATTGCCGGTCG
>JAKOXM010000448.1 GCA_029781095.1 Bacteroidota bacterium
CGCCTGAACAGCCGCACGCGCCGGCTTTCCATGCTTTTTCTTTTGCACCTGTTGTCCGGGCTCGGTTACCTCCTTAAAATGTGGTGGACGCGCAGCCACTATTGATGGCTTGCCAGAATTTGCCATATGCTGGCCTTTTTCCCAAAAATGAAATGCCGGAACCCGGCGTAAACCCGGATTCCGGCATCTTCAGTTATCAGCGACCTTCAATATCGGCAACTGAAATTATTTTGAAACATCGGTTTCTTTACTTCTGCACCATAACGCGTTGTACATCCGTGCCGCCGGGGCCTTCGAGGTGCAGGAACAGCATACCCGGCAACGTCGTGCTACCCAATTCGAGTTCCGTTTCGTGGTAGCCCTGAGCTTCTTGCGTTTGAACGGATTTGATGATCTGTCCGGTGGCATCGGTGAGGCGCAGGGTGACGACTCCGGCTTCCGGCACGTAATAAGCAGCAGTAAAGCGATCCCGCACGGGGTTTGGCCTGACGGAGAGCAAATCAGCGGTCTTCTTGGTCGGAAGTCCGGGTTTGAATTGCAGCTCGGCGTCGAGTGTTTCCAACTGGCGCGTGTATGCCTGCGCTTCTGTAATAGCGGAACTCATGTGCAGTACATCGCTCAATTTTCCGTTTTTCAGCGCTGTAAATACGAGCGTGAAGGCTTTGTAGTGCGCGTTTTTCCCCTGAATGTTCGGATTGAGCAATACGGAATTATGCCAGCTGGTGGTCACGTGGGCTTCCGCAGGTGTGGCAATGAACGGGGAAGACACGAAATCGGGCTCCACAATAGCCGAAGTCAGCACAGAGGGGTCGTAATCCAGCGTAAACTGGAAGGCGGCGATATTGCCCAGATCAGGCGTAATAATATCAGCGCGAACTTCGTCTCCGACCTCAAACTCCTGATCATTGGAGTAAAATATAGCGTTGTTTTTCTGATCCGAGCGGTCAAGTACATCCGGCGCAAAAGGATCCGGGATAGCGGATGCATCTACGTCGCCTGTTTTTACGGCCACAAAATTCGGATTGAAGTTGATATTGCCCGAGAGGCAGAACGTCAGTGAGCCGGGTACCGGGGCCGACCATGGATTGAGCGGGTCCGGGAAATTGTAACTGTTGGGCACGAATTGCCAGGAAGTATTTCCCGGGAAATCGTCCTGCAAGCCCAAAATGACTTTTATAAGGGCATTCACATCGCTCGCTGTCAGAGTTCCCGATTTATCTACGTCGGCGGCAAGCCATTGGTATGGCGTCGGCAATGGAAGAACGTCGTCCAGTTGCCCGGAGATAAGCAGGGCGTCGAGGGTATTGACACCTGCCTTGGGCAATGTGTTGAGTGTTGGAACCAGCTTATAGTTGCAACCGGCCGTCTGGCTTCCGATCTGGTATTGTCCCAGATCATCCGTTTGGGCTGTGCCAACCGTCTGGTTGTTTTTCAGGATGCCCACTTGCACGCCGGGTACTGCCTTTGATTGATAGGTGGCAATCGTACCTTTAAATGGCGTGGAAGGCGGACAAGCGCCGATATTATCCTGCACAATGACATAGGTCAGACAATAATCTGCGTTTCCATAGGCGTCTTCCACCCATACTTCCACGTATTGTTTGCCCAGTTCCGTGCAATCAAACGTTACGGAATGGTTGCCTTGTGGAAATCCTGTGCCTGTGCCGGCTTTACGGATAGCGAATTTGATCTGGTTGTCGGGTGTGCAGTTGTCGTAGGCATACTGCAAAAAATCGGTATCCCAAAGCGTGATCATGCCGGTTTGCATGATGTTGATACTCAGGCCGTTCATGCAAACAATGGTCGGCGGTTTGCAGTCTTTTACAATAAAGCTGTATTTGCAGATGGTTTGGTTGCCGCAATTGTCATTGGCAATCCATTCAATTTTATGTGTGCCGTAAGGCAGACCGAAGCCCGTCGGGAAGTCGATTTTTGCACATACGGTATCACCCTGAAAAGTCGTCACGATCGGCCAGGCCGAAGGGCTGCTGCTGGTGATATAGGTTTCCATGGAGCCGTTGTTATCAAGATCGAGAAACAGCCGGTAGCTGATCATGATATCGGTACCGGAGCAGGCATCCTTTACTTTGGCGGTCAGATTGACCGGGCCTTCGCAATAATCCGTCCAGCCGGAGTGGTATTGCGTCGGATCGTTATTGGTCAGGTCGCAGAAAGTGATCGGATCAACAGGGCAATTAATGAATACCGGCGGATCCGTGTCGATCACTTTGATGATCTGGGTGTACTGCAGATAGCCGTGGTTGTCAGTATTGCCCATTACGGTAGGCCCGACATCCGTGTTCGACGGATTGGGGATGTAGTAAGGAGCCGGCCAGTTGGGATCATAATCGCACCAGTACAACAGCTTCCAGGTGCGCAGGACCTTGTAGCAGCCACCGGTGGAATTTGTGTTGAATTTTTGGTCTTTGACCGAAACGCCGACGTTGAAATTGCAATTACCCATCTGGGTGATTACCGGCCAGGTTGTGTCGGCTGTGACGCCGCAGCCATAGACTGTTTTGTCATCGGGAAATTTAACCGTGTAGTAGGTGTTGTTGTACTGGCCGTAGGAGTTGGCGAGGAAAAAAAGGAGAAAGGCGGATGTAAAGATTGTACGTATCATGCGGATAGGGATGTTTAGTTGCATGCGAAAGTAATGCGCCGACGCCTCGAAGTGGCCATAAAACAGACCGGGAAATCGTCAGGTGGGCGACGTATCCGCAAATATTAACGTACCGAAACAAGTGCTGTACCGTCTTTCAGGTAGTAAAAATATTGTTATATTTCGACTGCCTGTCCTGCAGAGGTGAATATTAGTCTACAACCATCGCTACCCGATCCAGTTCCTGCTGCATGGTATTTTTCGGCAAATCCCGGAATTCGTACTGCTGGTTGCGCAAGCGTGGCACAAAACCGGCCTCCCGGATGGCCTGTTGGATACCGTCTGCCGTGAAACGGAACCGCGCACCGGCGGCAGATACTACATTTTCCTCGATCATGATGCTGCCGAAATCGTTGGCGCCCGCGTGCAGGCACACCTGAGCCACCTGTTTGCCCACGGTAAGCCATGAGGCCTGGATGTTCACGATGTTGGGCAGCATGATTCGGCTCATGGCGATCATACGCACGTATTCATCGCCCGTGACGGCGTTGCGGGCGCGCTTGAGTTTTTTCAGGATGGTGTCTTCATCCTGAAACGGCCACGGAATAAAAGCCAGGAAGCCTTTTGCGTCGGCCGGTTTTTCTGATTGCACCTGCCGGATGGCAGCAAAATGTTCCATGCGTTCGAGGTTGGTCTCGATGTGCCCGAACATCATAGTGGCAGAAGTAGTCAGGTGCAACCGGTGTGCGGCACGCATCACGTCGAGCCATTCTTCCCCGCCGCATTTTCCTTTGGAGATCAGGCGCCGAACGCGGTCGCTGAGTATTTCGGCGCCGGCGCCCGGCAATGAATCGAGCCCGGCGGCTTTCAACTCTTTCAGCACATCGTAATGGCTCATGCCTTCCAGCTTCGCAACGTGCGCTATTTCGGGCGGTCCGAGCGCGTGCAGCTTCAAATTGGGGTAGAGGTCTTTGAGTTTTCTGAAAAGGTCGGCGTAAAAAGCAAGCCCCAGATCCGGGTGGTGGCCGCCCTGGAGCAGAAGTTGTTCGCCGCCAAGCCGGAAGGTTTCTTCTATTTTTTCTTTATACTCCTCTATTGTTGTGACATATGCCTCTCCGTGCCCGGGCCGCCGGTAAAAGTTGCAAAACTTGCAATTGGCAATACACACATTGGTTGTATTCGAATTGCGGTCGATAATCCAGGTGACGACATTGCCCGGAACGTGGTGCCTGCGCATCGCATTGCCGACGTGCATCAGTTCGGCGGTGGATGCGTTTTCAAACAGGAAAACACCTTCTTCGGGGCTGAGCCATTCGTAGCGGAGGGCGCGGTGGAGGAGGTCGGATATGTTCATAATTATACGCCGGAACGCTGCCCCGGCCTCGTTTGTGCCGGAACAGCGTTCCGGCGCGTTTTTTTCAAAACAAAAAAGCAAAGGTAAAGTTGGAGCGGGATATTTGAATTAATCTCCAGCATATCGATCCTTTGGAACCATTGATCCACAATCTCGGTTTTCCCCGTTTCCCGGCGCCATTATGTAACACCTGGCTCCGCCTGAATACTTTTTTAATTAACTCTCGGAGCATTGTGTTACATTTAAAAACATTTTGTTGTATTATTTATACCTTTGGCGCTTCCTGCCTCCCTT
>JAKOXM010000464.1 GCA_029781095.1 Bacteroidota bacterium
ATGCTTGCCCGCTTATATACTTCCCCAGGCGGGGAAAATTCGTCCCCGCGTTTCAAGATAAACATGAAAAAGGTCGCGCCATATATCATAGCCATGATTGGTTTTGGTATGGCTATATGGTTTTTTGCCCATGAACGCGACGAACTACGCGATTTGGGCAACCAATTGGGCCATGCATCGCCGCTATGGGTACTGGCCGGCATCCTGATTACGGCAGTGTATATCGTATTGCAAGGCCTGATGTACAGGCATGCTTTTCTGGCGGCGGGCGCTCCTGTGCCACTGGCCGACTGCGTCATTTTGTTTCTCAAGAGAAATTTTGTCAGCCCTTTTTTGCCGGCCGGCGCTTTTGTATCGCTGGGGATGTTTACGGGGCGACTGGAGAAGCGCCGGATTCCGAAGACGGCCCTGCATTTCGGCTCGTCTATTTACGCTGTGCTTGGGCTTTTGTCGGTGGGGCTGGTGGCAATACCCGTACTGATCTGGCTGTTGATCAGAAAAAGTCTGTCCGGCGGTGAAATGCTAGGTTTTGTATGGGTTGTGCTGACTGTTTTTCTGTTCGGATGGCTGCTGTGGTCGTTAAAAAACGGTGGAGGCGCATCGAAAATATTGCTGAAAATTGCTCCGGGCCTCGGAGCCACCTTGCAGGAATTTCGCACACACCCATTCAGTCCGCGCGAAATGGGCTGGTCGCTTGCGGCTTCCCTGGGCATAGAATTGACAGGTATTCTGCACCTCTGGATTGCCCTGAAAGCCCTTGGCCTGTCGGCGGGCTGGGAGGCGGCCACGGCAGGTTATGTCGTGGGTATCCTGATAATGATCGTGTCGCCGTTTTTGCGCGGTCTCGGCGCCGTGGAGCTGGTAATGACCCTTGTACTCACCCAGTTCGGGTTGCACGCAGGTGAAGCGCTGGCTGTAACGATATTGTTCCGTTTCTTTGAATTTTGGTCGGTAATGGCTGTCGGGGCGGTGGCTTTTCTGAAAAGCGCCGGAGGGCTGATGTTCCGCTTGCTACCTCCGCTTTTCCTGTTTTTACTCGGCCTGGTGAACGTCATTTCAGCCGTGACGCCTGCGCTGCCGGAGCGCGTGCGGCTTCTGCGCGATTTTTTGCCCGTTAACTGGATACATTATTCCAATTTTCTGGTGCTCACCTCGGGGTTGGTATTGCTGCTGACATCCGTCTACCTGTTCAGGGGTCTGAAACTGGCCTGGTGGGCGGCGGTGTGTCTTAGTATCCTGTCCATAGCGGGGCACGTAACAAAGGGTTTTGATTATGAAGAAGCGACTCTTGGGATAATCACCCTGCTGGCGCTTTTGCGCACCAGACGGCAATATTTCATCAAAATTGACAGGCGGAAAGGCTGGTTCGGGGCATTTGTGTTTGTCGCGACGCTGGGAGCGGCCATCCTGTACGGCACACTGGGATTTTATTACCTGGACAAAAAAATGTTCGGGTTTGATTTCACGTGGGAGGAATCGTTCGGCAGCACCTTGCGCCTGTTTTTTCTGCTCGATGCCTCGTATTTAAACCCTCTGACCGCTTTTGCACGGCATTTTATGGCATCCATTGCATTTGCGGGCATGCTGTCGATCCTGCTCGGACTATATTACCTCCTCCTGCCACATATCGTGCATTTCGGCACCTCTGCGGATGAACTGGAAGAAGCCGCCCTTGTGGTGAGGAAATACGGCTATTCGAGCCTCGACTATTTCAAAACCTATTTTGACAAGCAGATATTTTTTAATGCAAAGCGCAATGCTTTTGTGGCTTACAAGGTTGCCAGAAATTATGCAGTGGTGCTCGAAAAACCGGTAGCGCCCGATGCCCTGACCCTCCGTGCCGTCTTGCGTGAATTCGAGGTTTTTTGCAAGGAGTCGGGTTTGCAACCCGTGTATTACCGTGTACCCGAATCAGATCTCGGGCTATTTGGCAAAAGAAAAAACCTGCGTATTGGCCAGGAAGCCTGGACGGACGTACAGGCTTTTTCGCTACAAGGCAAAGACGCAAAGGCCCTGCGCAATGCATTCAACCGGGCGGAAAAAGAAGGCATGGAATTCAAATTGTACCAGGCGCCGGTTCGCATGGGCGTCCTGCAAAAGTGCAAGGCAGTATCCGATGCCTGGCTTGCGGAAGGGCGACACGAGATCGGTTTTTCGGGCGGTATCTTTTCGTATGAGGAGCTTCGCCGGCAAACGATCCTGACCGTGGAAGACTCCGAAGAGCGCGTGATGGCTTTTATGAACCTGATTCCGGACTATGCGCCGGGCGAAGCGACCTACGATCTGATGCGCCGTTTGCCGGACGCTCCCGGCTGGGTTGCTGATTTTCTGATGTCCAACCTGTTGCTGCATCTTCAGAACGCTGGTTACAAACGGCTCAATCTGGGGCTTTCCCCGATGGGCGGTCTGGCGGGCGACAGTCTCCCCGAGCGTACCCTGCAATTCGCTTACCAGCGCGTCAAGGCATTTGCCCATTACCAGGGACTTCACGCGTTCAAAGAGAAATTTGCCAATATCTGGGAAAACCGGTACCTGGTATACTCTTCTGACGCGGATTTGCTTGCAATGCCCCAGGTGCTTTCCACTGTGGAAAAGGTATAAGGCCTCCGCAGTGCCTGGCAGCGAAACCCCGGACTTGTGCGATGTATAATATTAAGGTGTGCGAAGCAATCCGTTCGCCTGCCCGAAGCACCATGTTCAGTTTGTCCGACTCCGATATCCTTCAATTCCGGGAAAAGGGTTATTTGCTCGTGGCAGGCGTGTATGCGCCTGAAGCGCTGTCCGCTGCCCGCGAACGCATACAGGCGGAATTCGCTCGTGGGCAGCAGCACGATTCGCCCTACGATTCGCCCTCTATTTTGACGGATATATATTCCCGGATACCGGAACTCACCGATCTGATTTTCAATGAAAAATATATAGCGATAGTCAAATCCCTGATCGGTCCCGATGCCTTCCTGATTCCGGAATGTGCCCTGCATAAAGGCCGGTTTATAAACTGGCATACCGATACCACTGAACAGGAAATGGCCGGTATCATAAGCCACCGGGATCTGTCCACACCTATCCTTCAGGTGGCCACCTATTTTCAGGAAAATGATCGCAATGCAGGCGGAGGTCTGACCGTAATCCCGGGTACCCATCAATTCCCAGACCCTTTTCTGCGGCTGTACAGTAAAAAGTGGCGCGACAAGGCGCTAAACCGGTTCCTGAAGACTCTCGGGATGTCCGTTTTTGATCGCCTGGATCGCCACCCGGAAAAGATCGATATCCCATCCTGCGCCGGGGACCTGCTGCTGTTCGACCTGCGCCTTTTTCATCGCTCCACGTTCCCGCGCCGCCGGGACGGGCTGGAGAAATTTGCCGTATTCAACACATTTACCTGCGATACACCGGCAGGGCGGGACTACTTCCAGTTTATGAAAAGAAGACCTGAACCATACTACCGTTATTTTCGCGAAAAACCGCTTGCTCCGGCAATGCGCCAAAAAGCAGCGGAACTCGACGTCGGTTTGTGGTATTAAAACAGTTTCCGAGCGATATGTTTGCGACGCACCTGATCAACCGAAAACTACTTGACGATGACGCCTGGGATGCCTTTGTGGCAAAATCGCCCCAGGGCAGTCTGTATTCCAATTGCTGGTATCTGGATGCGCTGATGCCCGATTGGCAGGCACTTGTCGTCAGTAAATCCGGCATCTGGCAGGCCGTCATGCCGCTGGGTATGCGCCGTAAATTCGGGATTGTATATGCCCTGCAGCCATCTTTTTGCCAGTACCTGGGGGTGTTGTTTGCGCCGTTTGAAGGAAAAATACACCGTATTATTCACCGGAAGCGGGAGGTGTTGCACATGCTTCTGAATGCGATGCCCGCCAACCTTCGTTACTGGTCCTACAATTTCAGCCCCGCGTTCGATTATTTTTTGCCTTTCAGTCACCGGCAGTGTGCGATCACCCCCCGGATCAACCACCGGCTCGATCTGGATCGCCCTCTATCTGAAATTGCCGCCGATTTCAGCAGCAGTGTCACCAATCATTTAAAAAAAGCCCGCCTTGCCGGACTTCTTTGCCGGGAAGGTTGTGATGCAGGGGCATTGGCAGAACAGATGTGCCGTTTCGGGTATGTCCGTTCGGCGGCCGAGCAAAATGCGTTCATACAACTCTGGCAGGCGGCGCGCACCCGGGGCCAGGGTTTTTTGCTTGAGATCGCAGACAACAGGGGAGAGGTCCATTGCAGGGGCGTGTTCCTGACCGATGCCAATAAAGCCGTATTTGTCGCCTCGGCCCTTGAACCGGCGTGCAAAAGCCAGGGCGCCAATTCCCTGCTGGTCTGGCATGCAATCGAGTATTGTCAGCAACACGGAATCCGGGAACTGGATTTTAAGGGATCCATGCTGGCAGGTGTGGAGCCTTTTATACTTGGGTTTCACCCGCGCCCCGAAGTCTATTTCAATATTACCCTGAACCGCCTGGGTATCATGGGAAACCTGGTTTACCAAATGCAAAAAAGGGCCAGGGATTTCGTTAAGAAATTTAACGAATGAGGTTCAAGTGCCGGTTGTTATTTTCCCCGGATGTGTACCATTTCGCTTAATTCACGTCAAAAGTGAAGGATTAAGTTTGGAATAAATCCTCGCGGCAGGGTTCATTCCGAATCTTGTTTTGGAACAAAAGAAAACGCGGCCATGATCAGGCAAATTCCCGCAATCGTGTTTGCAAAACTTTAACAGCATTTATTTAAGACAGTCTTAACTTTTTCTTAACGGATGTTGTTATTTTTGCATCGCAATACAAAAGGACTTTTTTGCAACTTTTCAAAATCTGTCGAATCACGGGCTGCGCCGGCTGAATGAAGGAAAAATCAACGATTGACGTGCTGATTCCGGCCTGGAATGAAGAAAAAGCCCTGCCGTTCGTATTGTCGGCCATTCCAAAAGCGTGGGTGAGACAGATTATTGTGTGTGATAACGGCTCTACAGATCGAACAGCCGAGGTCGCTGAAGCGGAAGGGGCGGTTTTGGTGAGTCAGAAAGAACGCGGATACGGGAATGCATGCATGGCCGGGATGCGTTACCTGGCAAACCTGCCGGCGTCAGAACAACCTGAAATAGTTGTGTTTCTGGACGGCGATTATTCGGATTATCCGGAAGAACTGCCTCAAGTGGTAGCGCCTATTTTGAACGAGGGGAAGGACCTGGTGATTGGTTCCAGACGGTTGGGTGGTATGGAGCCGGGCGCTATGACAGCGGCCCAAAGTTTTGGCAACTGGCTTGCCCCGTTTCTGATCAGGTTGCTTTACAACTACCGGTTCAGCGATCTGGGACCGTTCAGGGCCATCCGGTGGGATAAGTTGCAGGCGTTGGGAATGCGCGACCGGAATTTCGGCTGGACAGTGGAGATGCAGATTAAAGCGGCCAAACAAAAGCTCGACTGTGCGGAAGTCCCGGTCCGTTACCGCAAAAGAGCCGCAGGCCAGAGCAAAGTGTCCGGCACTTTCAAAGGTTCGGTTCTCGCAGGCTGGAAAATCATAACTACCATTTTTAAGTACCTCTGAAATCTCTCTTACACACAACTCTAAATCAGCAGTATGTACGGTCTTCATTCGCTTTTCGAAGCATTCAGGTATCAGGCTTTCGTAGATTTCGGTTACCTGATGCTCCTCATTTACTTTCTTGCCATGAGCGGCGTTACCATCTACGCCCTCTTGCAATTCCACCTGTTGTACCTGTACAAAAAGTATCACAAGGAGAACCCGAAGATACAGTACAGACAATACGAAGCACACGACCAGGAAGTGCCTTTCGTGACCGTTCAATTGCCGATGTACAACGAAATGTATGTCGCCGAGCGGATTATCGACTATGTCGCCGCACAGGAATACCCGAAAGACCGGTTTGAAATACACGTACTGGATGATTCTACGGATGAAACTGTGGGTATCGTTGCGGCAAAAGTGGCTGAATATCAGGCCAGGGGATTCAATATCAGGCATATTCACCGCGTCAACCGCCAGGGTTACAAAGCAGGCGCCCTCCAAGAGGCCATGCCGCTTGCCAAAGGTGATTTTATCGCGATTTTTGACGCCGACTTTACACCGCGCCCCGATTTTTTGCGCACCACCATCACCTACTTTGAAGATCCGAAAGTAGGCATTGTACAGACGCGTTGGGAGCACATCAATGCAGACCGCAGTATGCTCACCAAATTGCAGGCACTGCAACTGAACGTCCACTTTACGGTTGAGCAGGCAGGTCGTTCTTACGGCAACCTGCTGCTCCAGTTCAACGGTACGGCCGGTGTATGGCGCAAAAAAGTCATCGGCGAAGCCGGCGGCTGGCAAAGCGACACGCTTACGGAGGATCTCGACCTGAGTTTCCGCGCCCAGATCATGGGTTACAAAATACAGTACCTCGAGAAACTCGGCAGCCCGGCCGAACTGCCGGAAGACATGAATGCACTGAAAGGACAGCAGTTCCGCTGGAATAAAGGCGGCGCTCAGAACGTACGCAAACTGCTGAAACTTGTATGGCATACGGACAAGCTGAACTGGGTGCAGAAAATGCACGCAATCAGTCAGTTACTTGCATATGGTGTTTTCCTCTGGGTATTCATCGCGGCCCTCAGCAGTATTCCGCTGGCGTTTGCGTTTGAACAACTGGGTATCTCCACGCACTTCCTGTCGTTCTCCGTACTGGGCCTGTTCTCGGTAGCCGCTATTTCCTATACAGCGAATATCACGGCAGCCCTCAACCGTACGGCGCCGCCCACCTTCTGGGAAAAGGTGCGTTTCTTCGGCTTGTTCCTGTCGTTCATGCCGATCTCGATGGGCTTGTCTCTGTACAATGCCGTGGCAGTGATCGAAGGCCTCCGCGGAAAGGTTTCGGCTTTCGTGCGTACCCCGAAATACGGCCTTGCCGATCAATCCGCTCCGCAGAAGAAATCAGACTACAAGGCTAAAAAGATATCCTGGGTTACGATCGCCGAAGGCCTCATGGCCCTCGTGTTTGCCGCGGCCGTGGTGATGGGTATTGCGACCAAAAATACGGCCTTCGTTTTGTTCCACTCGATGTTGTCGTTCGGCTTCGCCACCATTTGCTTTTACTCGATCAAGCACCTGCGTTTCAGGTAATTTATTGTGAAGACCGAACAAGCCCCTGTGCTGTTTTTTTGCAGCACAGGGGCTTTCTGTTTCCTGTTTGAATATGTTGGCTCATGTGTTAAAATGAGTTAAGTAGTTAAATCACGGTTAAAGGCTTTGACCGGTATTGACAACCATTTATTATGCCGGTAGTTTTACAGTGATATTCAAGATAATCAATCTTCCTTTCACACCCGAACAAAACAATGTATGAAACCCGGACTTGCCATCCTGCTCTGCGCAGTGTTTCTCTCTTCCTGCGCGCCTGCCCTTTATTACCAGCCCGCCAAAACACAACCCGATGTCTCCAAAGTAGTTTACGCTCGCGGCGTGCCTGCCTTGCGCACAACCGTTCAGGGCTGTGAAGTGGTGGCCGAACTCAGTTCGAAAGGGGAAAAAGACATGAGCCTCAACCTGTACATTCGCAACAACAGCGACAGTGCATTCACTTTCGAACCGGGCCAGGTCGAGGTGCACGGTTACAACATGATGGGGCAAAAGAAACCGTACCGCGTTTTTACGGCCGAAGAATACATCCACTGGAAAAACACACGCGATGCTATTATTGCAGGCGTGGCAATCGTCGCAACGGTGGCTACCGTGGCAATCATCGCCAACAACACCAAGGGCAGTGATTCGAAGGCCGGCAATGCCAATTACTACGCTTCGGAAAACGGCGCCGAAGTTTTTGTGGATGTGCTCAACCTCGCTTACGACATAACCTGGTGGATGGCATGGACAATCCCGGACAGCGTCGATGAGATGCCGCCGCCGCCCGAGTCTTCACCCGATTTTTTGCTGCGCGAACACACGCTTTACCCCGGTGACGCCGTGCAGGGAATCGTGAAGCTGCGAGCGGATGCCGGTTATAAAAACAAGATACTGGTGGAAGTGCCTGTGAACGGCGTATACACCCGTTTTGTTTTCGACCGGTCGAAACACGTACATTGAGGCTGATTGTGCTTTGATCCTTCAGCGATCGCCGTTATGACCTTACCTTAGCGCCCATGCCCGGCGCTTCCGAAAAATATATACGTTTTGCCGTCAGCCTCGCTTTCGCGGGGCTGACGGTTTTTCTTGGTTATTTCGCCCGGCGTACCGATTTCCTGCCCTTTATCGCGGCTTACGGCATTTTCTTTGGTCTGTACGTTTGGTTGTTGTTCCTCCGAAAAAAAAGCACCGCTACCGACTTCCGCTGGTATGCCTGGCTGGGGGTAGGGCTTCGCGTCATATTGCTGTTCAGCATTCCGCATTTTTCCGACGATTTTTATCGCTTTTTATGGGATGGCCGGCTGACTGCCGCCGGGTATCATCCTTTTATCCATACACCGGCATATTTTATTGCCAACCACATTGAAATTGCCGGGATTACGCCTGAACTGTTTTCCAAACTTAATTCGCCGGAGTATTACACTGTGTATCCACCGCTATGCCAGGCTGTATTTGCACTGGCGGCCGCGGTCAGCCCAACCGGCGAGTGGGCGGGCGTGCTGGTGATGAAACTGCTGCTACTGGCCTGCGAAGCAGGAACGATATTTCAGTTGGCCGTTGCCGGTAGCAATAACCCGTGGCGGTACCCGCGTGACGGGGGAAGAATGGCCGTGTTGTATGCGCTGAATCCTTTGTTGATCCTTGAAATTGTCGGCAATTGCCATTTTGAAGGGCTTATGATTTTTTGCCTGGTGGCGGGAGTGCGGGCGCTGGAACAAAACAGGGCTCGTGTAGCAGCAGTGTTCTGGGCGTTGGCTACTGCTGCCAAATTATTGCCGTTGATGTTTCTGCCCATCCTGTTCAGGTACCTTGGAAAGGAAAAGAGGATCGGATTTTTATCCGTTTTTGCACTGCTGTCGCTTGTTCTGTTTGCGCCGCTTCTGGGCGTGTTGCCCAACATCGCATCCAGTCTCGACCTGTATTTCCGGCAATTCCAGTTTAATGCCAGCGTCTATTACCTGCTTCGCGCGTTCGGATTCCTGTTAAAAGGATACGACGTGGGAGAAACCCTGGGGCCGATGCTCGGCCTGGCAACCGTAGCCGGTGTGGTGATGATTGCGAGGAAGGTCAGCACAGCACCCGGCCACTCACCCGAAGGCATGGCAGCCATCGCGCCAGGGGCGGAGGTAAAAGTAGCGGAGATTGCCGCATCCGGGTTGGGGCTGACCGATGCCCTGCTTTTGGCTTTGATGCTCCAGCTCAGCCTTTCTGCCGCTGTACATCCCTGGTATGCCACGGTGCCGCTGGCGCTGGGTGTTATGGCAGGCCGGCGTTTCCCGGTTTGGTGGTCGGGTTTGGTGGCGCTGTCTTACAGCCATTATTCAGGCGGCGGGTTTCAGGAAAATTACTGGCTGATCGCGCTTGAATACAGCGCATTATGGGGCCTGATCCTGCTGGAATTCAGGGAATTGCGGGTTGCCCGCCGGATTTTGTCGGTTTTTACTCCTTCCCGCTTTCGCCCACGAAATAATCCTCCCGGTTCCTGAATAAAACATTGAATGTGGTCATGCTCCCGTAGCAGCGGGTGATGTATTGCTGCAGATTCACCTTGTCCTCGTCGTCGAGTTTTTTGTGCGCATTAATGCTTTGTTCGAGTACGCGAAGGCGGTCGCGCATCATCACGATCTTGTGAAAAAACGTCTCCACGGGTATTTCTTTTGGCTGGACGCCTTCTGCCTGCAGGACCATTTTTCCTCCTTTCCAGCGATCGCCCAGAGGCACATTTTCGAGGTTTACACCCGACCATGCCCGGAGAATTCGAACGAGCGATTGCTCCGCCTCCGTAAAGGTGACGGGTTCTTCCGTCGGAATACACTCCACCACCTGCCAGGAGGAGTTCTCTTTGCCGACCATCTTGATGCCGAATTGTGTAAAACATACTTCGTAAGCAGCGACGTGCAGGCGTATCACAACGCCGTCGCCAAATGCGGGATGCTTCACCCGCGAACCGATACCGAGTAATTCCATTGCTGATGCTATTTTATCGTACTATTTATTTGTCGTATCGTCGTCAGTACCAAAAAGGCCGACAACAAGGCAACGAACCAGGGAACCTGGACGTCTTTTTCGAGGTCGACCGACGACATATCCTTTCCGTATAAATACTGGCCGACAACCTGGAGGCCGTTGTTGAAAAAGTGCGCGATGACGGGTATCCAGAAATTCCGCGTACGCCAGTAAAGCCAGCCCAAAATCAGCCCCAGCAACATACGCGGTAAAAAACCTTCGAACTGGAAATGGGCAAAACTGAAAATGGCTGCAGAAATCACCAGCCCGACCCAGGGACTGGCGATACGGCGCATCAGTTGCTGTTGTATCACTCCACGGAACATAAGTTCCTCTCCAATGGCAGGCAACAGGGCAATAATGACGAGATTTGCCAGAAATTCTCCGGCATTTTCCATCTGAAGAAGACCTTTAATGGCCTCGTTTGTCTGATCCTCGGCGATTTTCAGCGATTCGGGCAGGGGAATCAACTGGTTGATATTCAATAAAAAGAGTACCAGGGGCAAGGAGACGGCCATAAGCAATATCGAAAGCCCTGCCAACCGGGGATCGGGCATGCGCCGGACGCCCAGATAATCCCGCCAATCGGGTCCCTCTCTCGTCAGATTGCGATACAGCAACCAGACGGTGAGAAAACCGGACACGCTGAAACTCAAAAAATGGCCGAGTCCAAGTTGCAGCCTGGTCATCCACCGTTCGGCAGATGTTGCGTCGGCTCTAAGCATAGGGGCGTCGCTCCA
>JAKOXM010000480.1 GCA_029781095.1 Bacteroidota bacterium
ACATAAGACCCGGAATCAGCAGAAACACCATACTACTCGCTTTTAAGCAGCCTGCCACCACCCCACTTCGCAGGCGGATACTTGAAGAGGCTAAAAAATATACTCGCAAACCACCAGGCGCAAGAAATATCAGCCAGCGAAACAGAGCCGGCCCACACATAAGTTTTCATTTGGTTTTTTGGGCTTAGCGAGCCGGTAGCAATACCGACTCGCTTTAACCCAAAGCCCATCAACATAGAGTCTTTTCATGAGATTTATATACGGGAAACGGCCCGGGCAAAGGCCCGGGCCACACTCCCGGAAACCCCACGAAAAAAAACAACGGCTGATGGGTCGTATTTGTCCAACCTCCGCCGCATCAAACGAGATGCGGCTTTTTAAACCAAAAAAAAGAAACGCCACGACCAACGCGTCCCCCCTCCCATCGGGGGAGGGGCCGGGGGTGGGGTTGAAATAAAACGGTACCCGGCAAACGAGCCGGGCGCATTCTTTAAGGCGGGGAATCGGGGAGGCTGGTCAACACCTCCCCGCCCTTTTCGCCAAAACAAAAAACCCCGCATCGCGCCAACGATACAGGGCTCACAAATTGTAAACCGAGGGCAGGCAGCATTTCTATTCAGGGGAAAGCCGCCACGCCCTCTAAAACAGTCCAAAAGTATGGATTTTTCACCGAATCAGCAAAATTCAGGCCACCTACACAACTCTACGACCGTGTGGACACAACCTCAGACCGACGACCAGCGCCGGTATTACTCCAAGCACGCCGCCGAAAAACGCGTGTTCGGCTGGATCACCACCCTCCTGCAGACCGCCCACGGCGCCATCGCGTTCGCCGCCTGGACGGCCATCTACCTCTGGGTGTTCAAAAACATCCCTTTCATGCTCCCCACCGCGCCATTTCTCGCCGGTGGCACACTCGTCGCCCTCCACATCCTGTTTCGTACCACATGGCAGACCTATTGGTACGACAAACTCGATGATGACCCCAACACCGACTCCCCTGTCTGGGTACCGTTCGCCATCATCGTGCTCCTGCTCGGAGCCGAAGTTCAAGGCGCATCCAAATATCTGGAGGCACAGGTCGCGCCCGTGGCAGAAAAGACCACGGAGCAAACCGACAAAGAGCACGCCACCACCGTGGCCAGCATCGAGCAGGCGTACAGCAACGACGTAGCCGCCATCACCGACCTGTACAAGGCGAAACTCGCCCCCATCGATCGGCGCATATACAGCCTCCGCAGCCGCAGCACCGATACCGACGACGAGCGCCGCACCAACCGCCGCAACATAGCCGCAGCACAGGCCCAACGCGACCATGTACTTACCGAAAAAGCAGCCGCGCTCGAAAAAGCACTCGCCACCGCCACCGACGCCCGCAGCAAAGCCGTCGCCAGGCGGGACCAGGCCCTCGCCGTGATAGACACCCACAACGCCGGCGAACTGGCCCGCTACACCGCCGACATGGGCAGCGTAAGCACCTACGCCTGGGTGCTCAGCGTCGGCCTGCTGCTCCTTATCGCAGGCCTCTCCTACCGTGCAGTACGGATAAATGTAAAGTCAGGGATACTGCCCCTGCGCAACTACACCGTGCTCGATGCCCACGGCAGCATAGCCGAGCGACTTTTCACCGCATTCGGCGACGCCGCCAACCGGCGCGGCCTCCAGTTCGCTGTATGGATACACCGCCTGCTCTCTCCGAAAGAGGCTATTACATCTTTCGACGGAAACGTAGTCGCCAAACCCGGCACCTACAATACCCCGTCCGGCTTTTTCCCGCCCGATTTTCAGCCGCAAGAGCCGGTACACATCAAAACCGAGGAAGAAGCGGCGCGCGAAGTGCTCGAAAAGTTGGCTGCCAATCCCGGCGTGACCCTCACACCGCAGCAAATACGCCAGGAAGTAGCCCTCTCCTTGCGTACCAACGGCGAATACCGCAACATGCCCCTCCAGGGAAAGCCTGAGGCTCCCGCAGGACCAGCGGCGCAGCCCGCAGGAGCCGCCGCACGTCAGCAGCCCGCCCCCACCCCGACGTATGCTGAAATGCTCAACTACTGGAAACGAATGGTCCTTGCCCAACTGGCAGCCTACGACGAGGCACTTATTTTCAAACAGCCCGGCAATGCACAAGCCATTCAGGACTATGTATTCAACGATCCCAACTCCCCCGTAGTAAAGGAAGGCAATCGCCTGCACCTTGTATGGGGAATGCAAGGCCCCGAAATGGTCGTACGCCACCGCGATCGGCAGCACTTTGTGCCGATCGACAAACTGACAGAACAGACCCTCCTCGCCCATATCTCGACCGATAGTGACTCTCCCGTCGCGGGAGAAGATGAAAACTTATTTAAATACGATTTAAATAAGTTTAAACAAGAGATTCAAGTCGAACGCGATCCTGTATCCGGCAAAGTAATCGGTGTGAAATACAAAAAAGCCGATGGGGCATGGGGAAACATCGGATTCTCGCAGGTAAAAGCATACTGGAATATCTACCGTAAATACACAGAGAAAGACAACGCCAGCGCGCGGGTAAAAGACGGATTCGGCAAATGGTCATACGCACTCAGCCTTTTTGAAGAGGGCAGGGAAGTGCTCGAAGGCGACCTCCAAACCGTCACCGCCTGAAAGAACTTTGGTTTAAGATGTTACGATTTTCGCCGCTATGCCCGCCCGAGGAATGTCCGGAAACGACCGGAAGGGCCGAATCCGGGCGGAGCATGGTGGGGGAACCTTCTAAATCACAAACTCATGTCCAACGATAAAAAAACCTACGCCGACAAAAAACTTCAAATGGCCAAAGAAAAGGCCGAATTAAACCAATTGGAGCGCGATCTGCGCAAGTTGGCACAAAAGGCTGCCCCCAAAACGACAGCGATCATCGCGCTGCTCCTTTTCGTTACCGCTGCCGTCGCCCAGGCTCCAAACCTCCACGCCGAACTCATGCAGCCCGACCCGCAGCCTGCCAAAACGCTATTCATATTCAACAGCCCCAAACAGGCCCGCACCTGGACCACCGTCGCCGGCTACGCACTCATGGCCACCGGTGGCTACCTCTCCGGAAAGGCCGAAATGAAAAGCCGCTACTACGGCACCACCCGCAACTGGGACAGTTATCACATCACCCGCGACGCCGGGCTCATGGTCACAGGCCTCAGTTGTGTTTCACTCGGCGCCAGCATAACGATAGGAGAGCGGCCCCGACTGCTCGATATCGCCTGGAAACTCGGCTCCGGACTTATAATCTACAAGATCGCATCCGAAGCCACATACCACCTCACGGCCCCGGCCAGATAAATCACACCCCGTCGCCGGTCGCCATCCGCCTGACACTCACACAAAGTGGGTTCTAAATCACAGGCAGGATGGCGACCCGCGACGATACCATAACTCGCCCACAGCGCACCTCACCCCCCAGGTGCCGGGCGCAAAAAGCGAGACAATGAAAATACTAATCGTTTGGGCGATAATCGCCCTGATCGGCTCGGCCGGCTTCACCGCCTGCCGCGAAACGTACCTCCGCAAACTCCGACAGCGAAGACGGCAGCGCATACTGCGCGACCGGCTATAATCCCCTGCCCACACGGGCACGCTTCAATTCCACACACCACACAAGACAATACTCGCACATCCGGCACCCCCGGGTGCGGTACAACCATTCACCCAACACCCGCTCACAGTCACCCCTCCCATTCGGGGGAGGGGCTGGGGGTGGGGTTGAAACGGCAGCAGAAATGAAAATCTATTTTGAAATCTTCAAAATCGCCCAAGACCACGCACACGGCAACGTGGTGATAATGCAAAAGAACGATCAACAAGAGATCGTGATCCCGTTCAGCATGCCGATTCCGTCATTCCAGAGCGCCGTAAAAAATGGCCTTGTGGAAATGGATGGCGGCATCGAAAACGACCTGATTGCACAAAGCACCCTGTTCCTTTCACCCTCAGAAATAGGAAAATGAAAAAAGTAATTGAAATACGCACACACATAAAGCCCTGGGGCTCCACATCCAGGCAAGTAGCATCAGAAGTGGAGAATGAAGTAGCCGCATTGAATACCCCGGCGCCATTCGAGACCACACTTGACAAGCCAGATATAAAAGCATTAGCCTCCAGTATGCAAAACATCTGCGACGATGCAACCCGACAACGCCGGAAAGGCATGATGATAAGCAGCCGATTCAGAGTGCATTACGACACCACCGGCGTCTCTATCTGGCACGTCCGAAATGAAAAAGAGGATATCCGGTTCATCAGCCTTCTATTGATCTCCTAACCCCGCTCCTGTCCTGTGCATACCCCCGCACAGGCAGGATATTTACAACCCGCAAACATTCATTCGCCATGCCAACACGCAAACGGAAAAAGAACATACACCCGCACCGGTACTGGACCAAACAGGAAGAGGCACTGCTGCTTAAATACTACGTCAACAAAGGCCCCGATTGGTGCGCCACTGCGCTCAGCGCAAAAGGGCTCGACCGCACAAAAGTGGCCGTCGAAAACAGAGCACACAAGATGGGCCTGTATTACTGCGGAGAACCCATCGGTCGGTACAAAAAAGGGCATGTCCCGGCCAGCAAGGGCAAAAAGATGAGCGCCGAGCAATATAAACGTTGCAAAGCCACCATGTTCAAGCCCGGCGATCGCCCGGAGAATCGCGTGCCCATTGGCCACGAAACAATCCGCAACGATGGATACACCTACGTGAAAGTGGCCGAAAAGAAATGGGTATTCAAGCACCGAATGCTGTGGGAAAAACACAACGGCCCGGTGCCGGCCGGCCACATCGTCGCCTTCCGCGACGGCAACCCGCACAATTTCCTGCTCGACAACCTCGAACTGATCACCAGGAAAGAGAACGTTCGGCGCAACCGCTGGGGAGCAGGCCCCTCACAGTACAGCCTGATCAGCGGCCGCGCTGCTCACATGCGCCTCAGGAAAAGAGGCATAGGCCGAAAAGCAGTCCGCGACAACCCACAACTGCTTGACCTCGCAAAAGCCGAAACACTGCTCAAACTTAAAACTCGCAAACGTCATGGGAACCATAGCGCTCAATCATAAATCCAAACTCGAATCAACCATTGGCCGCAACTGGATGTATCGCGGCACCACCTACCGGTTCACCGATTTCACCGAGATCGGCGACCAGGTCATCATAAGCACCGACGTAAAAGCCCTGAAAGTGCCCATCGACCAGGTAGGCGAATTCCTCAAAGAATGCCTCCCGGCCGCCAATGATCTGCCGGCCACCGGTGGCCAGGTCCAGGTAGCTATCCCCGGAGTCGATGGCGGCATATTCACCGAGATCACCAACGGCCTGCTCACCAGTTTCCGCGAAATACAAGGCAGCAAGGATCCGAAATTCCTTAAAGAAGCCGCCGATCGCGCCCGCGCCAAAGTCCAGGTATCACGCGCCATCACCGACATCGCAAAGACGGTCATCAGCGCCAAGAAAAACAGGTAAATCGATCACCATCAAATCCACTTTACCATGTCACACATACCCACATCCACCACACACCTCACACAACTAAACCTCCGCTCCCTCGACGGCAGCGCCAAATACTTCTACCACCGCTGGCGCGCCAGCGAGGAGGCAGTTGATACCGAGGTCCGTGCCGTGCTCGCCGGCGAAAGAGTAGGAATAAAAGCCCTGGAGCGGCTGCGCAGACAGCGCGACCGCGCCTGGTCCGACCTCCTGCCATTCATGCAGGAAATCGCCCGCCGCGTGCGCCAACACGACGGCCTGCTCCCTGATCAGGACGACGATGCCCGTGTCGACCAGTATTTTATCGAAAAGAGAAAGCGCCTGGAGCAGGCGGCCACCAAAAACCAGTAACACCGTACCCATAACATCGCACGCCTGTGACCAACGCAAACACATATCTCGACAAAGACACTCGCCGGCTGATCGACGAGGCCGCGGCCAATACCGCCGAAGTAGCCCAGCGCATCGGTATCACCACCTTCAAGCGCCGGCGCAACTCCCTGATTGGCGACTGCCCCGGATGCGGCGCCAAAGACGGCCTCGAAATCGTGGCAGATGGCACAAAAAAGGGCATATTCAAATGCTTCCATTGTGAGGAAGTAAAAGGCCGCGGAGGCGCCGCATTGCTGCAGCAGGCATACCGCAAAGACTGGAAGGTGGCCTATGCCGAACTCGCCGATATGTATGGCATCGAGATACCGGAAAAACAGCAAGACCAGGCGCCGGCTGCCACGAAAAACGGCGCTAAGCCTGGCCAGCAGAAACGTGTCACATTCCGCGATCTGCAACTCGCCCACAGCGGCATACCGCACGATGCGCAAAAAATTATGATGCCCGTGGAGTCCGGTAAGTCAGTCGAGCAAAATCGATATTCCAGCGGCACCATGCAACCCGATGGCACCTACACTGCCACCGGCGACGACATGGTGCTATGGTATGTCGACCTCGATGGCCGTTACATCATGTACAAGCCCAAAAACAGCGGCAAGGCCAGGCCCCTGATCAGGGTGCGGTATCAGCATCCTGATCTGCACCTCGATCGCGATGGAAAGCCCATCAAATACAGATCGCCATCCGGATCCGGCAGTCACCTGTGGCTACCCAACCACATGATAGCGGCATACGCAAAAGGCATGGAGATCAATCGGCTCTATGTGGTGGAAGGGGAGAAGAAATCCGACAAAATGTGCCTGCACGGGCTCGATACTGTCGGCATTATGGGCATCCACAACCTGGCTTTCGATTCCGAAATGCCACGGCACTTCGAGATGCTGGTCACCAGGTGCAAAATAAAAGAGGTCGTTTTCGTGGTCGATTCCGATTGGCAGGATATATCCATCCACCAGGGCAAGCCAGTCGACGCTCGGCCGCGCACCTTCCTGCGTGCCGTTCAGAAATTCAGGGAATACTTTTATGCCTTCCGCAATTCAGGCATTGATCTGCGCATATTTCTGCTGGCCGGCATCGACCCGGCAAAAAAAGGCATGGACGACCTGCTGGCAGGCCTCGAGCAGCCAGAAGTGTTGGCCGACGATATCGAGCATGCCATCACCGATGCCCAGGGCAAAGGAGAACACGTGCAGGCCTGGAACATACACCCGCTCAGGGTGCCCGATGCCAAACTGCTCGAACTCTGGCACCTCGACGATGCGCAAAAGTTTTTCCAGACCCACAAAAACCGCCTGCGCACCTTGGGCGAATTTCAATACGGCAAACTGCTCTACTACTTCGATGCCGACACCGAAGAATTCAACCTGGCCAACCAGATACTCGAAAGCGAGCGCTTCTACGACATCGAGACATTCTACGACCGATCCGGCCGCGAGCGCGTGGAATGCAAATTCAACTACGACACCATCCGTTCATTCCTTTTCAATCGCGGCATAGGCCTATACGAATACCAGGAAGGGCACTACCGGATGGTACGTCGCGAAAAGTCATTCCTCTACGACGTTACGCACACCTGGATACAGCGTTACGTCGTCGAATTTGCCGAAACGATCAAGTTGCCGCGCGAGCGATCGCAGGTCGTACAGATGCTGCTCAGGGGCAATACGCAGTTTCTGGGTCCAAACAACCTGAACTACATGAAACTGCACAATCCCGAATGGGTGCAGCCCAGCCCCGACGAGCAGTACATGGTATTCAGGAATTGCTACTGGAAAATAACGCCCGACAGCATCGAGCAGCGCCCGCTCTCCGATCTGCCAGGCTGCACCTGGGCCAACCAGGTGATACAATTTGACGCGCAATACCTCGGCGAACCAATGGTGCAGATCGGCCGCGACCAGGAAGGTCGATGGACCATTGCCGAAAGCAAGCATGTCGCAGTCGAAGAAAAGACCCAGCGCTCGAAATCCGACATTTGGGAATACCTAAAATGCACGAGCCTTTTTGCCTGGAAAAAACTCTATGAATTGCAGCGGCAGGACGGCATACAGAAATACGTGGCACGCGACGAACCCGAACAACTCACCCAGGAGGATCTGCGCACCTGGAAAATGCACATAGTCACCAAGTTGATAGGGTGGGGTTACAAACTCCGAACCTACAGGGACCGGTCAAACATGCGCGCGATCATCTGCATGGATGGGCTGGAAAGCCAGGTCGGAAAATCACAGGGCGGATCCGGCAAATCCATTTACGCAATGGCCACCGAACACTGCCAGCCTATGTTCACCGTCGACGGCAAAACCGCCGACCTCAAAAGCGACAAGTTCGTTTACCACGGAGTCGACGAACGCACCCGCGAAATCGTCATCGACGACGTGTCCGTCAATTTCCCATTCGAACTACTGTTCTCTCAGATAACCAACTTTATCCGGGTAAAGCCCTTCCAGGGCGCACCCATCACGCTGCCGGCGCCGGTGTTCTCCATTACCACCAACCACTCCATCAATGGCGAGGGCAACTCATTCAAGCGCCGCCAGTATTTGCTCGGCTTCTCCAACTTTTTCAATGAGCACCGCACCCCGGCGCACTACTTCGGGCACCAATTATTTACCGACTGGGGGGCCGAGCAATGGAACCTCTACTACAACCTGATGGCCAACGCCATACAGACCTACATGCGATATCCCGACCTCGGCCGCTACGCCATAGCCAGCGAAGATATCGAGCGCCGGCGCCTGCGCCAGCAGCTCGGCGAGGATTTCCTCGACTTCGCCGACACCTATTTCTGCGAAGGCTACATGCTCAACAGGGTAGTGGTGAAAGAGCGGGTGCTGGCCGACTACCTGGCCCTATACCCAGGGCAGGGCAAATTCACCGATGCCAGGCGCATAAAAGAGAAATGCAGGCTTTACGCCCAGTATGCCGGCCTGCACTACAACCCAGGCGCCGGCCCCGATGGGCGCCTGAAAAGCAGCGGCTTCGAGTTTATCTGCGTGGTCAACGATCAATTCAACGCACAAACCGACAGCAGCGAGAAGGTGTACAAAGAGACACCCGTGCAAAAGGTAGCAACACCATTCTAAGCGGCAGCAAAGTCCAGCGGAGACATATAATATATTCTCTTCTTTTTAATCCTTTTCAAGTACCCCTTTAATCAAATAGGGAAAACGACTGGACTTTTGGACTTTTCGTTACAACGCGCTGAAATACAGACGCTTATCGAGTCCAGTTTTAGTCCAGTTTAGTCCAAAAGTCCGAAAGTCCAAATCGACCCCCCAAAAAGTCCAGTTTAGTCCAAACCGATTTGGACTTACAACAAACTGAAAACCAGCCCATTACAAGGCAAAGTCCAAAAGTCCAGCACTTTCAGACTTTTTCAGGGTAGGGGGGGGGTATTTGTTCACCAACCATACACACACCACACCATGCCTATCCGCAAAGAAGATTACCCGCCAAACTGGAAAGAAATATCTCTCCAGGTGCGCGAAGCCGCTGGCCAGCGCTGCCAGTGGTGCGGTGCACCCAACGGCCAATATATCTTTCGCCTGGAGCCGACGCTCTTAAAGTCCTGGAAAACGATCCGTATCGGCGGAGTAGAAAAACAGGTGCCATTCGGCGACTTCTTGGTCATGGCGCCAAAAGCACAGGGCTCTACCCGCATCATCCTCACCGTCGCCCACCTCGACCGCGACCGAACCAACAACGCACTCGAAAACCTCGCAGCCCTCTGCCAGCGTTGCCACCTCAACCACGACCGCCAGGCACAGCACATACCGCACCGGAAGTATGGCCGCAACCACGACCGCGAACACCAGAAAAAACTCGAACTATGACCACCACCGACGTACTCGCACTCGCCACCTGGCCCCCTTGCCCGATACAACTACCAACCGAGGTAAGTCTCGGCGCCCACGGCACCATCACCGACGTACCGCGCCACCTCGCCACCCAGGTGGCGCGCCTTGACAGCCCCTGCCCGCTACTCCGGGCACTGGCCCGTGAATCACTCGATACATTCATCACTCGCGCGGGGCTGCGCCCCGTGTGAGCACAAAACGCCACACACATGACACTCGGATTCACCACCAACTTCCCCGACGGCCGGCCGACCCTCTTCGAGCAGAAGATACTCTGGCCTTACGAAAAGCAGATTCAGTTTCATTACCCCGATCTGCTCCCCAAAATCCACACCTTCCGCCTGGGCAACCGGTGGAAAGCCGGCATGAAAATGCACATGGTCACCGGCAACCGCACCCCGCAGCGCCGCCAGTTCAACCTCGACTACCCGGAACTGGATCGTTGCACTGGCACGCAGGAATGCATCATCCGCACCGTAAACATCCCGATGCAGGCATTCTCGATTGAAGTCGACGGCCGGCTGCTGGAAAACGACCTGCTGTTCCTGGTCAACGACGGCTTCGCCGGGCCCGACAGGTTCTTTGAATGGTTCGGCCATCCGTTTAAAAGCACCGAGCACGTCGGCCAGATCATCCACTGGACAAATTTCGAATACTAACTGGTGCGCCCACGACGGGCGCGAGCATAGCGCGGCTGTACGGGGGCGCGGCGTTATGCGGATTTTTAACCCCGGTAAATGCTTAAAAAATGAGCAACGCTAAGAAAATCTTTGAGATACAATCTAAAATAACAGATTTAAGATTGAAACTTCAAAAACTGAAACAAGACAAGCGTGAGCATGTCGCTGAAATACGTCTGATTGAATCAGAAATATTAAGATTGTATAATCATTCAGCATAACTCAAAGCCTGCCGACGTCCCGCCCTTCGCGGGATTGCCGGCAGGCGACAGTTATCCCCCCTTGCATTTCCCCCAAAAAACCATTTACCTTTGCAGCGCGATTCACCACCGTGTCGGCGGCTTACCGATAGACAAGACTGGAATAAAGAACCGGCCCGGGTGCCATATCTTGCCTTTAACGGCATGGTGGTGGATCGCACATCCGGGCCTTTTATTTCACCACTAAATTTTTCGTTCATGCGATCCAACGAAAAGCAACCCACAAAGGCCGAAGCGGCCTTTCTCCATTTTATCACCTCCAACGATCCCGACACCCTCTACCACAGCCTGAGCGACACGCTCGGGCTCAGCATTAGCAACTTCACCCGCCACTACCTGGAAGAAACCATGCGATCCGCACCCACCGAGCACATGCTGGAGCAATGGCTTCTCATGCTCCAACTCCTGGAGCATCTGCACGCCCTCGCCCTCGCGGATGCCGGTGGCCCGGCCGGACGATTAAAAAGCGATTAAAAAGCGGCTAAGCGGCGATTAATTATCCGCCTGATTTACAACACATTGTAAATCAGGCGGATTTTTTTTAAAAGAAAAAAGTGTTAAATATTTGATTAGGTATTGACAAATCAAAAAAGCGTTGTATCTTTGTCACATCAAACAGCGAAGCAATAACGCGGCGCTGAAAAATTAAAAATCTTGCACGATGGCAAATCTTAAAGTAAACGGAATCTCCAAAAAAGCAGCACTTGAATTGGCAAAAAAACATACGATAAGCGAATCGCACTTCAGCGCTTCCTCTTTTAGCCGTAGCACCGATTACTCAACGTTTGAATGGAGTAACAATATTTTGACTATAAACGATGCGTCTTGCGCGAATGGCGCAGAGATAAAGGATAAATACCAAATTTAACCGTACCAGCCGCAAGGCAGCCCGCTTCGGCGGGTTGGAATTCAGTTAATCATTAAAATTAATGGTCATGTCAGTAATGAATTTCAAATCGTTTTTCGGCGGGTGGTCGGCCCAAGTAAAAGCCGTTGACGAAACAGAAGCCCGAGAAAAAATGGTCGATCAACTCCAGGGCAATAACTCCCCGGAGTATATTTCGGACGATACCTCCGAAATTGCAATTTCGGACAAAAGGTATCTCGTTTGTGCAACACCCTTATACAATGGCGTTTTTTCCGTAACAATCGAGCCAGCAGAATGAAAAAATCAACCAGAGGCGGCCGGCGCGACAACGCCGGCCGCAAACCGCAAGACCCAGCCACCGGCGCCCGCATAAAAACGGCGATTACACTCCGGGGCGACCATTACGACTTCCTTTCCGGCCGCAACCGCAGTGCCTACATCGATGCAGGCCTGGACGTAATGCAATACGCCCTCGGCCACGCCACGCCCGGCATCGATGCCGCCCTTATTGCATACTACGCTATCGGGGAGGCCATAGAGCGCCTCCAACACATTCGCGACTACAATCCCGAAACAGGAGAGGCCGACGAGGGATTCTACTGGTCCGAATCCGAAGCCTCCATGTACGACCTGCTTTTCGATGCATGGGAAAAGATACGGAACCAGCCGCTGTACAAAGCGGCCAACATACCCACATTGCCGGCATGACTACCCACTACCGACACGTCGTCCGGCGCACCCGCGTGCGCATCGAAATTGTAGATGCCGCGCAATACGCCGCCGCCATGGCCGGCTACTGGTCCGAGCGCGACCGATTCGGCACCGGCGAACCCGGATTTTTACAGCATCTCGCATTGCTCGCCGAAACCGCGTTTATCCCCGACGAAGTAGCGCGCTTTGGCGTGGTGGTGCGCCCGGACAACACCGATTTGCGTGTATTGTAAATCGGCGCTTACATTTTTGCTTTTCAACAGCATAGCCCTACATTTGTATCCAATAAGGCCCGGCACGCCTCTGGAAAAATGGCAGGACCAACGCGGATCGCATCCGCGCGCCAAGCCATACAAGCGCATCCGGCCGGGCTGTTTCGCAAAAGGTTTTTTGGGGTTATATTTCTGACAGCGGCACTGCAAAGGGTCGCTGTCTTTTTTTACCCATCCCATCGGGGGAGGGGAAGGGGTTGGGTTATTCCGTCCTTTCCCCGCCGCCCGCAGCGCCCCAACTTCGCAGCATGATCCGCCAGATCGCTATCGGCATCGGGCAGGCCCTCGCGGCAGCAGTCATGCTCGCCATGCTCACTGTGGCCTTCCTGTTCAACCTCGCCCGGAACGTGGTGCTCTGGCTACTTCCAAAATGACGAAATGCCAGCCACAATAGACACACCTCCGCAGGCCCGCGCCTTGTCCAAAGACCCCATTTGGGTGATCGTTCAGACCGATGATCCCATCTCTTCGCCGGCCACCATTGTTTTCACCATCACTGGCACCGGCCCCACAGCCACCGAAACTGTACAGATACAGTGGGCAGGTTACGATCTCACCTTCACCGTCACCAATACGGATAGCGAATCGGCATTCGATCTGCCTGTTATCGGCGCCGACACGTTGAGCGACTACGCCGACAAGTTTGCCGAGCGGCTTCGCCAAAATGAAGTGCTTCACGCCTACTTCGCCGTGTCGCGCGGCACTGCCGGCGCTGACGAAACCGTCACCCTTACGCAGCGCACACTCGCCGTGGTCGATATCGTCATAACCGAGTCGCTCACTAATGTCACCGTGGTACCCACTGGCGTTACCGAAATCACCCAGGGCACAGGCCTGCGCGCCCTGGTGCAGGTGTGGCAGGACACCGGCGACCAGGCTACCGACCAGTTACTTTTATCGCTGCATGCACCCTACGACCTCGATACAGGCCTGGTGGAATTCGACATCCACAGCGCCTTCGCTACACTCGCACCGGCACTGCCCGATGAAAGCAGCATTCCCAGCATACTGGCGCCATCGTCGCTGGCCTCCGGCGTGGCCACCGATTCTTTCCTGGCTTATTACCTGCGCTATGCCGACAAAACCGGTGTCCCGGCCGTGTCGCAAGCCCTGCTCAAAACCGACAATTCTTTCCTCGCCATTCTTGGAAGCCTCGCCGGCGACTCTCTTCACCCCGTCGCGCCTGATGCAGAGGAGTCTCACATATTGCACAACTACCGGCGCCGGGCAAGTCTGTCGGACTACTTCACCGGCGTATCCTCCAATGCCCTGCGCAAACCGGTCGCCTGCGAGCAGCCCGATTGGACCTACGTGCTGCTCACAAACGAAACAATCACGGGCGTGTACGTCTCCTGCCACCTCTACTGGAGCGACGGATCGGAGAGCGACTACGAGCCTTTCAGCACCACTCCGGTAAGTATCGATGTGAACAAGGTCTACTGGTTCCCATCCGGATACCGCCAGATGAAACTCCAGTCGGCGCCATTGCCTTCCGGCGCCGACGCTGATGCCTATATCATTGCTTACGACTGGACACTCAAAACACCCGACCTGCCCGGCGACGGCCGCATCGACGACGTGAAATACCTCGTGCACGACCTCTCAGGCTGGGATTATTACCTGTTGTTCTCGAATGGCGTCGGCGGTTGCGAATCCGTGGCGCTGCGCGGAAAGGCCTCGGAGAAATACCGCACCACAGCCGAAACATATCGGCGGCCGCGCACAAGCGCTTGGAATGTAGCCGTTCACGAACAGAACAACTACGAGACGGAAGGCAACCGCTTGTGGGAATTCAACACAGGATACACTGACGACGCTGACTGGATAGAGCACCTGCGTCAACTGCCGATCACCGATGGCGCCTGGCTCATCGATACCGTCAACCGTCGTTTTCTGGCCGTCACCGTTCAGGCCGGCGAACTCGAAACTCGGCAGGACGACGAAACACTCTATCAACTATCGTTCACCGTCCGCGCTGCCTGGCTGGATGCGGATGCCAACGTGTAGCCTATGTGGAAGATAATGCTCCCATCCGGCGAATACCTCGACACGCCTGCCAACCTTGCCCTGGCGTTCGAACTCAACAACCAGGTATTCAGCACATCGGCTACTTCGGTGTTGCCTGGTTCATTTACCTTCCCGGTAGAAGTGCCACTCACTGACCGGATGAAAGTGCAGCTGCAACACCCCCACCTGGTCGATAATTCACGCGCCTGGGCCACGATCGCCGGCGTGCTGGTATACGGGCACGGCGCGCCGCTCTTTTACGGCACGCTGCGCATCACAGACGCATCACCGGTCAGCGTAAGACTCACCATAGTAGCCAATCCGCTCGCTGCATTTAAGGAAATCCTGCTCAACCAGTTGGATTTTGAAGGCGACCGGACCGTCGCGCCGGCCAGTTGGGAAGACCACATGAAAGAAACCGTGCGCTTCCCGGAGGATTACGACTACGCCTTCCTGCCCGGCACCAACGAATCGCCATTCTACAACTACAACTACTGGAACTCCGCCACGGAAGCCTTCGTGCTTACCGATTCGCTTGTGGTGCCGATGATCAAAGTAAAATACCTGCTCGAGCGCATGTGGGCGGCGGATCCGGACGGCTTTGGCTTCAACAACGCATGGCAGGCCAATGACCTCGAATTAGGCAGGTTGTATCTATTTAACAATGCCGACGCCAGGATACTGACCGACGACGACCCGGACACTATTGAATTGCCGGATTCATTCAGTCTGAATAAACACGTGCCGGCGCTGAAGTGTAGCGAATTTCTGAAGAAACTCACCGCACAATGGTGCCTCGGTTTTTTCACCAATGTGTTCGATCGCCGTGTCCGTCTGCTATCACTCCAGGAGGTACTCAGCCGCCCACCAAAGCACAACTGGAGCGAATACGCGCTTTCCCCGGCGCCGATCAGCGAAGGCGACGACGTGCCAGGATATTATAACTACGAACAACCGAACACCTTGCCACCCGACTGGCCACCGGTGGAGGATATGACCCTGATACCGACCTACGAAGAATATGCTGCCGGCGCGCCCTGGGCGCAAGGCTACTACTACATAGAGACCAACAATATTGCGTTCTATGTGGACGCCACAGGCTTCGCACAGCCGGGCGTTCGATACTTCCGTGGTGTCAGGCCCGGGTCAGGTTCCGACTTCGAAGCCGGCATGGAGTCGGTGTTTGATCAGTTTGCATCTTTTCTCGCGCAGGGTGAGTTTACGGGGTGGCATGCGGTGCCGGACACCACACCCCAGGAATACGAATACCAGGACAATGATTACCCGATTGCGCTGCTCGCTTACCGCGGCCTCCAGGACTACATTATCAGCAGCGGGCAATCGCCGGTGGTGGCAGGCAACGTCTGGCTCGATGGAGTCGGGTCGCCCGGCGACCGTCTCCAGATCACTACGGACGGTGCAGCAGGTCCGGAAGCCACGCGCTCGCTGCACTGGTTCGGCGATTACGGCCTGTACAATACCGCTCACCGCACCTGGTCGGAAATGCTCATCACCGGAAAGCATGTAACGCAATCATTCGCATTACCCATAGCATCGCTCACCACATTCTCCTTTGAAGACAAAATCCGTGTGGCCAACATGGACTTTTTCTGTAAGCGGATCCGCGTACGCAAACTCCTCGATCGCGGCAAGGTACTGGTAGAAGCCAGCATGATCAGCGTTATATAATTACTGCTATTCGGGTAATTAAAGTAATTATCTTTGCGATAAAGACCACTTTGCGCTGCAAAGGCACGGTTTTGGAATGTTCCCCCAAAAACGCTTCGGCGCCATTCCCTCTCTATGGCTACCGTTTACCTTCCTCTTAGTTCCTTTTCTAGGAAAATACTGCTTACCGAATACGCAGGCGCTGATCCAATCACACCGGGTCGCGCTGACTGGCTTAGCGATATGCTGCGCATCGACCGCAGCGACACCCGTTTCCCGGAATCCGTTACAGCATCCATTCGCTCCGGCGTATTGCTCAACGTATCGGCTACACTTGCCGATCGCATAATTCACCAGGGTGAACGCATTGGCGCCGTTATACATCGGCACCATGTGGAACAACTCACCCGCTACATGCTCGCTTCATCCATGGGTATCGCCAATGCCAAGGCTGCCATGCAGGCCTTTTATGAACACTACCGCATCGACGACGACGATATGTCGCAGGAATCCCTTTACCGGGAATTCAGTCGTTTCAAGCGCACTTTTTTTCGCAACACACCTGCCAAAACTGCGACAAAATCGCAAGTTCATGTCCCTCGGAATTCGCAGTTATGGCATGGGTTTTCAGCACACGAAAACCGCATAACCAACGCCCTACTGGACGACCTTTGCGCGCTCCTCGATGAGCGCCTCGCAGCCAGTCGCATCCGCCGCCTGCAGCGGATCACCGAACACGCCCACATATACCTGTACACCGTGCGTGGCGGCCGAACACCGGACCTGGTTGCCAAGCGGTTTAAGAAGCACCGCGCTACCATATACCGCGCTGTCGGGTACGTGCGCACGCGTATCCGCCGCGATCGGCGCTTCGCAGAAGCCATAATGCCACTTTTAGACCCCTCCTTCGTCCTTCCTTCGCAATCGGCGCCGGCACACCTTTGTATCAACACACCGGTAGCAGTCCCGGCCTGACCTCCCCAGGAGCCCAAAACGCGCTTTGTCGCTAACCCCAAAAACCACGAACGGCCGGGCTGCACTGGTGTTGGCTCCGATATGTGTATAGCGACATCACAAGCAGTAGCAAAGGTCTGTGAGCCGGCAGCGTCCGGACTCAGCGCACTTTCAATCATCGACCCGGATGATCTGTCGCAGCAGCCCGTATGGTTTCGGAATCCCAACATCGATTCTCTATCGTTCAAATCCGGCAAAGCGGCCTACAACTTTGAGGCCGACCGTTTGACGGCACGTCTGACAGACAAAACGACCACTGCCGATCGGGCCGGCGACCGCATCGACTACCTGCTACAAGCGAGGGTAAGTGGCATCAGCCCGGATGTGGAACTCTTCCGCGCAAAATTGATGAACCGCAGAGTACACGTTGCAGCCACGTATCAAAGCGGTGACAGGCGCTTGCTTCCATACATGCGCCTGAGTGCCGATGGTGACAGCGGCGATCGCAGCAACCGGAATGCCTATTCGTTCCAGGGCACATTGCGGCTACTCAAGCCCGCTCCATTCATCGGGACTTCGTTCAACGTGATCGACGGACCGTATGTGCCTCCCGATGGCGGCAGCGGCAGCGGTGGTATCCAGGTCTCAAACATCACTACCACGGCATCCACCTATACCTACCAGGTGCCGGCAGGAAAACTGCTGGCATACGTCTGGATCGTAAGCGACGAAGCACAGAATCCGCAACTTGGACTCACCGTCAGCGGCGACGAACTCGGCGGGCCTTATCCGCTCGATGCCGATCAGTATGCAATTATGGGATCGGGGCTGCTGCGACCAGTCACGGCTACAAATATTTACTTCTCCGGACTTGCCGGTACAAACACCATTGAGATATGGCTCCTTTCAGGAAGTTGATACTCTGCTGCGCACTGGCGCTACCGGTGGCGGTCACGGCCCAACTGAAAGTGACCACCACCGACCTGATGTATGTGAAGCAGAAACTGTACTTCGGCAGCGACGTTGCCCGGTACTTTTCTTCTATTACAGACACGATCACGAGCAGCAGCACACACAACCAGGCTCCGACAGCCAAATCGATCTACAATTTTGTAACAGGCAAGAACTATTTGGCCACCGTCACCACCACCGCCCGCCTGACCGGCGCCGGCACCAGCGGCAGCCCGCTCGACATAGCCCAGCAAAGCGCTACCACGGGCCAGGTGCTCCGCTGGAGCGGCTCTGCATGGATACCCAACGGCACCAACCTCTACGACATCGTAACCACAGGTGGCAGCATTGCTGCACAATACAACCAGGTATGGGTGAACACGATAAGCGCCAGCATATCGCTCAACCTGCCAGCCTGCAACTCGGCCAACGATGGTGTGAAGATCGAAATTGCCAAGGCCGGCAGCGACACGCATGAAGTAATAATCGAGCCGGCAGGCTCCGAGCAATTCAGCGACGGCAACACCTCAAAGTCTATTTTTTCACAAGGCACAGGCATCTCCTGCACCTGCCGATGGACCGGCAGTGTAGGTGTCTGGCTTTATACCAATATGTAACCTCAGTGACCAGGTGACTCAAAGTCACCCGGTCACTCAACGCATTTAAAAAATGAAAAAGATTGTCTTACTCGCCGCCATAGCGGCCATTTTTTCCGGCACCGCATTCGCACAAGTGCCGAGCATTACATCCTCCTCGAAGATAAAATTTCAGGAAGGCAATAATACCTGGTTGGCAACGGTATCGGCCCTGCAGGCGGTTATTACTGCCGGATCCGGCACAGTCACTTCTGTCGATGTTTCGGGAGGCAGCACAGGTCTTTCCACCTCAGGCGGACCTGTAACCACAACCGGCACTATTACGCTTGCCGGCACGCTCGTAGCCGCCAATGGCGGTACCGGCCAATCCTCCTATACTGTAGGCGATATTCTTTATGCCTCCACCACCTCGGCCCTCTCGAAACTGGCCGGCGTAGCCACCGGCAATGCGCTCATCTCCGGAGGTGTGGGCACTGCGCCCTCCTGGGGAAAGATCGGACTCGCCACACATGTATCAGGCACGCTCGCAGTAGCAAACGGTGGCACAAACCTGACCTCTGTCGGCGGCAATGGCACTATTCTCGGATCCGATGGCAGCAACTACCTTGCTCTGTCGCCCACGATTACCACTGCAGCCGCGTCTATCGCGTTTGCGCGCAATGGCAGCAACCTCGAACTAAACCTGCCCAACGCCGACGCGAGCAATCGCGGCACCGTAAGTACGAGCACACAGACTTTTGCA
>JAKOXM010000483.1 GCA_029781095.1 Bacteroidota bacterium
CCATCGTCGATGTCCTGAAACGCGACGTAGCGCGTCAACGTCTGACCTTCGGTCTCGAGCTTGAGCGCCTGCGCCTGCTCGTTGGCCTCAGCGATCGGACGCGAGTTTGCCGTGTAGGACCCCTCGAACGCCTGAATGGTCGACGCATCGCCCGCGCCAGCTTCCCACACCAAGTTGGTGAATTGGCCCTGTCCACCCCAGACGTTGGCCTTGTACATCCCGGCTGCATCACCAATCGCCGCGTTCGTAAGACCGGCCCCTTCGGCCTCGAAATTATCCGAGACCCAAACGTTTTGTGCCGTTGCCGTGAGCGCAAAAGCGCCCGCGCACACCGACAAAAACTGTAGCATACGCTTTGAAGTCAGGTTCATTAAGAAACCCTCCTATTTGTGCGTTAATTGACTGTAACTTCCCAAAATCCCGACAGACAGAGAGAAAGCACCCGCCTTCTGTGCCGTCAATCGAGACCATTCTTTCGTTGTATGACACAGATTAACCCAAACGGCGCAAACCTTGCAAGCCTAAAACAGGTTTTTGGGTGTTTTTTTTCGAGTTTTCTTCGCCCAGTTATTTTCTCACATAAACCTTACGAAAATCTTACAGAAAGCGCGAAGAACACGAAGGTTTTCGGGGGCAGGGATCGTGTTTATCATCCACAGATTTAAAGATGGCACAGATTATTCAGATTTTTTTGGGCAGGGAGATTTTTTTACCACGAAACACACGAAAAAATCGCGTGGCAGACCAAATCCCAAATCTTAAATTTCGATGGGTGCTCTGAACCCAATCTCGATAGTTCCGTGAGACCAAAAGTGGTTGCCTCATTAGGATTCGAACCTAAACAAGCAGATCCAGAGTCTGCTGTGCTACCGTTACACCATGAGGCAAAAACAATGGTCCCGTGAAAAAGAGAAGGGGAAGATCATACCTGAGCCGAGCCGGTAAAATCAACCCTGTTTTTTCAACTAATGCGCAGTGGCATCAAGACGTACAGGAAAGGCACATTGCATTTAAGTAGCGCCGGACTGTGACCATCGTTCATTTCAAGGTAGACCTCGTCGTCGTCAATGTTCTTCAATGGATCCATGACGTACTCGGGATTGAAAATGATCGAGATCTCTTTGCCAGCGTATTTGACGGGGAGTGTGTCGCGCCCTTCGCCAACATCCGGTGTGTTGATGCTAATGGTCAATTGATTGGCTGAAAAGGTCAGACGCGTGGCATTTGACTTGTCCGTTGTGACGACGGACACACGCCGCAACGCCGACAGCAGCGCTTCGCGCTCAATCACGACACGCTCATCGCACGCTCCAGGAATGACTTGGCGATAGTTGGGATAAACGCCGTCAATCAGCTTACTGCTCATCATCGTCGTGCCAATCTCAAAAACTGCCTGATTCGTCTGGGCGTACACTTTGAGGTCGCCTTCGTTGCTGAGCAGGCGCATAAGTTCGGTCACAGCCTTGTTGGGCAGAATCAATTCGGCTTCTGCCTCCGGCGGAAACTCGATCTCCTGCTCAACCAGGGCCAAACGACGCCCGTCTGTTGCAACCATCGTCAGCTTGTTATCTTTAAACGCCATCAGTACGCCGTTCAGCACGCGGCGAGTTTCGTCCTGCGAGATCGCATAACTGGTTTTGCGTAACATCTCGCGTAACACACCCTGATCAATGCGGTAGCAGAATTTCCCCTCGGTGACCGGCACCGGCGGGAAATCACGGACAGACATGCCAATGATCTTAAAGTAGGATGATCCAGACTGCACGGTAGCCACGTCGTCCTCATCGACCTCAACCATGATCTTGCCTTCATCCAATTCGCGGATGATGCTGGCCAATCGACGGATAGGCAGTGTCGTGCTTCCGGGTTCTTCGATCTGACACTCGACATAGCAGCGCTCAGAAATATCGAGATCTGTCGTGGTCATGCAGAGGCGATCGCCCTCCGCTTCGATCATCGCATTCTGCAAAATCTGCAACGTTCCTCTACCAGAAACAACGTTCTGGATTCTCTGCAAGCCATCAAGAAACTTGGACCGGACAATGGAAAACTTCATTTCCTAAACTCCTCTAAAAACGTCCCCACTTTTTCCGCTTTTAGGGACGTGAAGCCTCTAGTGTAGCGGAATAGGGGTATTAAAGTAAAGAATGATTAGAAGTAACAGTAAGCAAGAAAGATTCTGTTAAAAAAGACATAACATCCTGATTCTCAGAGGGTTGAGCCAATCTCTAGACCAACGGTAACCTGTTGACAAGAGGGTGGGATATGAACAGCGGGGAGGATATGAAAAAAGTGCATGGTGATAAGTCGGGAGAAATTGAAAAGTGGTGAACGTCATGCCATCAGGATATCGACAGGTTATCAAGAGGGTTAAATTTGCGAGGCGAGTGGATCGCGTCCCAGTTTTCGTGTGATCTCATGCACGGAGTTGCGCAACTCGTCTTCAACTTGAATGCGGTCTTGGATAGTCTTGCAGGCGTGTACGACGGTGGCATGCGTTTTATCAAACGCTTTAGCGATCTCAGGAAGGGATGAGCGCGTCAGTTTTCGACAAAGGAACATGGCCACTTGGCGCGGCGCAGCAATCGAGCGTGTTCGTCGCTTGCTGGTCATATCAGCTAAACGCAGGTCAAAGTAATCGGCTACCATGCGTTGAATATCCTCGAAGGAGAGTTCTTTTTGACGTTCGTCGTTAAGTTGGTCCTTGAGCAAATTGCGCAATACATCCAGCGTCATTGGCGTTTCCGGGTTCAGCGAGGCGAAGGAGACCGCGCGCGTCAACGCACCTTCGAGACTGCGTACGTTGGACTTGATGTTGTCAGCGATGAAAGTGAGCAGGTCATCGTGTAGCCCAACTTTAGTTAACGTTTGCTTATAGCGCAGGATAGCCAAGCGGGTCTCGAAATCGGGTGACTCGATCTCTGTGACGAGTCCCCACTCAAAACGAGAAACTAGACGCGGTTCAAGTCCGGACAACTCACGTGGCGGCAGGTCACTGGTCATGATGATCTGCTTGCGCGCGTCATACAAGACATTGAAAGTGTGGAAAAACTCCTCCTGCAACCGCTCCTTTCCGGCGAGGAACTGAATGTCGTCCACAAGCAAGACATCAGTCTTACGATACTTATTGCGGAAATCCGTCGTTGTTCGCTTGGCCAACGACTCGATGTACTCGTTGAGCAAAGTTTCGGTCGAAACATAACTCACGTTCGTACCAGGCGACTGCAAGACGCGATGGCCGACGGCCTGCATCAGGTGGGT
>JAKOXM010000486.1 GCA_029781095.1 Bacteroidota bacterium
GAGTGCCGGGATTAAAAGAAGGGAGGTCGATTGTTTCATGTTTAAAACACGTTTTATTTTCTGAACAGTGTTTAGTAACCGGTGCAAAAAAATGCAGCCCGGGGCAGCTGCGCAATTCAATTCCGGTGACCGGTGGATTTTGGGGCTTGAACTGTTGCAATGAATGACTGGATTGACGAAGGTCCGGGCTTCAAGGTTGCACCCGGGGATTAAAACCTACAAGGCCTCAGACATTTTCACGACCATTTCGAACGATTTTTTTGCGAGTTCGGGCCGTTTTTCTTCCGGGTACATGCGCATGCGTTCGCGGACGAACAGCGACACCAGCCCGTGGGCGTGGCACCACAGGGTATAGGCAATGGTTTCGGCGTCGGTGCTCTTGAAATAACGGGCATCCACGCAGGCCTGAACGGTTTCGACAAAAAATGAATGTGTTGCGATTCCCAGTTTCCAACACTCCTGATTTTCAATGGATTCCATTGGTGTGCGCGTAATAAACAGGAGGTCGTAGAGGTCCGGATGCTTCATGCCGAAGTCTATATAACGGCGGCCAAATTCGATGAGCCGTTCCCAGGGATTTTCCACCTGCGCTGCAGGCAGGATATGGTCGCGTTTGACGGCGGCGGCTTCGTATTGCAACGCGAAGAATATTTCGCTTTTGTCCTTGTAGTACAGGTATATGGTGGCCGGACTGTATTCGATGGCTTCCGCTATGTTGCGGATGCTGACGCCGTCGTATCCCTTTTCGCGAAAAAGATGCAGTGCGGCATCGAGGATGCGGCTGCGCATTTCTTCTTTTTCGCGTTCTTTTCTTGATGTGATTCCCATGTTTAGTTGTCAGTGACAGTTGGCAGTAAGTTAACGGTGCAAATATAATGAACGGTGTTTAGTGCGTGTGAAAATTCTTCTATGAATCCTCGTATTTACGCTACAGATGACCGATTCGGGAAGATAAACAGAGCGACCCGCTTTGTTTTTTGGCAAAAAACGCCCAACCCTTAACAAGTAGGTTGGTGCGCGGAATACTTTTGCCGCAAATACCGTCCTCCTTTATGCAAACGAAAGAAGTCCACTACTCCGACTACCTGCAACTTGACAAGATACTCAACGCGCAAACCCTCGAAAGCGACCTGCAAGGCGCCCATGCGCACGACGAGATGCTGTTCGTCATCATCCACCAGGCGTACGAACTGTGGTTCAAGCAAATCCTGTTCGAGGTCGACTCGGTGGCGCAGATCATGAGCCAGCAGGTGATCAATGACAATTCACCCGATCTGCAAACCATCGTACACAGGTTGAGCCGGGTAGAGACGATCCTCAAGGTGGCCGTTCACCAGATTGACATCATGGAAACGATGACGCCGATGGATTTTCTTGATTTTCGCGATTTTCTGCGCCCGGCTTCCGGTTTTCAAAGCTGGCAGTTTAAAATCGCGGAAGCAAAACTTGGTCTGCAATTCCCCGAGCGTTTCGGACAGGCGTATTACATTTCGCAACTGCGCGAGGAGCATGTTGCGATGATAAAGAACGTTGAAAATCAGCCTTCCCTGCTCGACCTGGTCAATGAATGGCTGGAGCGCATGCCGTTTTTTGATCAGCAGGACAACTGGAATAATTACCGGCCGCTTTTCCCGGTTGCGGATGGCAAACACCCTTTCTGGAGCGATTACGCAGCGATTTATGCCAACAGTCTCGTGGAAGGAGAGCGCGGAAACCTGTCTCATTTTGAAAACCTGTTTTTTGAAACAGAACGCTCGCCCGGCCGCCGGCTAAGCGCCCCGGCCAGCCGGGCCGCGCTGTTCATCATGCTGTATCGCGGTTACCCGCTGCTGCAACTTCCGTTTCAATTGCTCAATAACCTGCTTGAAATTGATGAACAGCTGTCTACCTGGCGATACCGCCACATGAATATGGTGACGCGCATGATCGGAATCCGCACCGGCACAGGCGGCTCCAGCGGACGCGACTACCTGAAGGGAGCGCTGGATAAACACTACATTTTCAGGGAGATAGCGGCGTTATCAAGTTATCTGATCGAACGCAGACGCTTGCCGCAATTGAGCAGGGAACTCGAAGAAAGGCTCGGATTCTAAGCCCTGTCAACTCATCGCCTTCAACCACTCGTCCGGCCCTTTCGCATTCAGACACCCTCCCACGGTCAATCCTCCCTTTCGCGCCACCTTCACTCCATAGCGGATGTCGTGTATCCCGTCCTTGCTGTGCGCGTCAGGGTTGATGCTGATGGGGATGCCAAGTCGGGTTGCTTCCGGGATCAAAGTCCAGTCGATGTCGAGCCGGTACGGGTTGGCGTTGAGTTCGATGGCAACCTTGTGCCGGACACAGGCTTCAAAAACCTGATTCCAGTCGAGCGGATAGCCTTCGCGACTCAGCAGCAGGCGCCCGGTGGGG
>JAKOXM010000526.1 GCA_029781095.1 Bacteroidota bacterium
GACGCCGGTAGAGAATTCGGCAGTAGCACATGGCAACCGGAAGGTTTTACACCCGGTCTCCTTTGACAGAATAAACTGATTTTGCAGGAAAAACAAACAAAAGTGCATAACTGACACGATACGGTCCTGCCGCCAAAAACAGGCAGAACTGGCAAAAAATGCCTGTTTACATCAACAGTTTTTTCAGGATCGGCACCTTGCTCAGCAACAAAATCAGACAGGAAGAGATCGCGACGGCCAGAAGCGCCTGAATAAACGTACCGTATAACGGATGTACCGGCAAATTAAAGAAGGTGTCGTAAGTATTCCGGATGTTGCCGATGTATCCGTTTTTCATGACGTCCAGCACGAGAACATGCACGAAATAGATACCAAAACTGATTTCTGCAAACCGGTTGATAATCCTGTTGATCCTTGGATGGCGGTCCGAGAAGCCCGACCAGTCATAGTCTTTCAGAAACAAAAACAGCGCGAAAGTCATGATTACAACGTTGGGGCTGAAATACACGTAAAGTTTATTGTCATAAGACCCGGCTTTTACGGTGAGCCACCAGGTGCCGATAGCCGTCAGGGCCGGCATACAAATCGCCGCTGCATATATCCATGCTTTCCAGCGGATCGGGTAGGTACTGATATAATAACCAAGAACATAAAAGCCGATGTATCCGAGCCAGCCGATGTATTTGACGACAAAAAGGTTGGTAAAGAAGTGCTGCAAGGCCGTGATGCTGAAACTCAACACCAGAAAATATTCCACATCGCTGCGGTGCGCATGTTTGATCCAGATGCGAAATGTGGGGGTCAGCAGGTAAAGGCCGACGATCATCGGGATAAACCACAAGTGATAGTACACATCCTCAAATAGAATTCTATCGCGAATGACCCGCCAACCGGGCAGGTTGCCGTCGTAGATACCACCCCGGTTTTCATAAACCAGATAGACAACTGCCCAAAACGAGAAGGGGATCAAAACCCGGCTGATGCGCTTTTTCAAAAATTCTCCGGGGGATTCTTCCTGTGACGGATTCAGCATAAAACTGCCGCTGAGCATAATAAAAAAAGGTGTTGCCCAGCGCAGCGTACTGTAATAAATGTTGCCAGTCCACCAGCGCAAGTCCCCGCTGGCTTCCGGCTGGAAAGAAAACAAAAGTTCGCCTACGGAATGCATTTGAACCACCGCGAGTGCGGCGAGTGTCCGGATGTAATTGGCGTAAAGTCGCTTAAATTTTTTTGGTGGGGCTTGAGCCAATACTGCCGGCGTTTCGATGCTGTTTTTCGTCGAAGGACTGCCCATATTGGGCACAAGGTTAGGATTAATATTGAAAAAGCCAGTGAAAATTCAATTGGTCGCGGACATTTATGAAAAGTTCCGCGAAAAAAGGCAATCCGATAAAACGAAGTGGCGCCATGTGTTTGGCTTTCCATATCGCGACAAGGCACGTTGGAAAAGAAAAGCACACGGCGCCATCTTGTTTTATACCCACACAACCATGTTACGGCTTCGAGGCTTTGTTGAAATCCCCTGCTTTCACGACGATCATTTTCGAGTAGTCAAGGTATTTTTTTATCGCTGCGTTCACATCGGCGAGGCTTAGTTTGTCCACCTTGTTCTCAAAGTCGGCATCCCAGTTCATGTCGCGCCCCATGAAAAGGTATTGGTTGAGCCGGCTCGCCACCGTCCCGTCGCTCGAGCGGCTCACCTTTTGTGATTTCAGCCAGCCGGCCTTGGCTGCCTCGAATTCTTCGGAGGTAAAACCGTCCTTCGACGCCCGTTCAATTTCTTCGCGAAATGCTTTCTCCAGCTTCTCCACGTTTTCCGGGTTATAAATTGCGTTGGCGGAAAAACCGCCGTTCTCATCCATGGAACTGGCAAAAAAGCGTCCGCCTACGCCATAACTCAATCCGTCTTTCTGGCGGATACGCGTAGCCAGCCTGGAATTCAGAAAGCCGCCGCCGAGCATGTATCCGCCAATCGTAATGGCGGGATAGTCGGGGTTGTCGTTGCGCATCGGAAAACCGTAGCCTGCGACGAAATTGGCGTTCGCCTTGTCCGGTGTGTTGATGGTTTCCGTCCGCGAAGCGACGGGGATATAGTTATCTTCGATGCGTTTGAAGGGAGAGGGGCTTTTCCAGTCGCCAAACGATTCGGTCAGCACCTTCTCTATCTGAGGTTTGTCGAAATCTCCGACAATTGCACAGGTGGCATTGCTGCCCCCGTAGAATTTTTTGTAAAAGCTCTTTACCTGATCGAGACTCAGGGCCTTTACTGCCGCCGTCTCCTCGTCGAATGTCATAACATATCGCGGATCTCCCTTCGGATACGGGTTGGTGATCCGGTTGTACGCCAGGTTCGCCAGGGCCGCTGGTTCCGATTTTTGCTGCTCTACACCGGACAGATATTCTTCCCGGTATTTCTCAAATTCATTCTCGGGGAAGGACGGTTTACGCAGCATTTCTCCTGTCAGCCGTATAGCGTCCGCCAGGTGTTCCCGATCGGTCTCGATGCTTACCGTGATCGCCGAAGAGCCGCCGAACACGCGTATGCGGGCCTTAAGCTGGTCTTGCAGGTCCTGTATTTGCTGGCGTGTCTTTTCGAGCGTGCCTTTGTCGAGCATGGCGGCAGTCGCACTGCCCACTGCATCCATATTTTGCAGGCTTTCAAGTGTTCCGAAGCGGAAAGTGAGCGTTGCAGTGACTGCGTCACCCCGGTTTTCCTTGGAGAGAAGCGCGTACTGCATGCCATTGGCCAGTTTGCCACGCACGGTACGACTTTCGATGTTCGACGGCGAAGGGTCAAAATCTTCCCCTTGCGCAATGGCTGCCTTGCCCTTGTAATCTTTCAGCAATTCGGTCAGATTGGGCGCATCCGGTATATCCGCCCGGTCGGGATTTTTTTCCGGAATAAACAGGCCCGTCGTGCGGTTGTCGGGTTTGAAGTAACGCAGGGCCACGCGGGACACATCGTCGGGAGTAACCTTCTCGAGGTTGTCACGGTATAAAAATGCCAGCCGCCAGTCGCCCTGACCGATGTAGTTGCTGAGGCTGAGCCCAACCCGGTCGCTTTGCTTAAAGAACATTTCCCAGTTTTTAAGCAGGCGGGTTTTGGCTTTGTCCACCTCGTCGGCCGTCGGCGGGTTGTCTTTAAGACCGTCCAGCACGGACAACATAGCGGCCTGCGCTTCGGCGATCGGTTGTTCCATCCGCACTTCACAGACGAAGTTGGCGTACCCGCCTTCAGCAAGTCCGGTCGCGCCCCCATACTCGCCAGAGGCTTTTTTTGTCTCTACCAAAGCCTTGTACAAGCGGCCTGACGGCTCGTCGGAAAGCAGGTCGCCCAAAATGGCAAGCGGAGCATAGTCGGCATGGGAAGCCGCCGGAATACGATACATGGAGGAGAAAACCTGCACGTCGCCCGAACGCTTCAGGGTGATCTGGCGTTCGCCATCCTGGGTAGGTTCTTTGGTATAAGTCGGGATCAATTCGCGGGCAGGTTTCGGTATCTTCGAAAAGTACTCGTTGACGAGGTCGAGCTTTTTTTGTTCGTCAATTTTCCCGGCAACAACCAATATCGAGTTGTCGGGCTGATAATACTTGTGATAAAAGGCCTGAAGGCGTTCGATGGGCGCGCCTTCGATATCCGACTTTTCTCCAATAGTGGACTTCCCGTAATTGTGCCATTGAAACATGGCGCCCAGCATCCTTTTATACAACACCCCCGACGGGCTGTTTTCACCGCGCTCATATTCATTACGCACAACGGAGAATTCACTGTCAAGGTCTTTTTTTGCAATATAGGAATTCACCATGCGGTCGCTTTCGAGGTCGAGTGCCCAGCGGAGGTTTTCTTCCGTGGCATCAAAAGTTTCGTAATAATTTGTGCGATCAAACCAGGTAGTTCCATTTGGCCGGGCGCCGTGTTCCGTGAGTTCCTGCGGAATGTTCGGGTGCTTCGGCGTTCCTTTGAAAACAAGGTGCTCGAGAAGGTGAGCCATGCCTGTTTCTCCGTAATTTTCGTAGCGCGAGCCTACTTTATAGGTAATATTGACGGTAATGATCGGTTTGGAAGGGTCGGGAAAAAGCAAAACATGCAGCCCGTTTGGAAGGCTGTACTCGGTAATTCCTTCAACGGAAGTGATGTAGGTTACTCCGGTGGGCAAACGAAGGTTTGTTTGCGCTGCAAGTCTCAGACAGGGTGTCAAAAATCCTGCTGACAACAACAGGAACAAAAAAAACGGCTTGAAAAAAATCTTCATGATGTACTGGTTTAGGATGGATTGTTAGGTAGAAAGCAGCCTCAATTATAGCGTTTTTTGGGGTTTTAAAGTTACCATTCAACTATTTTATCGTCCAATGAACGTCTGTATTTACCGAAATGCAGCTTAAACGCCCAAATCATCCTACCTTTGCGTAAAATTCACACCATGACTCATCAAGGACAGTCCGAACAGGGATTACAAGAGACCTTCAATGAAAAAGGCGAACGCATCAGCCCTGTCTTGCCTAAACACGTCAAAAACTTTTTGATAGACATAGACGGTACGATCTGCGACGACGTACCCAACGAAGAACCGGACCGCATGGGTACCGTACTACCCTACCCCGATGCGCTGGTCATGCTCAATCAATGGTATGACGAAGGCCACGTCATCTATTTGTTTACCAGCCGGACGGAAGCGCACAGGAGCGTCACCGAGGCATGGCTCGACAAACACGGGTTCAAATACCACGGCATTATTTTCGGAAAACCGCGGGGAGGCAACTACCACTGGATTGATAATCATATCGTACGGGCAACCCGCTTCAAGGGCAAATTCACCGACTTAGTGGTAAAAACACACGAAATCGAAGTATTTTCCGAATAGGTAAAAATACCGGTCCGGAAATTCATTTTGGGAATATTGAAATTTTGAAGCAAAATCCTCGTTTTTTGCCCGAAACAAATCATTCCCATAATGCTTGCCTTTTGCTTTCTCCTGCTGGCCGCGCCACCCGATACGCTGCCCTATGATATGAACAACCCATCGTTCATCATCAACCTCGTGAGCGATGAACTCCGCGAGATATCCGGGCTCAGCCCCACGGACACCGCAGGTATCTATCTTGCCATCGCGGATGAAAAGGGTGAAATATTTTTCATCGACGGCAATGGCGGCGGGACCATCCTGCGGAAAGTCCTATTCCGCGACAAAGGCGATTTTGAAAGTGTTGAAATGGTAGGGAAATGCCTCTACGCAGCAAAAAGCAACGGCGATATCTATGAAATTGGCTGCTGGGATCAGCCCAGCCCGAAGGTAACGGTATACAAAACACCGCTGCACAAAGCCGATGACGTGGAGGGCCTCTGTTACGATGCCAGGCGATTTGCCTTGCTTGTGGCATGCAAGCAAAACCCGGACAGCGCCGGCCTGCGCCGCATATTCGCTTTTGATTTGAAACGCAAACAATTGAGCGACGAGCCTGTTTATACGATCGACCCGGATGAGGTGAACCGGCTGGTGCCTGTAACCAATGAAGACAAGCACATACGGATCAGTCCTTCCGGCGTTGCCGTTCATCCAATCACCGGCGATGTCTATGTTATTTCCACAGCGCTCAAACGACTCGTCGTACTTGATTATCAGACCGGCAAAATCAGGTATGCCGTTCGCCTGCACAAAAAATTGCTTCCACAGCCGGAAGGCATCGCTTTCGATGCACAAGGCAACCTGCTCCTGAGCAGTGAAGGGAAAAAAGGCGAAGGACTGGTCCTGAAATTCGATTACAAGCCTCCGAAATGAGTAATGATCCAACGTCTTTTCATCGCTAAACGCCTACCTTTGCCGCGTTGTTGAAGTGATGCGTTCTTGCTCGGATCAACAGGTGTTAACTGCTTTAATTTATAATTACGATTCAGAATGCCGGTCATCGAACTCAAAATACCCAATCTGGGAGAATCGATCTCAAACGTCACTTTTTCAAAATGGCTAAAACCCGACGGCTCTATGGTAGCCATGGACGAGCCGCTTTGTGAAATCGAAACCGAAAAAGCCAACCAGGAATTGTCCGCCGATTCGGCCGGCAAACTCATCTGGGTGGCCAATGAAGGTGAAGATCTGGAGATCGGGGCACTCTTCGCCAAAATAGATACCGATGCAAGCGAATCCGGCAGCAGTAGCCGGCAGTCACCTGCCGCCATATCGGAACCACCCGCAGTACCCGAAAAGCAGGCTTCGGCACCTGCTACCACATCATCTTCCAATTACGCTACCGGCACCCCCTCTCCTGCCGCCGCCAAAATCCTGGCAGAGGGCGCTATTCGTCCGGCTGACGTGACCGGCACCGGTCGTGACGGCCGCATTACCAAAGAAGACGCCGTCAAAGCAGTGGAAAACAAGCCGCAAAGTACGCCCCAGGCTCCTCCTGTAAAAGAAGAAGCATCCTCAGCGGGCACAGCGCCGCAAAGCGGCGGAGCGACGGCTGCATTTTCACGCAACGAACGCCGTGAGCGCCTCAGTCGTATGCGCAGGACCATTGCCAAACGGCTCGTAAGCGCCAAAAACAATACCGCCATGCTCACCACTTTCAATGAAGTGGACATGAGCGCCGTGATGGAACTGCGTGAAAAATACCAGGAAGCATTTGTCAAAAAATACGGCATCAAACTGGGTTTCATGTCCATTTTTGCAAAGGCATGCGCCAAAGTGCTGCTCGAAATGCCCGAAGTGAATGCGTTTATAGACGGCGATGACGTCATTTACCACGATTATGCGGACATCAGTATCGCGATCAGTACTCCGACCGGCCTTGTTGTGCCGCCATTGCGCAATGTGGAAAGTCTGCGATTTGCCGAGGTCGAATTCAAAATAAAAGACCTGTCCGCCAAAGCCCGCGACGGCAAGCTGTCGCTGGAGGAAATGAGCGGAGGCACCTTCACGATCACGAACGGAGGCGTCTTCGGCAGCCTGATGAGTACGCCCATCATCAATGAACCGCAGAGCGCAATTCTGGGCATGCATGCCATCAAAGAGCGCCCCGTCGCCATCAACGGCGAAGTTAAAATCAGGCCGATGATGTACCTCGCTCTGAGTTATGACCATCGGATCATCGACGGCTCAACGTCCGTAACGTTCCTGGTGAAAGTAAAAAATCTTATTGAAGACCCGCTAACATTGTTGCTGGACCTGTAAGAGATCGCCTGTTGGTTTAAAAATCAATCTTCCTATTTCGGCAACCTGATCTCGTAGGTGCGTTTTTCCTTGTTGGTGAGCTTGCTGTCGATCAACCACGGATTGTACACTTTAAGCATGCGGTAATTTGTACCATGCTCGTGTGCAAAATCACCCCAGTTGGCTACCGGACCATCCACCTTCACCGTTTTAAAGTCGGTGAGCGGCGGATACAAATGATCCGATTTGATCATATACTCATATAACTCCGGGTGTTCCATCACTTCCTTGATCGCAACGATCCGGAATGGATACCGCATCGTCTCGTCAGCGGCCAGGTTCAGTTCGTAAAAATTCCGGGCGCGTTGTTTCTCCATTTCGGTAGCAATTCGTTCGGGTCCGCCGTTATAGGCCGCGGCGGCCAGCGTCCAGGAACCAAGGCGGGATTTTTCTTTACTGAGGTATTTGCACGCGGCATGCGTCGCTTTTATCAAATCATAGCGCTCGTCCACTTCGCTGTTGACTTCCAGGCCGTATCCTTCTGCGGCGCCTTTCATAAACTGCCATACGCCACGGGCCCCGGCCGGCGAAACGGCATTCGAAAGAGCACTTTCTGCCACGGCAAGGTATTTCAGGTCGTTCGGCACGCCTTCCTCTTTCAGAATGGGTTCTATGATAGGGAAAATGGCATTGGCCCGTTTAACTGCAAGAATCGTCTGGGAATGGAAATATACATTTCGCAGCAATTCCGCATCTAGCCGCTGTCGCACGTCCCAATTGCTCATGGGAAGCGCCTCGCCGCAAAAGTCAAAGTCCTTATCGAGATCGATGGAGCGGATGACCTGCTCGGGAGATGCATCTTTTTCGCCATCGCCTTTGAAGGAAGATGCAAATACCAATCCCAGCACGGCAGCAAATAGCACATTGAAAATCAATAGGATACGCAAATTTTTAGTCAATTCCATAGTCGAAGGCTTGAATAACGATATAACAAAGATAACGAAAAAGCAGCCGGGCGCCTCGTGCGCCCGGCTGCTTTAACTTCCTCTTTATTTTAAATGCTGCGGAACGTTAAAACGCCAACGCCGCACCGGCCCGCAAATTGATCGCTGGCGAGCTTTTCAGCGAGAACGCATTCAGCAAATTATCCGACGCAAAATACATCTGTATCGGTCCGGGCGTCACTGCGACGTGAAAGCCGATGTTGGCGGAAGAACGGCTGTTGGCGCTGTACATCGCGCCCAGCGACAGCCACCGCAGCGGCAGCCAACGCAGGCTCACCCCCATGGCTGTGTTGGTCCGGTTGTCCGTTTTCTGATAGTAGGCATGAACGCCCATTTGCCAGCGTTCCGAAAACTTAAAGGTTCCGCCGGCCAATACCCGTAACGGAATGGTGGTTTCGAACGTTGCCGCCTGTTTTTGAAACTGAAAAATATCGTTCAGCGTATCGAGTTTACTGTCAAAATTGATACTGTCGGCGCCGTTGATGATATCGGTTCCGGGAAAGGTCCCCCCTTCATAGGTATACTCATTTTTGCTGTAAAAGTAGTTTGCATCCCGCTTCCAGTTGATCTTGCCACCGAGATTGAGCACGGAGGCATTGACAGACAGGTTCTCCGACAATTTTGCTTCAAAACCGAGGTCGAATGCAACACCGCTGTTGTTCACAGAAGGCTTCTTGCCGAAAGAGCCCGTGACAAAATCAAATCCCAGGCCTGCCGTATCTATAGAAGAAATGATGGAAGACGAATAAAAAGCATAATCGGTGGCCAGTGAAAGCTGATAGATGTCCGGGTCGGTATAGATACGCATCGTATTTCGTTCAGGCACCGTATTCAGCGCACTCACGCCGGTCAGGTATTTGATGCGCGCACCAAGGCTGAGTCTTCCCATCCGGCGAGAAACGGAAGCGCTCCATTCCTGCCAGTCAAAAATGCTCGTTTGCAGCCCGATATCGAGCGTCTGACCGACATAAGGGGCATTGCCGTTCCAAAGCACTTCGGCAAGTGACTTGGGGTATTTGATCCATCCGCTCAGCAGGATAGCATGCCCGAATTGCAGTCCCCATTTGTCGTTGCGGGAACGGATGCCAAGCGATACCGTTTCGATACGCTGATCAAAATAGACATCGTTCTGGGGCTCCAGTTTTTCAATGGCTTTGCCCAGATCAATAATCGTACGGTTGCCCTCTTTTCGCAAAACGTCGTTGTAGGTTATATTCCCCGAATGCGCCGCATCGAGGGAATAACCCGGTAATCCGATGACGAAACGTTTGCCTTCCGGAAAAAAGGCGGGGTTCGTGCCGTTGCTGTGCCAAATGTCTGTCGAGGAACCGAGCATGAGCTCCTGCTGGGCATGCGAGCCCAGGGATGCAAGGAGCAAAAGAAGAACTATTTTATATCTTGAAAACATTGGTTTCGAATGAATTAGGAAAGTCTGGCGATAAAAATGAAACAATAAAGCAATCGGCCGTAAGCACTCAGAATTTCGTCTTCACCTTTATCCCCATCTTCACTGTCGTTTGGTCGGTTGCCAGAAGTTTCACCGGTATATTGCCGTCCTGGGCCGTGGTAAACGCCGTTTTCAGGAATGCCTTTTTGGATTCCCTTACCCGGGTGAAACGCGCGGCAGTCATAGGCACAAATTGTTCGGTGCGGGTAGTGCCTGTGGCCACGCCTTCGCTGTTGATCGGCGCCGCCTTCATAATAAACCGCGGCTCCCCGGTAAAGAGGGAGTCGATCGCCTGGCCGGCATCATCCAGAAAATACAGTTGCAGCGTCGTGGAGACGGCGGTTCCGTTTTCAGTGACGAGTTTGAATTCCACTTCTTCTATGTTGGTGGTATCTATATCGCCAAAGTCGCCAAAATTGAGATCAAGGGTTTGTTCCGCGCCGAAATTGCGGGCAGATCCTTCCAGCAGGAGTTCGACGCGCATGGCAAGACTAATGACACTGCTGTCAGTAAGAAACCCGATGATGCTCTGGTCATTTTGGGCATTTGAAATGCCATCCAGTTCGTATATAAGCCGTTTGGGTTGCGAATTGAATATTTGGGCAATGTTGGAGTTTGTCTCATCCAGGTATATATCGGTGTATTTGGTCTGCCCTACCTCGCCGGCAGCATAGGAAGGGTAATTGAAATCAACCGTGCTGTCAGGGAAAACCGAGCTGACAAGTGGTATTTCCTCATTGTTCTGTCCGATAAAACTGAGGTATTTGATTTTGCCGCGGGTCGGGAAGCCCCAGGAATTGGAGATGCGCATGGTCACTTTCGGGTTTTCGATCCGCACATCGCCGACCAGATTGGTCTGGTTAATGTTGATTTCGATGGTATCGCGTACGAGGGAATATTCCTGATACCCCCAGAAACCTTCGAGATAACTGAATTCAAGGTTTTCGAAAGCCACGTAGATGCCCGGAATGCCCGGCGATAGTTCCACTTTCACGCGGGTTCCGTTGGGCTTGTATGCAGCATAGATAAACTGGAGCGTATTGCTGTTCGACTGAAGCGTATAGCCCGTCACGTCGATGGGTGGCGACACGAAAGTGCCGAGTGGCGGAGCGACAAAAGGATATACGAACACCTGGCCGTTTTTGGTCATTTGCGGTATCCGCAAAGTGCCGGTCAAGGTGTCGGAACTCACGTTGAAAATCGTCATCCCGATCCGGCCTTTCGTCAGGTCGGCCCTGTAAATCGTGACGCCTTCTATCGTATCGATCGGCGAATTGGATATTGTATCCGACAACGGGAAAATGCCTCCGGCAAAGTCGGCAAAAATATCGGTAGCGGGTTTTTCCACGACATCGCCGGTGTAGTACAGCGTCATTGTGTTGTCGGGATTCACAAGCAAGGTGTCGCCGGAAAGCGTGTCGTTCAGCACCTTGAGCATCAAATCCTTCAGATTGAGGGTCGTTGTAAACAGCGGAAACGCAAATTCTGCCGAGTGATCGGCCAATTGCGTGTCTTCAAAATCATTTTTTTTACAAGAGGAAAAGTAAACGCCGGTCAGTATGATTGCCGGCAAAAAGAAACGCAGCAGATGTTTGTAGTGCATCAGTCAGTAAGGTGACACTTTAGTGAATTGCCAATAGTCAACGAAGGAAGGCATCGTAAAATTCTGAAACCCGGATAACAAATCTGCTTTTACGAGCAGCGAAACTACGAAAATGACCCGAATTGGCGCAAACAACTTATGAGATGGCGTGCATTATGCCATCATTATTGACTGTTTCCGCCAACAGGAGGTCATTTTTTTCAAAATCCAAATCCAACCGTTACCTGGACTGCGAAATTTTTATCCTTGTCATTGCGATAGATTCCGGAACCATCTGCGTTTACTGAAACCTTCGACAAATCGGCTGCATTCCTGGTTATGTCCGCCATTCCATATTGAATACGCACCCCGGCATACAGCGACCGGCTGAGGTAATAGGCGACGCCGCCTGTGAGGCCGTAATCAAGCCCGTTGAACAGGTTGCCTTTGTCTTCGGTATAGTCGAAATATGCGCCCAGGGTATTTGGCAGTTCGACATCGCGCGTGCCCAGTTCCGCAATGACTTTGCCGGCATTGTCACCTTCGCCCGGCTTGTCTTTCCGATAGTTGTAATTAAGATTGAATACCAGTTGATCCTTGCCGGTATTTTTATCCTTGATTTGAAATTCCTGCGGGGGCGCGGTTTTACCCGAGTACCGAAGCGAACCGTCGCCTATGGAGCCGACCAGAAAACTGACATAACCGCCGGCTGAAAGTTCAAAATCGCCCCAGCGGGCCACTCCCAGCAATGGGATATCGATGTACGAATTGTTGATGTTGATGAGATAACGGGAAGTCCCCGAACTCAGCGTACTGCCCGTTTCGTAGCGAAACACCCGGTAGGATTGTCCGTCGAAAGTATATTTTGCCCCTTTTTTGGAATAGAGCAATTCAGCCCGAACGCTGTAGTTATCGGTAAAATGATACGAAAAAGTGGCCCCGATATGAAAACCTGTCACGTTTTTCCATGTTTCCAGGCTGGCGCCGGCGTCATTCGTTTCGGAAGGGCCGTTAAAATGTGCAAAGCTCAATCCCGTTTTAAAACCGTACCGGATTTGGGCATTGAGCGAACAAGAAGAGACTAGCAGTAAAATAGCAAAAACGTAGTTTGGCTTCATCATCAGAGATTTGTGTTCTGTTGGTTAAAATTGCGGTGCAAAAATAAGGCTTTGTTTCATTGCTGCATGACTTCATTGTTTCATTGCTGCACAATCGGACTTTCATATCTTTGTGCCATGCCGGCAGAAAACGTGTTATCCAGACCCGTTGCTGCCTTTTAACTTCACATTTACAAGTCTGCCGTTTATGAAAGACTGGCCACTTTGGGAAATATTTATCCGCTCCAAACAGGGATTGAGCCACAAACACGTGGGGAGTCTGCACGCCGCCGATGCGCAAATGGCGCTTGAAAATGCACGGGACGTATATTGCCGCCGCAACGAAGGCATCAGCATCTGGGTCGTCGAATCGGCCCATATACATGCTTCAACGGAAGACCCCGAAGCGTTTTTTGACCCTGCCAATGATAAAGTATACCGTCACCCGACTTTTTACGACCTCCCCGACGAGGTGAAACATATGTAAAATACGGGTTTCAATTTTTCAAGGTTCCGGCGTTGATAAACAATTGCCAACCTTGAAACCCTGAAACCCTGAAACCTTAGAATGAACATCACTTTCGAATATCTGCTCCGCCTGGGCGACAATGGCCTGATTCTTTCTCAACGTCTTGGAGAATGGTGTGGTCATGGCCCGGTGCTTGAACAAGACATTGCCATGACCAACATCGCCCTCGATCTGCTTGGACAGGCGCGCATGTTGCTTTCCTATGCCGGCGAACTGGAAGGTAAAGGACGTACGGAAGATGATCTGGCATATTTTCGCGATGCCCACCAGTATCGCAACGTCCTGCTTGTCGAACAGCCAAACAGGGATTGGGCTTATACCATCGTGCGCCAGTTTTTCTTCGACACGTTTAATTATTTCAACTACGAAGCACTGCTCCGGAGCAGCGACAGGCACCTTGCCGGCATTGCTGAAAAAGCCCTCAAAGAAGTCACGTATCACCTTCGCTACTCTTCCGAATGGATGGTTCGACTCGGCGACGGCACGGAAATCAGCCATCAAAAAATGCAGACGGCACTCGACGACCTTTGGATGTTCAGCGGTGAACTTACCACACCTGACGATACGGACCGCCTTGCTGCGGAATCCGGAATTGGCCCTGATTTATTGAAAATCAAGCCATTATGGCAGACAAAGGTTGCAGATATCCTCGAAGAAGCCACTTTGAAACGCCCTGAAAACGACTGGATGCAAAGCGGCGGCAAACAAGGCCGGCACAGCGAACATCTCGGTTTTATCCTCGCCGAAATGCAGCATTTGCAACGTACCTATCCGGGAAACGAGTGGTGATTATCCCGTTGCAGAGTGATACCACGCTTGCGGGCGATGCAGCCGGGTCTTTTCCAAGCGAAGCGGCAACGGGCAATTGCGCCATTTCTGCAAAAAATACCCCGACTGGATTAATTTATTCCACCCCGGCCTCCAGCAAGGTCAGGGTGCCGGCCTGCGTGTCCAGTTCCGCTTCTATACCGACAGGGATGGTAGCCTGATGATCCACGTGCCCGAAAGGAATGCCATAGAGCACGGGCATGCCCAATGAACCCAGGCGATCGCGCAGGGTATCGGCGAGCGAGAGCGAGGGACCGTCCCCTTTGGGCTGACAGCCGGAAAAAACGCCGAGGGCGATCCCGGCTGCTTTTCGCAGGTCGGTCGCCTGCAGCAATTGCGTCAGCATGCGATCGATTCGGTAGGGTTGTTCGCCCACATCTTCAATAAAGGCGATTTTTCCGTGAAAAGAAGGGGCAAAGGGCGTCCCCGCCATGGCCGAAAGTAGGGACAGGTTTCCACCGGCAAGCCGGCCGCGGGTCTTGCCT
>JAKOXM010000538.1 GCA_029781095.1 Bacteroidota bacterium
GCATCCACACCCAGTTCGTCCACGGGTTGAATCGTCGCTTCCGAGGCGGCTTCCGGCGTTTTTACAAATGCCTTGAAATCGGGGAATCCGGCGCGCAATGCGCGGTATTGTGGCAGTATCCGTCCTGCCTGCCGCATCAGCCAGACGGGAGGGCGCTCGGTTTGCCGGCCTGCTGCCGCACGCAAAAACAGGGATGATGATTCGGATCGGATATCGTTGGTGTCAGTCATACTGGCGTCTGGTTAAGCGGCAAAGGTAGTGCGCTTAGACGGTCTGCCGGTCTGCCGGGTGGCAGGCTGACGCAAATTTGACAAGCGGGCAAAAACAAGAACCTCCCACATTCTGAAAACGGGGAGGTCCCAACAAGCAAAGGTTTGGATTAGATAATCTCGCGTAAAGGATATCATTTGAAGGATTGCGGCCGACCCGTATCCTGCAAATGCTATTCGATCACAAATTTTTTCACCAGCAACTTGCCGTCGATTTCTATTTGCGCGATGTGCACGCCTTTTTTTAACTGACTGACGTCGAGTTGATTGTTTTGGGCGAGATCGCTGTACATCACTTCTTTTCCCTGCATGTCAAATATGGCGAGTCGTCCGCCGGAAGCCTGCGCCAGATCGATATGCAGAATATCCTGTACCAGACCGGGATACAATTTGGCCAGATCACTGTTATCCGGCTCGTGTGCCGCCACCGTAGGCTGCATTACAATATGTTTTGTAGCAATCAGCACCTTGTCGCCGGATGTGCCGCCATTTCCATTTGCCGCAAGGCTTACAAAATAGAAGGTAGCCTTGTTTCCGGTAATGGAAGCCGGCGCTTTCCAGGAAAACGACCAGGAAACGCTGCCGCTACTCAGGTTTTTGGGCGACGACTGACGCACATACTGGCGACCGCCCGAGGTGGCTACCGAAGTGCCCGATCCCGCCGTCAGCGTGCCGCATTTGGCATTCGAAGTACTGTCCAGGCAGGTCAGTTCAAATCCGCCACGGGTAGCATTGCTTGTCTGCGTGAGGGTTACAGGATACGACTGGTTGGCCACGATGGTATCCGGAACGCCGGTTATCGCAACGGTGCCTGTAAATGAGCCGCCTGAATGGCATCCGGCAGCACCGCAGGTGGTTTCACCCGGTGCGCCGGTGCGTCCGGTAGGCGGGTTATTTGGATTTCGCATGGAACCTGTCAGGATGTTCCAAACGACAAAGAGCACCATCGCGACGGTGAAAGATTTGATTTTCATTGAAATAGTGAGTTTTAAAAAGATGCGTTATTGGGCGTAACCGTTTTTTGCCCAGCAATCAATCTTCTGAAGAATGGCGTCGCTGAGTTTGGCGCTGCCTTGCGGCATCGGATTACACCCGTTCCAGTGAATACTGCAAAAAGCGTCGGTGTTCTCAAAAACGCTTTTAGAGGACGCATAGGTACTTAAATCGATATTCCGGGACCTCGAAAAAGCATCATGACAGCCGGAATTGGCACAATGAGCGTCCAAAATGGCCTTTATGCTTTTGGTATAAGTATTCGTGGCTGCATCTATACCCGTGCAATCTGCCTGATCGACATAACTACCGGACGAATTGTCTTTCGAGCAGTTCCCGAAAAAAAGGACGGCAAGAATGATAAAAAGGCCGAACTTAAAAAAATTGCTCCTCACAAGTGATTGATTTAAAATGTGATAAAAAACCGTTTTTGAGAAAAGCGTCCCCCGAATCTCAGGACCGGAGGACGCAAACTATGCTTATGTAAAAAACCCGGTTAAAAATTCACAACTCAATGGCCGTGGTGGTGACCGCCGCCATGCGGACCACCGTGTGGACCGCCATGTGGACCGCCCGGCATATCGATGGTATCCGGATGCGGGTGATCCAAGGAATCAATGTGGTGGTGAAAGAGCGAATCCAGGTTCGGATGTCCCAGCGAATCCCAGTGTTGGTGGAAAAGCGAGTCCCAGTCGGGATGGCTCAGAGAATCGAGATGGTGGTGACACAGGGAATCGAGATGCAGGGAATCACCGTGCATTAACATACCATGATGATCTCCGCCGCGATCTGTGACGGCGGTTTCATCAGTAGTCAGACTGGAAAGCGTTGTGGCATCTTTCTGGCAGGAGTAAACGGCTGCCAGCACAAATAAGGCGGAGAACAACAAAAGTTTTTTCATCAGAAAACTGCGTTTGTTTATGACTGACAAAGCGAAATTGCCTTGTTGTCTGACCTCACGAGTTTTCTTCCGGCATGGTTGCGTTGATAAAGTTAAACAATTTCACAACAGCATCCGAATTGC
>JAKOXM010000546.1 GCA_029781095.1 Bacteroidota bacterium
AGGCAAATCCCGCCGTGATGGCGAGCAACCACAATGCGCTCACTATCAGGGACTTTGTTATATTTACGAGTTTCATCGTTGAAATTTTTATATGAGTGATGTTTCGAGTGTTCCGGTCAGTTATTGACCTACTTCCGTGCCTGACCATGGCGAAGCAACGTACGGGAAACTGCTTTTGAAAGGCTTGTCGTTTTTATCTACGCCGGTGCTGTAGGTCAGCACGCCGAGCAATTTGGGCGTAACCGGGTTAGCGCTGCCGGTGATATAGTCGTCGTACCAGAGCCCTATGGCCGCCAATGCGGCGCCGGCCACGGCTTGCAGTTCAATACGCGTCACGTCGTCTTCGAGTCGACGGCCGTTGGGGAATCCGTCCATGTTGGGAATAAACTGGATGCTGGTGTTCTGGTTGTACGCCGGGTCGGTAAGGCCCAGCACGGCGGCATTGATGATACCCAGCGGACTGAATTTGGGATCCTGGCGGTCGGTGACGGGCACTGCCATGTTGAGGCGTAGCATGTCGCCGCCGTTTGGCAGGAAGTTGTTGATGAAAGGTTTTCCCGCGGCAAGCGGATTGCCGTTTTTGCCGGTTGCGAGTTGGTAAGGGCGTACGTTTGGCACACCGGTGTGGAAAATGGGCCAGAGGTCGACGGAACGCGGTTTTCCGGGTCCGGGCAGCAGCAGGGTGCCGAACACGGCGTCGTCGAGTGCGGTGCCTGCCAGGGCGGGATTGCCTTTGAGGCCGTAGAGTCCGTCGTGGCCGTTGCCGAAGTCGAATGCCTGCAGGGAGTTGCGCTGGATGCGCAGGGCTGCGAATGCCGGCACGGCGCCGCCGAACAAATCATCATCCATGTACAACGCGAGCTCGGGATTGTAGAAATAGCCGTCCAGTGTATTGTCGGCCAGTTCGTCGTACGGCGTGAGACGGTTCCAGAAATCCTTGTTGCCGATCGGGATGACCGCCTCATTGGTCAGCGGCATACCGAGGCGCGATACCTGCACCCAACTGCCGTCTTCCGAAGCTGCCGAGCCATCCGACTGAAGCGTGCGCATCATCCGGCGGCTGGCCGAAGCCCACACGCCGATCACGTAATCGGCATCGAGGATGCTCGTTGGCACCGCAGGGGCGCCTGTTTTGCGCAACGTGGCGATTGGTACCTGGATAGCTATCGAGTGCACGTTGTAATAGCCGAGTCCGTCGCGCGATTCGCCGTTTTGGCGCGGGGCGTCGCCCAGATCGAAAATGCCGCCGAGGTCGACAAAGAATGGATCATCGGCCGGCCCGCAGAACACTTTTTCGCCGGTAGACGCCATCATAATGGACGCGCTGATGATGCTTTCGTACGATGTATTAAGACCCGCCCCCGATTCGATGGAGCGCGGACCGATGTTCGGCGGCGGCACCGGGCCGTTCGAAAGGATGATGGCAAATGTAGCGCCGCCGTCGGTGCTGCGTTCGAGCGTGTAGGTAGTTTTCAGGTTTTGTTTGCCGAGGCGAATGTTGAAAAATGTGCTCGGATCTTCATTCACCCGGTGAAAAGTGAACCGGTATACGATCTCGTCGCCGGGTTTGGTCGCATCATTGTCAATGTGGATTTCATAGCGGATGTTTTCCCCGAACGTGTTGTAGTTGGGTCCGCCGAAAGGCAATTCCGCCGGAATGTAATTGGCGATGATGGTAATGGTATTGGGGTTATCGGGGCTACGGAACGCATAGAGGTCCGTATTGTCTGCCAGCGGATCGTTGGCGATCAGTGGCGCTTCTCTGTGGCTGGAGGCAAATAATGCCGTACCGAAAACACTGAAAAGCAGCGCCGGCATGACAAGCAGCCGGCTTAAAGCATGTTTCATTACAGTGGTCATGATTGCTTTTGTTTGGTAAAGAATTGAATGACAGGTTGTGCAACATTTGTCAGCTCCGGCCGGACGCTGGATCAGGCTGTCGCAATCACCCGAGTTTCAACACTTACGAGGCATATGCGTCTGCGGTTTTTTCCGGCCGCATTTTTTTCAGGTATCCTGCATTTTTCCTTTTTCATACTGCGACTCAGCCCCGCATTTTTTCCGTCCAAAGGAATTTCCCGACCACTCAAAGCATATCGCTTTCAGGAGAAAACCCCGCCCTGCATGTTTGCACCGTTGTTTCATTTAAAAAGTTGTTCAAATAATAATCAAGCGATGAAAACCAATCTTATTCTTCTTTTTATCAGCCTCCTGCTGTTTCCATTCCTGCTGATTGCGCAAACGTCAACGCTGCACGGCGTAGTGATCGACGGACAATCGGAATCGCCCCTGATCGGCGCGACAATCCAGTTGTTGAATACCGAACCGGCAATCGGCGCCATGTCGGATGTCGATGGCAGGTTTACACTTTCCAGCGTACCGGTGGGTCGCCAGACCTTGCGTGTCAACTACCTGGGCTATGAAAGCCAGACTATTCCCAATATTCTCGTTACGGCCGGCAAGGACGTGCAACTGGATATTCGTCTGGAAGAATCATTCACCAGGATGAATGAAGTGGTGGTAACCGCCAAAGTCGATAAAGACAGGCCTGTGAATGAGCTGGCCACGATTTCGGCACGGCAATTCAATACGGAGGAAGTGATGCGCTACTCCGGAGGCCGCAGCGACGTGGCGAGACTTGTATCCAACTTCGCCGGTGTGGCGGCCAACAACGATGCCCGCAACGACATCATTATCCGTGGCAACTCTCCTACCGGCGTGTTGTGGCGGCTGGAAGGCATCCCGATCCCGAACCCCAACCACTTTTCCACCCTAGGCACTACCGGGGGACCGGTATCTGCGCTCAACCCGAACCTGATCGCGAACTCGGATTTTTTGACGGGCGCTTTTCCCGCGGAGTACGGCAATGCGCTGGCAGGGGTGTTTGACATCAATCTGCGCACAGGCAACAAGGAGCGTTTTGAGTTCATGGGACAAATCGGCGCGTTTTCGGGCCTGGAAGCGCTCGCAGAGGGCCCGCTGAATAAAAAACACGACGGGTCGTTTGTGATTGCTTACCGCCATTCGTTCGCCGAAATCGCCGATGCTGCTGGCCTGAACATCGGTACAAGCGCGACGCCGCGTTACAAGGACCTGAGCTTCAATGCCGACCTGGGCAACGGCAAAGCGGGCAAATTTTCGATATTCGGTATCGGCGCCTACAGCGCGATCGATTTTCTGGGCGCAGAGATCGATACCACCGACCTGTTCGCCAACCCGAACGAGAATGCCTATAATGTCTCCAAATTCGGCGTGCTCGGTATGAAGCACAGCTTGTTGCTCAACGACCGATCTTATGTCCGCACGGTTGCATCGGTCTCCCACTCTAACAATCTGTACACGGCGGACGACCTTTTGATCGATAACGGCGAGCCCTTCCGGATATGGGATGTGCACGACGCCAACACGACTTTTCGCCTTTCGTCGTATTATAATGTCAAGATCAATAACCGCCTGACCGTGCGTTCGGGTATCCTCCTGCAGCAACAGCAACTCGATACACGCGTGGATACCCGCAAAAACACGCTCGATCTTGATGACGACAACCGCCCTGACTGGTTTACGCAGCGTGATTTCAACGGCTGGTTCCATCAATCGGAAGCGTATGCGCAGGCACAATACCGCCTGACGGAAACATTGACGTTGAACGCGGGTTTGCACGGGCTTTATTTTGCCAAAACAAAGGACCTTGCCGTAGAGCCGCGCGCTGCGCTGAACTGGCAATTCGCTCCGAAACACACCCTCAGCCTCGGTTACGGACTGCACCACCAGACCCAGCCCCTGCCGGTATTCCTGTTTCGCGAGCGCCAGGCCGACGGCTCTTTTGTGGAAACAAACAACCGTCTCGGATTCACGCGCAACCAGCACCTCGTACTTGGCTACGACTTCAAGCCCGCAGCTGACTGGCGCGTGAAGGCTGAAGCGTATTACCAGTCTGTTTCCGACGTGCCGGTTGAGTCTTTTTCAAGCAGTTTTTCTCTGCTGAACACGGGCGCAGACTTTATTTTTCCGGAAAAAAACAACCTGGTGAACAAAGGCACGGGAACGAACACGGGGATCGAACTGACGGTGGAAAAGTTTTTCAGCAAAGGCTACTACGGCCTCGTGACGCTGAGCGTATTCGATTCAAAGTACAAAGGTTCCGACGGGGTGGAACGCAGCACCGCTTTCGACGGCGGTTATGTGCTGAACGTACTCGCAGGCAGGGAATTCAGGCTCGGCGATTCCGGACGGCGCTTCCTGACCCTCGATACAAAACTGACCAATGCGGGAGGACGCCCCTACACCCCCGTCGACCTCGATGCCAGCCGGGCTGCCGGCAAGGAAGTGCTGTACGACGACCGTGCATTCAGCCTACGGCTGGACAACTATTTCCGCTGGGATGTGAAAATCGGTTTCCGGACGAACAGTGCAAAACACAAACGCTCGCAGACTTTTTTCCTTGATTTTCAGAACGTAACAAACAATGCGAATATCTTCGCAATGCGGTATAACGAAGTGAAAGGCAACGTGGGCCGAATCGACCAGATCGGTTTTTTCCCGGACCTGTTGTACCGGATCGAGTTTTAAACATCCCTGCACCGGCAAGTCAAAGTCCCGATTTGACTTGCCGGCGCAGGGATGAAACCTGAAATGCTTTTTACAAAATCACTACCTTCACCACATGGTTTCCTGCAAATCGGCATATGGCTATGATGACAAATGGATGCGCATTGTCGGCATCCCCTTCATCGCCCTGATTTGTCCACCGGTCTTTTTCGGAAACACATACTCCAGCTGGGCGGGTTACTGGCATTCGGTGGGTATATCGCTGATATTTGCCCTGTGCATTTGGGAAGGCAGCCGTCCGATATTCATCCATATCACCAATCGTTTTCCGGCCGTTCAGGATAACCGTAAACGCATTGCCTGGATCATCGGATTGTCATTACTATACGTGCTTGTTGTATGCCCCGTGGTAGGAACCGTCGTAGACACTTTTTTCCAGAATGGCATTGAACCCAAAGAGCCTTCTTCCTTCCAGAAATTCGGATCGTCGATGATCCTGCTGCTGACCGTAGGAGCCATTTACGAAAGTCGCCGGCTGTTCAGGCTCTGGCAGGATACACTGCTGGAAAAGGAACAGCTTGAACGGGCGCACCTGGCCAGCCAACTCGAAGGGCTTCGCAACCAGGTGAATCCTCATTTTCTTTTCAACAGCCTCAACACATTGATTTATCTGATACCGGAAGATCAGGAAAAAGCCGTGCGATTTGTGCAGCAACTGAGCAAAGTCTACCGCTATGTGCTGGAAAGCCGCGACGCAAAAATGATCCCTCTCCGGCAGGAGCTGGATTTTTTGTATTCGTACATATACCTGCTGCACGAGCGGTTTGGCGAGAACCTGGTCGTAAAAATCAGGGACCTGGAACAGCGGCAAAATGCGGTCATTGTACCGCTTACGTTGCAACTGCTTTTTGAAAATGCGATTAAACACAATGTCATTTCTACTGAAAAACCACTCAAAATCGAAGTTTTTGCAGAAAACGGCCACATGGTCGTACGCAACAACCTGCAACGCAAGAACCAGGTAATGGACTCAACGGGTGTCGGCCTCCAGAATATTAAAGATCGCTACCGCATACTCACGGAACAGCAGGTAGAAGTAATCACGTCCCAACAATATTTCACGGTGGCATTGCCAATGATAGAACTTCAAAACGTATGAAAATTCTGCTCGTGGAAGATGAGATTCCCGCTGCACGCCAGCTGACCAAACTTTTACTGGCGCAGGACCCCGCTTTTCAGATCATCGATACGCTCGATACCGTCGAAAGCGCCGTGCGCTGGATGCGTACCTTCCCGGCACCCGACCTGGTTTTCATGGACATACAGATTGCCGACGGTTTGAGTTTCGACATTTTCCGGCAGACAACTGTTACTGCTCCGGTCATATTTACCACGGCTTTTGACCAGTATGCCGTGCAGGCATTCAAAGTCAATGCGGTTGATTACCTGCTCAAACCCGTGGACCCGGAAGAATTGAAATTGGCGCTGGACAAAATCCGGAACCGGCGATCGCTGCCCGCTGCACTCGACTGGGATGCCTTGTCGGGGTATTTCAAAAAAGAAAGTTACAAAGACCGCTTTTTGGTGAAAACCGGGCAGCAGCTCGCCTTTCTGGCTGCCTCGGATATTGCTTTTTTTCGCTCTTCGGAGGGGCTCACCCAGGCATACACATTTGCCGGAAAGAAGTTTTTTGTGGACAATGCCCTGGAGGAACTCGAGCGATTGCTCGACCCCCGCGACTTCTTCCGCATCAGCCGGGGCATGATGCTCCGTATCGACGCCATACGAAAAATTCACCCGCATCTCAACGGTCGCCTGAAGCTCGAAATAGCCCCCTCCGCCCCGGAAGATGTATTCGTCAGCAGGGAAAGAGCCGGTGATTTCAAGACATGGCTGGGTGCGTAATACCAAGATAGCGCTAAAAAGTGTCGCGGAATTTGCATACTCAATTCATTTTTTGGAGTACCATCTAAATGATCATACATTTGAAGGATCATTCAGAATTTGCTGTCGTGTCTTTTTTCACCTTGTTTTTATTTGCTGATGCAGCAGCGTAACCCTGTTGGCTGGAATCTCCTTAATCCATCACTTCTATTCTACATCTAATTTTGACCGAGTTATGAGACAACAATTAACACTTTTTCTACTTCTTTTTTTTGTCACCATCGGAACGCAATTGTTTGCGCAAGTGGGGAGTCCGTGCCCGCCAGGGGCGCCGGGCGCCTTTTTATGTGAACTGGCGGGTTGCGTTTATTGTGACCTGGATGGAATTGAAGATTTTACCACCCCACCGTCTCCATCACCCAGTTTGCCACAAACAATTGACAACTGTTTAATAGGCGCCCCGCCCATCACGATCGGAAACCCGAGGTGGTACAAGTTTATTGCGGGTACAAGTATTATCGAGTTTTCGATCAAGACGCTCAAGTGCAAAACCGGCACCACCCTGGAAGCCGCTGTGATGACTTCTTGCGATCACCCCTATAAAGCGATCAGCTGTGGGCAGCTCGACCCCAACAATCCGACCCTGCTCGCTGCACCGCTTATCGTGGGTCAGCCATATCTGCTCGTAGTCGATGGTGTTAACAATGCCGAATGTGATTTTCACATCAGCGTTTTAAACGGCTCGGCCGCTGCACCTGAAATTGGAAATATCGACAGCATACAAGGACCTAAAAAGATTTGCCCGAAAGGAACCGCTTCGTTTTCCCTTCCTCCCGTACAATATGCCCTTAGTTACATCTGGACTTCTCCTGCGGGTTCAAAAATTAACGGCGGCTCGAATACTGCCTTTGTCCCGGTCAGCGGCGATGGCGGTTCTACTGTCAATATTCAGTTCGGCGGCCTCGGCGGTCTGGTCTGCGTAACGGCTACCAACGCATGCGATACACCGAAAACAACCTGTATCCAGGTTGTGAATGAACCACTTCCGGTTACGGTGCTGCCGGAAATGACCCTGTGTTTCGAGGAACTGCCCTACACATGGGATGTGTCGCCAAACCAGGGTATTCTCGCACCGGGAAAATATACGCTGAAAACACCTCCCATGCCGTCTTATTTAGGCTGCGACAGTATTGTACAGCAGACGATTACGGCACTGCCACGGAAATCAAAAAATCTGCCGCCCAAATTCCTTTGCAAGGACGAATGTTTCTACGTCGGCGGGTTTGAATATTGCGAGACCGGAACCTACCAGGAAGTGATCACGGCGGATAACGGATGCGACAGTACGGTGAACTTTATTCTCGTAAAAATACCCGTCAACGCGGAGGCGCAGGTTGTGGATACCCTTACCTGCAAAAAAACCTCCGTAGTGCTTCATAGCGCCGGGTCATCATCCGGCAACACCATTTATTACAGATGGATTAACGCGAGCGGAACGGTCATCAGCAATGCTGACAGTGCAGTCGTGACTGCGCCGGGTTCGTATTCGCTCATCGTGACGAACTTTACGGGCGGTCTCGCCTGCGAAGACACATCGACGGTGGTCGTAGCTGCCAATACCACGCCGCCGCTCGCCAATGCAGGCCCGGACAGGATCATAGATTGTGACGAGCCATTAATACAGTTGCAGGGCAGCGGCTCGGTCGGCAGCCAGTATTCCTATAACTGGATCAAACTGATCGGTGGAAACATCGTATCAGGCGGAAATACCCTGACACCTACGGTCAATGCCCCCGGCACCTATCGCCTTGTGGTGACCGACAGTACAAATGGTTGTACGGCGGGCAACAACGCCAAAGTCACCGCCAACGTGCTGCCACCTGCCATCAGTGCCATTGGAGGCACCTATTCGTGCAGCGTGCCAAGTATTACAATCCAGTCGACCACCAATGCCAATAACCCGACCTTTATCTGGTCGGGGCCCAATGGATTCAGTTCTACTGATCAAAACCCCGTTGTAAATGCCTCCGGCGATTACACGGTGGTTGTAACGGATAATGTTTCAGGATGTACCAATGCAGCGATAGCGACAGTGGTCGCCAATACCGATCAGCCCGGCGCGGCAGCGACCGGCGGTGTGATTAATTGCTCTGTTTCTTCCGTAATACTGGGCGGTTCTTCGCAGTCGGCCAACCCGGCTTTCGCATGGACGGGCCCCGGTGGATTCACTTCAAGCATTGCCAATCCGACTGTTTCCCAGCCTGGAAGCTATATTTTGACCGTAACCGGAAGCAATGGATGTACCAGCACCGCAACGGCTAGTGTTGCCCTCGACAATACGGCGCCGGGCGCGGCACTGAGCGTTTCCGGTAACCTGAATTGTAACAATGCCTCGGTAATCATCACTGCTTCCAGCACCGATCCGTCGCCGTCGCTGACGCATGACTGGACCTTGCCGGATAACACAATGCAGTCTACGGGCGACGATCCGACCCTTTCTGCCGGTTCACCCGGCATATACAGCGTTTTAGTCACGAACCCGGAGAATGGCTGCACCAGCACCGCTAACCTTACTGTTATTCAAAACCCCGTTGTATCTGCGCAAATTTCCACCCTGACAGACGTACTCTGCTTCGGTGCGCTGACTGGCGGTGCAAGTGTTGCCGTATCGGGAGGCAATGGCTCATACACGTATCTTTGGAGTAATAATGCCACGACTCCCGCCATCACGGGTGTCGCCAGCGGAGATTATTCGGTGACGATTACGGACGGCGAGCAATGTACCGCCAGCGCTACAGCCACGGTGAACCAACCGGATCAGTTGTTTGCCAATGCCGTGGCAACGCCCGAATCGGCCAACGGCGCCAACGACGGCACGGCTTCCGCCAACCCCTCGGGTGGTGTGGCTCCTTATACCTACAAATGGAGCAACAACGAAACGACACAGGAGATCACAGACCTCGAACCGGGGTTGTATACCGTCACGATCACGGATGACAACGGCTGTACAATTACCCAAACAGTACAGGTAATTGCCGGCGATTGTGGCCTTTCTGCCAGTTTCTCAACGGTTTCCCCGAATTGTAACGGAGAAGCCAACGGCTCTGCAACTGTCAGCCTCACCGGCGGCAACGGTCCGTTCACTTACCTCTGGAATACCCAGGGAATGGACGCAACCGAGTCGGGACTTGCAGCAGGCAATTACACTGTCACGGTTACGGATGCCAACGGATGTACCATTTCCGGTGAAGTAGATGTAATCAATCCGCCGGCTTTGACCCTTGCCGTTGATAATGTAGTCAACACACAATGTGCCAACGAAACGACGGGCTCGGCTACTGTGACCGCCGGTGGCGGCACGGGTGCACTCTCCATCGCATGGAGCAATAACCAGACGGGGCCCACGGCCACCAACCTTCTCGCAGGCACTTATACGGCAGTCGTCACCGATGCCAATGGCTGCACAACGGAAGCGGATGCTACGGTGCAATCCATCGACACGGAATCTCCGGTAATTGTGACTGCTTCTGTGACCGCACCGCTTGGCAACACCGGCAACGTGACCCTTAGCGTACAATCGCTTGGCATTAATGTAAGCGATAACTGTAGTGTCAGCACGGTAACATTCGTGCCTGCTACGTTTAACTGTGCCCAGTTGGGACCGCATGACGTGGCTGTAACGGCTACCGATGCCGCGGGCAATACGACTGTTGAGACTATTACCGTAACGGTTATCGACAATCTGGCGCCGGCACTTGAATGCCCGGATAATGTAGTGCGTTGCTTCGGCGACGACGTGGTGGAATATCCCGCACCGGTGGCCATGGACAACTGCCTGGGTATCGGCGGCTCGTTTAACATGCCTTCGGGATTGCCCAGCGGCGCAACTTTCCCGCCTGGCATCACCACCAATACCTTTACCTATACTGACGCGAACGACAATGTCGGAACCTGCTCGTTTACGGTGAATATTCTGGATGCGCTTACGATAGAACTCGATACCATCATCCACGATATTGATAATCAAAACATCGGCAGCATCAATATCAATGTAGGAGGAAGTCTTGCGCCTTATACCTATCTCTGGCTCTTCAACGGCGATACCTTGCCGGTTACGACAGAAGACCTCGTCAACATCGGAGCCGGAAATTACCAGGTATTCGTAGTGGATGACGCCGGATGTACTGCTGCCAGCGAGGCATTTACGGTCAAAAGTCTCGTTGACACGAAAGAACCGGACTGGGCTTCGGGCCTGCTCATCGTACCAAACCCGACAAGCGGCAAACTCTCGGTTATTTTCCCGCAGCAAATCAACACGGAGGTGCGCCTGACCGTACATGATATGACTGGACGCCTCATTCGGCAGCAGACTTCGGAAGCGCCCAAGCGGGTTGATTTCGATCTTTCCGCTCTGCCGGCGGGGATGTACAAGATGGAGATTCTGGTGAATGACCAGTATATTGTTCGTAAAATAGTTGTCAGCCGTTAATCGCTGAAATCATATCCTTAAAAAAATGAGTCGCCGTTCCCGAATGTGGAACAGGCGACTCATCTTTTTAACAATGCCTTTGTCCGGCCTCAACCTGCGGTCAGCACATCGACGATCGTTTTCATGGCGATAAAGATCGGTTCCCGGCCTTCCCTGGTTACAAAAGATTCGGGGTCGTCTTCCGATTCCAGTACGGCTTCCTCGGCAAAGGCAAGGAGATCTTCCTGCGAAGTGTTTTCAAAAAAGGGATCCAGTCTGTCGCGGAATTTTTTTGCGGCAGAATTTTCCAATACTTCAAAGTTCTTCTCTTCCGCTTCGCCGATCTGGTCCTCTGAAACGGCCTCGACCGGGCCATTTACGCGCACAATAGATAGCCATGCTATGAGGGCGAGGTATTGCAGGTAGCCTTTTTCATCTTCCGATAACAGATCGAACTGCTCACTGAACAACCAGGCAAACAGGACGGGCTGTGCCTCGGCGAAGTCCTCCATGCTCTGTTCGTACTGCTCGTCTGCGAGGTCATCCAGTTCTTCGATGATGGCGTCAATAATTTTTTCTGAAACGAATTCCATATGGCAAGTCTTTGAGTGTCAGATGATAAATAATGCAAAAGGAGGGCAAACCTACGCTATCATACCTGTTTGACAAAATTAAACCGCCCGCGTCGCTCGAACTTTCGCGATGAATGCAGACCTTCGCTTCACTCATCCCGCCGATTTTTATTTTTCCTGTTTACCGTTTTTTGGCAAACTTTTTTCCAGAAGTTCGTCTGAAGATAAAACCGCGTGTCTCGATACCGGTTTTATAACAATATTTCAATTTCCTGTGGAAACTACAGATGGTACTGAATATGAGTTGATTATAACCGGTATTTCTGTAGTCGGCAAACCTTTTTCAATATTATGCTTCTTCGCGCTGCTCTTCTGGATCTGTACAACGGCGAGTCAAATCGCGGCATTCCGATGCTTCAAAACATCCTGCATCGCTACGCCGGAATAATTGAATTCGACCGTTTCGATGTACGTGCCGAATGCGAAATACCCGATCTCGGTTACGATATTTATATTTTCTCGGGAGGGCCGGGCGACCCCCTCGAGAGCGGGGGCAAGTGGCAGGAGCCTTTTTTCAACCTGATTGGCCAGCTGTGGCAGTGGAACCTGAGAAATGACGCCAAAAAGCATGTCTTCTTCATTTGCCACTCCTTTCAGATGGCATGCCATCATTTCGGCATTGGAGATGTGACACAGCGATATAAAATGTCTTTCGGCACTTACCCGGTACACAAAACGCACTATGGCAAGGAAGAACCCCTGTTCGAAGGACTTCCCGATCCCTTTTACATTGCCGATTTTCGGCGTTACCAGGTGGTCAACCCGAACAATGATCGACTGCACGCCATGGACGCGCACATACTTTGTCTCGAAAAACTTCGTCCGCACATGCACTACGAACGCGCGGTCATGGCGATCCGTTTCAGCCCCGAGATTATCGGCACGCAATTCCACCCGGAAGCCGATCCCGAAGGTTTGCTAACCTATTTTATGGAAGAAGAACGCCGCAGCGCCATTGTGGAAGAACACGGCGAGGCGCGCTACGATCGCATGATACGCGACCTGGCCAATCCCGGAAAAATACGCCGGACTTTCGACACCCTGATACCGGGTTTCTTGGAAAACGCGATCGAGCAATTGTCGGCGGAACTGGTTTGATCTACCCGTTTGGGCTTGCAATTTCTATATTAGCGAACAGCGAACCGGGAGAATTTTTCCTTTTCTAACAGGGTGGGCGCGCCAACTCAAAAAAGCCTTCAACCTGATATCAAAATTTGGGGCGGTTTTCTGGGGACTGGCCTCCGGGATCTCTGACAGTGCTTTTTCTATATCCAGGATTTATTTTCTGCCGACAAAAGGCTTTGGCTGACCGGGAAGTAACCGGTAGAGCCAAAGCCGGTACATACCTTTAAGATAATCAGATGTCCTCTACTTAACTAAACTTTACTAACATTTTTTAATATACTCCAAACCGTGCGTTGCGATAAACTAAACCGATCTGCTAATGCATTAACTGTATGTGTTTTATGATGATCCTGCTCGGGGTATAGTTTTTCAAATTCTTTAAGAATAGTATATCGCTGGATATGAGTGCCCGAGATCAGGTTTTGGTCAATCAAAAAGGTAATCAGTTGGTCCTCTGTTGGCTCTATACCGTGCCGTTCGCAATAGTTTTTAAAATTTCTGTGCAGATGCTCCTGAAACCTGTCTAAAATGTGCTTTCGGTAAGCTTCCATAATTTTGAATTTTGGCAGTTCGCACCTATACAACTTAACCAAAAAGCCTGACGGATTATATGTTGCAAACGTGCATCATATAAAAATAACGCCCAAATGAGCTGCCGGCCGGTTTCACCTTGTTTTTTGCCGTTTTTTCCTGGAAAGACCTTGCAGTAAATGCTATAAAGCAGCACTATATTTTATACCAGAGCCGTATTAAAAATATGTTTAGTGCAGATTGTCAATGTTATATAAAAATGCTATTCCACTATCAACTAAAATTCTGCTGGTATTGATCCCGGCACTCTGAATGCAGTATATTTTGTACTTTTTCCCCGCAAAAATAAATTGTAATTCAATGCATAATCTTAAATTTCTAACGCTGCTCCGTACGCTCGACGAACAGGAGATCAGTTCTTTTCACAAGTATCTGAAGCGTTTGCATACAAATGAGCAGGTTCCGCTCTCTCTGTTCGCCTATATCCTGAAGTTCTATCCCGGGTTCGGGGACGAGAGAAAACTTGACATTGAGTATGCTTACCGGAAGGTTTTTAAAAAAGAAATTGACGGTGACCGGAAAAAGATACTGAATGCCTTGTCTGATCTGCATCGGTGGTTAAAAAACTTTATGCTGACAGAAAAAGCAACTGGGACGGCGCTGGAGAGTCAGGCTTTGTGGCTTGCAATTTTGAGGGAACGCGGTTTGCAAGCCGAATTTTCGAAACAGTTCACCCGTTTGCAAAACGAAATAGACGCTTTGCCCAAAAGAAGCACTTCAGATTATTTGAAGGGTATGGTTTCCAGTCATTTTATGTGTTACTATGTGACAACGGATAATCTGGATGAGGATAACGACGCTGTACAACAATACGAGGACTCGCTGGATTTGTTTTATATCATAACAAAATTCAAAATTGCCTGCGAGAAAGCCAACCGTCTGAACGTACTTTCCATTCCAATGGAACCGGAAGCCTCTTTGGCCCACGTGGATTTTTCGGGTATGCACGTATACGAACAACATTCGCTCCTTTTATTGTACCGGGAAATTTACCAGTTGGTCGCGCGCCATAATGAAGCAAGTTATGCCCGTATTGAAGCGATGCTGCCGGAAAATGCAGGCAAGGCCGCGCCCGATGAATTACAAAGGATAATGAGTTATTTGTACAATTACGCTTCCTCGCAAATCAGGAACGGGAGAGAGGAATTTTGGGACAAGATGCATTGGCTGAATAAATTTGGGGTCGAACATGCCATTTTTTTACACGAAGGGAGCATGTCTGTCACCAAATTCAACAATATTGTAAGCATCGCCTGCAATATGAATGATGTTGAATGGGCGTCTTTCTTTATCAGGTCACAAAGTCGGTTCTTGCCCGAACACCTTCGCGCTGATGCGGTGCTTCTGGCTGATGCCACCGTTTTTTTTGAAAAAAGAGCGTATGATGAAATTTTAAAAATGCTTGAGGGGAAGGATTTCAAGGACTTGCTCGATAATATTCGCGCTAAAGCACTCATACTTAAATCCCAATATGAAACGGGGGATAGGGAAGGCCGTCTGTGGGATCTGTGTTCCGTTTTCGAAGCTTTTCTGGGAAGGCAGGACAGGAAAAAAATAGGCGCTGTTACGGCCTCTATTAATTTTACCCGTATTCTGAAACTCCTCACGCGAAAAAATGCGTATAAAGACAAGATAATCAATGATATAGAAACAAAGCAGCCGCTCTATTTCAAATCCTGGCTGCTGAAAAAAGCAAAAGACTACACCAGACTGGCTTAAATCAGGAGTGTTCCAGAAAACCCACCCGTCGTACCCGATTTCTCAGGATTGCCCTCCGCCAACCTCCTTCGTCAGTCGCACATATTCTTCCCAGCCGAGATCTTCGGGGCGTTTTTGAAAAAACGGATCTTCCATTAGCTTTTCAGGCGGGAAAAACGGCTTCAGCGTATTGCGCAGCATTTTGCGGCGTTGGTTGAACGCGGTTTTTACCATTTGGCGGAACAGTTTTTCATTGCAATCGAGGCTGAAGTTCTCCTTTCGCGTCAGGCGAATGACCGCCGATTGCACCTTGGGAGGCGGGTTAAAGGAACCGGGCTCTACCGCGAACAAATGCTCCGCCCTGTAAAAAGCCTGGGTTAGTACACTCGTAATGCCGTACACTTTCGACCCGGGTGGCGACACCACCCTGTCGGCTACTTCTTTCTGAAACATACCGACCATTTCAGGTATCCGGGCGCGGTCGTCGAGCACCTTGAAAAGTATCTGCGTGCTGATGTTATACGGGAAATTCCCGATCAGGCAATATTCGGATTCGCCCATGATATCAGCCGTGTCCAGATCGAGAAAGTCTCTGAAAATCAATCGGTCAGGCGTTATTTCCGGGTAGTTTTTCTGCAAATAATCAACCATATCGCGGTCAGCCTCCACTACGTAGGTCGTGTATTCTGTATGCCGCAACAGGTATTTGGTCAGCATGCCCATGCCGGGGCCTACTTCCAGCACTTTCTTCGTTTGAGCAGCGTATTGCAAGCTGTCTGCAATTTGTGCAGCCATGTCTTCGTCTTTGAGAAAATGCTGACCGTATGATTTTTTTGCGTGCATTCGTTGATATGGTTGGCGGGTTAGTGGGTTATCGGGTTTCGGGTTGACGGGTTTCGGGTTATCGGGTTACGGGTTGCGGGTTGCGAGGTTTCGGGTTGACGGGTTACGGGTTGCGAGGTTTGGCGTTTCAAAGGTACTCGGTATAATGAGGGCGTTGGGATAGTTCAGAAAACTGTGTCAAGTCCCCTTTCCCACTCCCGACCCCTGAAGGGGAATGCATCACAAAAATCTAAATAATTGTTTTATTTTCAACGGATTAAGTATTCAACGAAATGCACTCCCCTTCAGGGGGCGTGGGCATAAGCAGAAGACAGACACGGATTTTATACACTCCCGGGATAATCTTTAACCCGCAACCCGCCAACCCGCTAACCCGAAAACCCTCAACCCGCCAACCCCTGTGTTTTCACCATCTTCATAAACCACAGCGTGTAAAAAAGGTAAAACGTCACGCCTATGGACGTTTCAATGGTGTATTCTACCAGAAAAGAACTGAACGCCAGCACCTGGAACGCCGCCAGGAGGTAAAAACGCCGGTTTTGAACGGTCATGAGCGGCGCTGAAAAGGCTGCCAGGCTGAGTATCAGCCCGAACAAGCCGGTACTGGCCATAATGTATATGAATTGGTTGTGCGGCAGTTTGGGCGCATCTACGTAATCGGGATAGCGTTCGTTGACCACCTGCTGTACCGCAGAAGGCAGGTCGCCGGCGCCGGTGCCCAGAACGGGGTTTGCAAGCCATATTTGCCAGCCGGCCTGAAGTGACACCAAACGTTCGGAGTCGGAATAGTGGTTGCCGATGTTCTGTTTGTATTGCAGCCAGTCCCAAAGCATATAGTCTATCCGCATGCGGAAACTGGGTACGGCATACATCGCAATTACAGGCACCAGCAGCAGAAAAGCCAACAAGATCAGGCCAGCCTTCCA
>JAKOXM010000184.1 GCA_029781095.1 Bacteroidota bacterium
GTTTTTTTGGCGATAGGATTGCCCCTTTGCATAGGGTTGTCGTTCAAGATATTCAGTATCCCGAAACCGAAAAACGGCATACAGGCCTCAAGAACCAAATCCCAGCTTGTCCGGAACATTGTCCTCCTGTTCTTTACCGTTCTGCTGATCGCCTCGATCGGGCTTTTGAACGGGATCAAAGGGCTGCCCGACATAGACAACAATTACCGGCTTGCCGGAAAAACGGCGGTATTTCTCAGCATTACCGTCGTGTTATCGCTGGTAGGTGCGCAATATTTTGACCTCGCTTTGCAAAGCTGGAGCCGGCGGTTGTTGCTCCGGTCCAAAGGCTGGAAAAAATCCAACATAAACGAGGAGATACTCCGCTGCAAAAGTGCGATCGCGCAACTGGGAGAACGCGCCATTTTAACCGAGCTCGCACTGGAGAAAATCCAGAATGCTTATAATCATGACGGCGCAGGTCAAAAAAACAGCATCGAACGAGCTTTTGAAGACGCCGGCAATTCGACTGCTCAACAATACGCATACGGGTTTGAGGCCGGCTGGCGCGCCAAAGTACACGAGCTGTTCAGAAAGCGAAAACCCGTGCCGGCCCAGGAAACCGGAATTCATGACAATTAACCGCTAAATTCAATTCCGCATGAAACAAAATCTCGTTTTCTTGTCAGGTTCTTTCACCCTGTTCGTCATTGTGTGCCTGCTCGGTTGCGCAGGAGATTCCAAACCTGACGTTTCCGTTCGGGCAGCCGCTGCGTATGACATTATTTCTTTTGTCGATCTCGACGTCCGGCCTTCTTTTGAAAGCCTGAAACTGGGGCGTGTCGGCAGCATCGTTTCGTCCGTGCGAAGCAGATTTATGGAATCCGGTACGATCAGACGGTTTTCACTAAACGTCTATCCGCTGTACTACGCCACCGGCGATGTGAACACCATTTTTTCATTTGAAAACAAAAACGATTCCGATGCAGGCCTCAGTGAAGTGGAGAGAGATGACATGCTGGAAAAATTCAGTATCAAGGGAAGATACCGCAAATTCAGCAAGCGGTTTTTGTGCGACAGTACGAAAACCTACAAGGAGATATGGCGCTCGATCTATCGCCTAAAAGATGCCGTTTCGAAATGTAAGGCGCCCAATATTTGTGTGATATACTATTCTGATTTTGCAGAATTCAGATGGCCCGTTGATTCGAAAGAAAGCCGGTTCCTGTTTACGCAACGACTACACAACCAGCACCTTGTGCTGGATTGCAACCAGCTTGATGCGGCACGGCAGCAAATGTCAGATACCACAACCGTTATGGGCGCTGCCATTGCAGAATGCAGGCAGGTTATCGAACGGACAAAACGTCAGGGAAAAAGTATTTCCGTAAAACTGGTGGATTGCAACAGCGATATCAAAATGGATAATTGCTCGGGCGGCCGGCCGCTGGAAGATTATTGGTCCGCTTTCTTTCAGGCGCTCGGTATTGAAGACATCGGCTGGACGGCGGAAGATCAACTAAATTCGGAAATCGGAAAGTTGTAAAGGGGCGCTTGAATTCGTTTGCAGGACCCATTCTACCAAACGCGATCCACGGCCAACCAGCCGGGGTCGCGTTTTTACTGCCTTCATGCCAGCAAACACTTATGCCGGGGGCCTGCGTAATATTTGGACTGCAATTTTACGCTTGCCGGCTTGTCGCTGAAATTGATAGCGGGCAAATGAAATGACCTCGTCCATTTACCGGTTCTTTTTACCCGGGTCAATATTAAGGTTGGCCACGCCAACGATCTCGAAGGTCGCGGAAGCCAGCACAACTTTCCCCTCCGTTTTAATAATGGCATCATAAATATCGGTAAAAAGCTGATGTTTGGTCATCCTTCGTTTTTTATAGTCCACTACATAGCGCAGATTGAATTCTATCCAGTTATCTGTCAATTTCATGGCGAGTGAAGGTTCGACGTAGGCATTCTCAATGAGGTATTTTCCAACCATATTTTTCCAGTGCGTTTTGGCAAAATCGGCATAGCCGGACAAGGACGTCCTGGCGGCATCCAGTATGATCTGATTGGCAAGTTGAATATCAGAACCGTATTTGATGGGAAGCTCGATCTCGTCCCAAACAAATGGAAAATCTGTGGAGTAGTTGTGCACCGGTCCTTTGAACACAAAAGAATTGCTGATCTGGACGATACGTCCGCTATAATTATCGCTTTTCACCCACTCGCCAATTTCCATCAGGGTCGTTTTGGTCACCCCGATGTCGATAACATCGCCTTTCACACCATTGATTTCAATACGGTCGCCCGGTTTATACATGTTTGAACCAAAAATGGCAAACCAGCCGGCGATGCTCAGGATAACTTCCTGCAAGGCAAACGCAAGGCCTGCACTGAACAGCCCGATTGTAATGGTAAAGTATTGCACTTTGCCCGTGAACGTTACGATTGCCAGCAGGGTTATCAGCAGGAGGCTGGTCAGGCGCGCTACCTTTTTTAAGCGATAACGTATAAAATTGTCGGAAATCGTTCGGTTAATACCCTTCCTTGCCAGCCATGCCAGGAGGAGAATAGAGGCTGCCAGCAGGATAAATTGTGCAAATTGCAGCAGCAGTTCGCTTGATAACCAGTTTTTAAAATTTTGTATGAGGCTGTCCACCAGGTCAGTCAATTTCTAAATCGCAAAACAAACGGGTAGACAAGGTAGGGAAATAATCATTTGCCGTCCAAATCATGTCATGCATGAATACAAAGCGTTTCGTTTCCCTTACAAACTCAGTCGCTCTCTGAACTCTCCCGCCCGCCGCACCGAAATTTCGACACGAATACCCCCCTGGAGCGTAACGCGCAGGGTTCCGTTGAAAAACGGCTCGATGCCGGTGATGTAAGCCAGGTTAATCACCTGTTTTCGGTTGGCGCGGAAAAACAGCTCGGGGGGCAGTTTTTCGGTAAGCATGTTGAGGCTTTTGCGGTGCAAAGGCTTTTCCGTGCCGAAATGCACCCGCACATAATTATCCTCGCTTTCGAAGAGGAAAATCTCTGATAACCGGACGAAGTAGCACTTTTCGCCGTCTTTGATAAAAACCAGGCTCTCGGGCCGCAGGTCATATGGCCGGGCGGCGTTGCCGGGTAGCGCAGGCCGGGTGCTCAGGGTTTCGCGAACTGCCGCTACCGTCAACTCGAGCCGCTCCGGCCGGACAGGTTTGAGCAGGTAGTCGAGGGCATTGGTCTCGAAAGCACGGACGGCAAATTCATCGTAGGCCGTTACAAACACCACACGCGGGCTTTCTTCGAGCTCCGCGAGCAGATCGAAACCGCTTTTACCGGGCATATTGATGTCGAGGAAAATCAGGTCGGGCCTCTCAGCCTGTATTTTGGCCAGGGCCTCCGTCGCGTCGGCGGCTTCGCCGACAATACGTATCTCGGGGAAATCGCCGAGCAGGTGGCGCATTTCCTGGCGCGCCAGGTCTTCGTCGTCGATGAGCAGTGTACGAATTTCCATGTCAGAGCGCGGGGATTTGCACCGCTGCCGTCACGGTGTTTTGTTCGATGTTGTTATTCAGATCAAAAAATGCTTTGCCGCCAAAGAGCATATCCAGTCGCCGGCGGATATTGGCCAGACCAATGCCCTGCCGGCCGGGTTGTGGCGCATAATGACCGGTATTGCACACTTCGATCTGCAACTTGCCCTCTTTCAGATGTGCCCGAATATGTACAACCCCGCCCTGCACTAATTGTGCGATGCCATGTTTGATGGCGTTTTCGGCCAAAGTAACGAGCAAAACGGGTGGTATCAGCCATTTTTCTGCCGCCGGTTCGATGTCCAGTGAGTATTCGAGCCGCTGGTTGAAACGGATTTTTTCCAAAGCCAGGTAGTCGCGCGTCACGGCGAGTTCGTCGGCGAGGGTTACCAGCGTTTGTTTTTCGTAGTTGAGGGAATAGCGCAGCAGGTCCGATAGCAGCATGACGGCGTCGCCGGCCCGCTTGGGATCGCTGTGCGTGAGCGCCTTCACGCTGTTGAGCGCATTGAAGAGAAAATGGGGGTTAAGCTGGGCTTTCAGGTTTTGAAGTTCTACGTTTTTGAGCTGGTTTTCGTAGGACAGGCGTTCGACCTGCGTGCGGTTGATGCGCTCCATCAGGCCATACAAATGATAGATCAGGACCCACACGAAAATATAACGCGACCAGTTGAGTACCGACATAAATACGTAATTCGGGGTGATCGATGCCCAATTCGCAGAGCCCTCCACTGCCCAGGCGACTATTGTCAGGCCCGAAAACAGCAATACCGAAAGTCCGAAAACCGCTGTCAGGGCCAGTAAAGCCATTCGCGTAAAAGGCATTTCGAGCAACCGCCAACGCAGCAACACTGCCCGGTACGCATGTGTAAAACCCATCCCGAGCGGCGCGGCCATGCCGATCAGCAGCGCATTTTTCCAGCTAAAAAAGCCCAAACCCAGGTAGTTGACGATTTCGTAGAGTACGAATGTGCCCCAGCCGAATATCTGGCACAACCAGTAAGCCTGGTGTTTGGAAAAAGAAATGGCCATAGAGTAGAGTCGATTGCCGGAAATGAAAAATCAATCTGAAATTGGCTTTAGGGGAATAGCAAGGCGAAATTATCCAACTGTCCGATCATTTTGCACAGCCTGCTGCCGCTGCCGCACTCTTTCCGATACCGCAGCGAGCCATTTTTCTTCAAACCGGCGCTGCCCGTCGAACGGCAAATCGTTGATTTTGGACAGCCCTTTTTTGACAAAATCAGCCGCCATCTCCGTCTGGCCATCCAATAAAGCAAGCGCCGCTTTCGCCCGGAAGGTAGCGGGGTCGGGGTCGCGTTCGGCTTGCTTCCGGATGTCGTTCCAGCATGCGCGCGCGGCCTCCTCGTCGTTGGCCAAAAAGGCAAGGCAAAACACCACATCTTTCAAATAATAACCCTGGAAGACAGGCGGCACAGCCGAGATATTTTCCTGAACAATGCGTGCCAGCGGAAGGGCTTGCTCCGTTTCGGCCCGGTCGAGGTGATGGGTGAAAGCAATAAAATGCCCGTTCAGGCCCAACAGGGAATCCGGGCTGCGGGTCATCAGCCGGTCGAGCAAATCAGCCGAGTATTCGCCGGGCAGTTTGCCCGCACCCAAAAGCGCTGTGATAGCCAGCGTGGCTTCCTCGTAGCGGCTTTTTTCGCCGCCGCTCAACAGGGAAATCAGCCTTGCACCGTCAGACATGAACCCGCCGGCCCGGCTCGGAATCATGGTTGCAAGAAAAATCATCGTCGATATCGTTCCTGCCGACATCAGGAAAACAACGCTCGCCCGGATCGAAAGGGAAGGCGCAGCACCGGGGTTTTGCAACACAAAAACCAGCGAAAGCAAGGCGGCAGCGCCAAACAGCAAGCTTGACAAGGGACCCGCGGCTACAATGCGCACGAATTTGCGCCGCAGTTCGGGGCCGCTTTCCAGATGCTCGGGGAAAGTCGCGGCCAGCCCGCCCATGAGGTTGATGTGCCGGTTGAGGAAAAACCGCACACCATTCGAGGTTCCGCGCACGCCAAGCAGGCCCGCCGTATAAAGTGCTATGCGGAATCCCTGCAAAAGCCCTGCACTCAAATGTCCGAGTTCGTGGATGGCGATCGAGACCCAAACGGCGAAAAAAGCAAGTGCGATGAAGAGGACTTTTTCAGCGAAGCCATGCGGTGCAAGCAGCTGGACCGGCAAAAATGATTTCAGAAATGTTATTCCGAAATAGCCTGCGAGGACGCCCAGACCACCAAAAACAATAGCCGAAACGAGGGCCTTCCAGGGAGATTTTTGTTGCTTTTTCATAATTTCAAGGTTTGTTTTGAACGATCATATTCACCTGCCCCAATATCTGCCCGTCAGCTTTGACCAGCAAAAAATACGAGCCCGCTCGCAAGGTCCCGCTCGCAAGGGTTTCCGTGTGCTTTCCGGCATCCCTCGGTGCTGGCAGGGTTTCGAGGAGCCGGTTTCCCTTGCTGTCGAGCAGTTGAATGACGACGGACGACGGCTTTTCCAAATGGAATTTTACGTTTATGGTATCATTTGCAGGGTTGGGCCAGGCGAGCAAACGCAACGGGGCCTCGTTTTGTTCGGCACTGCCGCTCAGGGTCGGCGTCATTTTGTAAATACGAACCCCGATGCCATAGGCGATATCGTCCAGTACCCGAATTTTGTTGACATATTGACCGACATTGATGGGCGTCCAGTTCTGGCCCCCGTCCGATGTTTCGTAAATCGAGTTGTCGCAGCCCACCCACCCGGTATTTTCCGTCAAAAAACCGACGCCGAAGGCCTTGGCCCCGTTGCCGGTGAGCGGCAGATCCGACCAGTTGAGCCCGCCGTCGCTGGTTTTGGCAACGAAACGCTCGAGTGTATTAGGCGCATAGCTCAGCACGGTCGCATAGCCGGCATCGTGTGTCGGGAAATGCGCTTTCCAGATAATTTCGAAGGGGCGGGCCGATTCATAAACCGTCGTCCAGGTTGCGCCGCCGTCCACGGTGCGCAGGATTTTAGCGTGTGCGAACTGTATGTTGGCGTTGGTGCCACCGAACACGAAACCGGTATCGGGGGTTGAAAAATACAGGTCGGTGATCATGGCGATTTGAGAAGCCATGCTTTGTCCGGTCCA
>JAKOXM010000562.1 GCA_029781095.1 Bacteroidota bacterium
ATACAAACGGCGCATACGTTGAGTGAGATTGGTTAAATAGATTAAGCCCATTGGATTAAAACTATCTGGCAGTGTCAACAGCGAAGTCTCTCCTTCACATGTAATAACACAGCCCCTCACTCAATTATATACAATGGTCTAGGACGCGTGGATACAGCACTATATTGTACCCCGGAAAAGAATTATTTTTTACCGTAAAACCGGTAGGGCCGGCATCAGAAATCCGGTAAATTCAAACGCTTTTTTATTGGAAAATTTTGAACAAAACCGCTCTTTGTGACGGCGACGAAATAACTCAAACAACATGCAGGGTTTTTCCTGTAAAGTTGTATTCATGGGTATCGATTATGTTAACCAGGCGTACTACATGAAAGCCGGCCGGCCGATGCTGCTCAAAAACAGTACGGGCACAGAAGCCTGCTTTGGCAGCGTCTTCGAAAACCTGTTCCATTTCGATAGAACGTTAAAAAAATCGCAGGAGAAAATCCCCTGCGATTCAAAAAACGTTTCAATTGAGTTCAGTACAGATCTATTCCTTTACCACCTTAAACGCGTACACCGTACCATATTGACCGGAAGCGATATGCCCGATGTACAAACCGGCCGGCAAAGTGCCCAGGTCGAGCGATACCAGTTGGTCGCCTTCGGAGAAGGAAAGCGCCTCGCTGTACATGATTCGCCCGCTCGGATCGCTTAGGATCAGCCGACCCTGGAACGCTTTACTAACGCGCAAGCGCAGGTCCAGCGGACCCGTGGAAGGATTCGGAGAAACGGACTGCGCTTCCAGGACTGGTTCTATGGTAGCCACATTGGCGGAACAACGCAATTCACGACCTACCTGTCCGCGTACTTCACCCCCGGGATTGGCGGCAGTATGCACGTTGAGGTATGTGTCGCCCGACTCCAGATTGACCACGTCGTCGCCGGTGATCTGAAATTGACCGCTTCCGAGTGGAGTTGGCGTGTTTACCGGCAAATAAACAGGACCGCTCACACCGAAGGCTCCTTTGTGTACATGTGCTGCGGTGGGCGGACCGCTCAGTCCGTCAACGAGATAGCGGTAGTTCAGGTGTGTGTTCGCGTTGTTGGTTGTGATATAGGCGACACCTTGCGCCGCGGAGCCGTTGGGCGGGGTCTCCTGTTCGGAGCAAAGGTCGAATGCGAAAACGCGCCGCAAAATCGGCTCCATCTGCCCCCGGATTTCACCGCCGGGATTGGCTGCGGTATGTACATTGACATAGATATTTCCGTTGAGCAGGTTGGTCAACTGTGTGTTGGTAATGGCAACCTTTGCGGTATAAAAATTCGGAGCGGCAGTGGCTGTGAGGGGGATGATCACGGGTCCTGCGGTGCCCGCCGGTGCAAAGTGGAAATGCGCAGCTGTAGCCGGGCCGCTTAGACCGCTGACGTTTACATAATACGTAATGGAATCAAGGTTGGTCGACAGGCTGGCCACGGCAACGCCATTGGCAGCAGTGGTAACGGGCGGCGTTTCCTGGTCGCCATTGAGAAATGCCTGGAAGGCCAGAGGGCCGAGTTTTACCAACTGCCCGCGGATTTCGCCTCCCGGATTAGCAGCAGTATGAGCATTGACATACAGCAAGTTACTGTCCAGTTTTTGCATAAAATAGGCGGGAAGCGATGTGAAATCAAGTTCGCCTGCCAGCGTGTTGGGCAATCCGGGTGAAAGAGGAGCAACCACCGGGCCGGCCACACCGGCCGCTCCCACATGGATATGGGCAGCGGTCATGGGCCCGGATAATCCGTTGATCGAGGCTGTGTAGTACGCTTTGAAATCGCCGGGAGAATAAGTAAGTTTAAATAGTCCGGTTGCCGCGGAGCTCACCGGTGGTGTTTCATTCAAACCCGTCATCACGGTGGCGTACATGACGTCATTCATCAGTTCCAGCTGCCCGCGAATTTCGCCGCCGGGGTTTGCGGCGGTATGTACGTTGAAATAAAGCTGGTTTGCGAGACCTTTCGTCAAAAAAGCATCGGGCACCGGTATCTCGGCATGGATACGGTTGCCCTGAATATTATTGGTAAAGGGGACGAATACCGGGCCGGCCACACCGCCCACACCGGTATGAATGTGACATGCCGTGATAGGCCCGCTTAGGCCGCTAAACACGCCGTATACACGGAGGGTAGTTCGGTCTTCGGAGAGCAGAAATGTAACCAGGCCACGTGCATTGGTAACAACCGCAGGCGTTTCCTGCTGCCCGGTCATATCGGCAACAAAAAGGAGCCGGTTATTGGGACTGAGTTGGGCTTTTGCAGAATGTGCTGCAAAAAGCGTGAAGAAAAAGACGGTGAGGAGGAATTTTGCTCTCATTGCAAATCAGTTTTGGTTAAAAAATAAAATATCAGGGAACCTGAAATTGAATGATGCCGCCCCGCAGATTTGTGAGACAGAATCATTGATAAAACTAAATTTTTTTAATTTATTTAGACTTACTAAGATAACCGAACGGGTAAAATAAGGGGCTGTACCGGAATTCAACCACCCCGGATCTTCCCCCGGGCCGGAAAATCCCCGATATTGCAGCGGCCAATTTTGACACTAAATATGCCCGTACCTGATTTTTCCAATATCCAGTTCGATCCCCGCCTGCGCGAGAACTCAGCCGGTATACCACGCCCTGAATCTCTCCGGTACGTAGCCGGCCTTCCTCCGTTTCTCGGCGGCCCCTATGCTACCATGTACGTCACACAGCCCTGGACAATCCGCCAGTATGCCGGATTTTCAACGGCGGAGGACAGCAATGCCTTTTATCGCCGCAACCTCGCAGCCGGTCAAAAAGGCCTGTCCGTTGCGTTCGATCTGGCGACCCACCGCGGCTATGATTCCGACCATCCGCGCGTGGTAGGCGACGTAGGCAAGGCAGGCGTAGCCATTGATACCGTGGAAGATATGAAGGTCTTGTTCGACCGGATACCGCTCGATCAGATGTCGGTTTCGATGACCATGAACGGCGCGGTGATTCCCGTCATGGCATTTTTTATCGTGGCTGCCGAAGAGCAGGGCGTGCAGCCGGAAAAGTTGTCGGGTACCATTCAGAATGACATCCTGAAGGAGTTTATGGTGCGCAACACCTATATCTACCCGCCGGGGCCGAGCATGCGCATTATCAGCGATATTTTCTCTTTTTGTGCCCGGCGCATGCCGAAATTCAATTCCATTTCAATCTCCGGCTACCATATGCACGAAGCGGGTGCTCCGGCCGAGATCGAACTGGCATATACCTTGGCCGACGGTCTGGAATACATTCGCGCAGGTTTGGCGGCAGGGTTGTCCATCGATGATTTCGCGCCGCGACTTTCGTTCTTCTGGGGTATCGGCATGAACCACTTTACCGAGATTGCCAAAATGCGCGCAGGGCGGATGCTTTGGGCCAAACTCGTAAATCAATTCAACCCGAAAAGCGATAAATCGCTGGCGTTGCGCACCCATTGCCAGACGAGCGGCTGGTCGCTCACCGAGCAGGACCCGTTCAACAACGTGGCACGCACCTGCATCGAGGCTATGGCTGCCGTGCTGGGCGGCACCCAGAGCCTGCACACCAATTCGTTTGACGAAGCCATGGCGCTGCCCACCGATTTTTCGGCCAAAATCGCCCGCGATACGCAGATATTCATTCAAAAGGAAACCGATGTGACGCGGGCCATTGACCCCTGGGCAGGCTCTTATTTTGTAGAGGGCCGTACAATGGAACTCGTGGAGAAGGCCTGGGCGCTCATTTCCGAAGTGGAAGCGCTGGGCGGCATGGCCAAAGCCATCGAAGAAGGTCTGCCCAAACTCCGTATTGAAGAGGCCGCCGCCCGCAAGCAGGCGCGCATCGACTCGGGGGAAGAGCGAATCGTCGGGGTAAATATTTTCCGGGTTGCCGACAACGAATCCTTTGATATCCTGGAAGTGGATAATACGGCCGTGCGGGAAGGCCAGATCCGGCGAATCCGGGAAGTGAGAAACAACCGGGACGAGTCGACGGTGCAAAAGACCCTGGCAGATTTGGAATCAGCGGCCCGGCGATTGCCCGACCAGTCGCCCGAGTCCAACTTACTCGAACTGGCCGTTGCAGCAGCCCGCGCCCGCGCGACCCTCGGAGAAATATCTTTGGCCATGGAAAACGCTTTCGGGCGTTATGCCGCTACTTCACGCACCATTGCAGGTGTATATGCCGCCAACATGAGCAAGAACGAAGACTTTGAAAAAGCGCGCCGCCTGGCCGATGCCTTTGCCGAACAGGAGGGCCGCCGCCCGCGTATCATGGTTGCCAAACTGGGTCAGGACGGCCACGACCGGGGCGCCAAGGTGATTGCCACGGCGTTTGCCGACCTCGGTTTCGACGTGGATATCGGCCCTTTGTTCCAGACCCCCGCCGAGGCGGCCCGGCAGGCAGCGGAAAACGACGTGCATATCCTCGGTATCTCGTCTCTCGCGGCCGGCCATAAAACACTGGTACCTCAAACGATCGCAGAGTTGAAAAAACTGGGCCGGGATGACATCCTGGTGGTGGTCGGCGGCGTCATTCCGCAACAGGATTATGACTTTTTGAAGGAGGCCGGTGCAGCAGCGGTGTTCGGACCAGGCACCGTAGTAGCAAAAGCGGCTATGGAATTGCTGGGTGCCTTGATGGAGTGAGCCGAATCCTGAAGTTTAATATTAATTGCCAGCCTATGCGTCGTTATATTCTCTTTTTTGCGCTCTTTTTTACGGCCAAAGCGGTTTTCGCATTCCAGTTTGCGGATGGTACATCGGGAAATAAACCGCCCGGCATCAAATATATATTTTACTGGGGCAACTACCAGTGCGATCTGACGCAGGCCAATGGCTACAAGGGCCAACTGACCGTAAGCCTCAGTGGTTTCAGGCAAATATTGTTGCACCCGCCCAACATCTGGAACGGTTCGTCATTGCTGCGCGACTTTTCCTTCAAACTGGAAGGGATTTCCATTTCTACCCCCGCCTATGCTTCCCGGCTCGGCGAACTGGATGCGGCCCTGGGGCCTCAAACAACGGCCGGAAAGGTGTTCCATATCACTGAATTGGGTCTCGGTGATGGCCTGACGGGCTTTGTCGACATTCAACTCAAGGAAGATGAAGATAAAAAAGACATTTTGCCTGTTCGCGGTAACTGGTCTTCCACCGCGCCATTCCTGAATGAACAGATGTTGCAAAGTGTTGCCTGGGGCAGGGAAGATATCACAAGGATGTCCGACAGGGATTTTTTTACGGTATCCGAGTTTTGGCAAACCGTTCGCCAGCAACCGTACCTGGAGTGGCAGCCGTATGCAGCCGCAGGCACGATCCGGGTAAGCATCAATTTTCAGGGTCCCGAACAGGGCCCCTTCGTCCT
>JAKOXM010000579.1 GCA_029781095.1 Bacteroidota bacterium
GGGTGTGGATATGGATATGCAAGGCGCTATTTATCAACGTTTTCTGGCGCAATCGCTCAAGGAAGGAAAAGTGACCGAAGCACAAATAGACGAGGCCGCCCGTCGTGTGCTCCGGCTGAAAGTAGAATTGGGGCTATTCGAAAACCCGTACAAGTTTTGCGATGAAAACCGCGAAAAAGCGGAATTGCTGAGCCCTGCCCACCGCGCTGCCGCCCGTGATGTATCGCGCAAGAGCATCGTATTGCTGAAAAATGAAAAAAATGTTTTACCCCTGAAAAAAACGGCTAAAATAGCCCTGATCGGCCCGCTTGCCGATAACAAAAGCGAACTCATCGGTAACTGGAACGGCGCCGGAAATGCCAACGATTGTGTCAGCGTATTGGAAGGCCTGCGAAGCCAGACAAAAGGCGATGTGCAATTTGACAGCGGCTGCGAATTCTTCGTACCGAAAAAAGCGGGCATCGAAGGGGCGCTTGCTCTGGCAAAAAATGCCGATGTCGTTGTTGCAGTGGTCGGCGAACAGGCTATGATGAGCGGCGAAGCCGCTTCCCGCGCCGATATTTCCCTGCCTGCCGCGCAGGAAGCCCTCGTGCTCGAACTGGTCAGAACCGGAAAGCCCGTCATCGTGATCCTCATGAACGGCCGGCCGCTTGCTATCCCGAAAATTGCGGAAAGCGCTTCTGCCATACTCGAAACCTGGTGGCTCGGAACCGAGGCCGGCAATGCCATTGCCGACGTACTTTACGGCGAGTACAATCCATCCGGCAAACTTCCGATGACCTTCCCCCGCACGGTAGACCAGGTGCCCATTTTTTACAATGAAAAGAATACGGGACGACCTTACGATCCCAACTCCAAGTGGACGAGCAAGTACATTGATACGCCCAACAGTCCGCAATGGCCTTTTGGTTTTGGCCTGAGCTACACGACATTCCGCTACGGAGACCCGGTGACCGACAAGGCTGTCTTTAAAAAAGGCGAACCCCTGCAAATCAAGGTCAACGTGACCAATACGGGAAAAATGGACGGCGAGGAAGTCGTTCAGTTGTATGTTCGTGACCTCGTGGGTTCCGTTACCCGCCCGGTCAAGGAACTCAAGGCATTTCAAAAAATAATGCTCAAGTCAGGAGAGTCGAGGGATGTCACTTTTACTTTGACCGAACACGATCTGGGCTTTTTCCGGCGGGATATGACATTTGGCGTCGAACCCGGTGAATTCGAGATCATGGCAGGTGGAAACTCCGATGACCTGAAGCGTATAAAAGTGCGTATGACGGAATAAACAAATCCGTGCGCCAAACTAAGCAGTAACCCATCGCCCGGACGGGAGTTCAGGCATATAATTTTGAATCGTATGAAGCAATTACTGACACTATTTAAAACCAGGCGGACGGGCATTTCAGTCTTGTTTTGCCTGCTCTTTTCCCCCTTCCTGTCAGCTCAACTTCGCGTGACGGGGCGGGTCATCGATGCTGCCGACGGCTCCGTACTGATTGGCGCAACAATAAAAGAAAAGAACGCCAGCAACGGTTCCATCTCGGACTATGACGGCAATTACTCCATCACCGTAGCCGGCCCCGATGCCGTCCTGCTGGTGACTTACACCGGTTATGCCGATCTGGAGGTGCCGGTAGGCGGACGCTCGCAAGTCGATATTGCGATGAAACTGAGCCAGACGCTGATCGAACAGGTTGTCGTGATCGGTTACGGTACCCAGAAAAAAAGCGACCTGACCGGCGCCGTGGGTACGGTCAAGGCCAAGGACATCGAACGGATACCGACAGCCTCCGTAGAGCAGGCGCTTCAGGGCAAAATTGCCGGCGTGTATGTGACTCCCGTCTCGGGAGAACCCGGAAAAGGCGCCGTGATCCGTATCCGGGGCACCGGCACCCTGAACAATGCCAACCCGCTTTACGTGGTGGATGGCATGCTGCTCGACGATGCGTCCTTCGTTAATCCGCAGGATGTGGAAAGCATCGAAGTATTGAAAGATGCATCGGCGACGGCTATTTACGGCAACCGGGGCGCCAACGGTGTGATTATCATTACCACCAAACGCGGCAGCACGGGCCGCAAAGCCATCGTTTCGGCCAGCACGTACTACGGCACGCAGAAAATTGCCAAAAAACTTTCCATGGCCAATGCCAGCGAGTTCGCCCAGATGTACAACGAACTGAAGGGCAGCAATTATTTTCCGGACCCGGCCGCATTGGGTGCTGGCACAGACTGGCAGGATGTGATCTACCGCGACGCTCCCGTTGCGAATGTGCAGGTCGGAGTGAACGGTGTTTTGAAAAAACTCAACTACAATATTTCCGGCAACTATTTCAACCAGCAGGGTATCCTTGATAAAACGGGATTTAACAGGTACACCAGCCGTTTTAACGGAGAATATCCCTTGTTGCGTTTCCTCAAAATCGGCACCAACCTGGCCTATTCCAATCAAAAAACAAAAACCGTCGGCGGTAATATTATCAGTTCTGCGTACCGCATGCCGCCTGTGTATGCCGAACGGGACAGCACGGGCGATTTTACCGATCCAACCTTTTTCGGACAATCCATCGGCAATCCGGCCGCGGATCTGTATTATAAAAACGACCAGAATACGCGCGTCAATCGCCTTGTAGGCACGGTATATACGGACCTTACATTTCTCAAAGACTTCGTTTTCCGCATCAATTACGGCTTCGACCGGCGCGATACCCGGGATTACGCCTTTGAACCGATATTCATGGTGTCGTCCTCGCAGCTCAACAACCAGGAAAAGACCTCGCGTGATTCCACAAAAGAACGGACCTGGCTTTGGGAAAACACCCTGACCTACAACAAGGCATGGGATGACCTGCGCCTCAATGTGCTCGCAGGCCAAACGGCACAGGAATACACCTATAAAAGAAGGAACACCATCAACGATACTTTACAGCCCAACGGCGAAACGCTCAGCGACTGGGCCATGCTGAGTTTTCTGTTCCGGGCCAATGTCACCTTTTTTGACCGCTATCTGTTCACCGCCTCTCTCCGCGCAGACGGCTCTTCGCGTTTTTCCAAAGACAACCGATGGGGATACTTCCCCTCAGTCGCTTTGGGCTGGAATGTTGCGCAGGAGTCTTTCATGGCAGGGCAAAAGATATTTGACCGCCTGAAACTTCGCATGTCCTGGGGCATTACCGGGAATGACAAAACCCAGAATTATCCCTCGCTTGGTATCATAACGGACGAGCTGTACAGTGCATTCAACGATACGATACAACCCGGGGCAACGCTCGTCAACTATGCCAACGGCGGCGTTCGCTGGGAGACCACCCGGCAAACAGACGCCGGACTTGAAATGGGCGTTCTAAACGGGCGACTTACAGCGGAAATCGACTGGTACCGTCGCTTTACCTACGATATTCTCGCCACTTTACCCATTCCGGACTATGTCGGCTCGGGCAGCAGTCCGGTTGTCAATTCCGCCCAGGTCAGGAATACAGGCTGGGACATTACCCTCCAATGGCGCGAAACGCGTGGAAAAGTTACCTATAATTTCGGAACCATCCTCTCGCCGATTAAGAACGAGGTGGTCAAACTCAACCAGGGGAAATCGGAAATCTTCGAAGCGATTACAGCCCAGAATGATTTCGCCACGCGGACGACGGTGGGCCTGCCCATTGCAAGTTTTTACGGCTACAAAGTCGCGGGTATATTTCAAAATGCCGAAGAAGTTGCCTCGCTGCCCAAGTTTGGAGGCGAAAAACCCGGGGAC
>JAKOXM010000582.1 GCA_029781095.1 Bacteroidota bacterium
CCGTTGCCCGAGGTGGTCCAATTATACACGAAATTCGGGCCGCTGGAAGACCCCGAGCCATTGAGCGTCAGGGTATCGACCACGCATGTAAGCGACATGCCGGGGCCCGCATTCGCCGTAGGCGGTGTGTAATCACCCGTAACCTGGACGGTTTTGGAAGCCGTACAGCCATTCGTGCTGTTGGTTACCACCAATTGGTAAGATCCCAGTTTATTAACAATCGGGTTGGTTGTAGTACCGCCGCTCACGATATTGCCTCCGCCTGAGGCCGTCCATTTATACGTAAAATTGGGACCAATACTCGAAGCGGAACCGTCAATAGTAAGAGAAGTCACGATACAGGTCAGTTCATCGTTCACCATTGCTTCCGCAGTGGGTGGGGTAAAATCGCCGGGAACGGTTGCCGTTGTTGTTTTGGAACACCCCGAAATATCTGTAACCGTCACGGTATAGGTTCCGGGAGCCAGACCTGCCGGGTCCTGGCCTGTAAACAGGTTGCTCCATTTATACGTATATCCGGGTGTGCCTCCGCTTACGCTCAAATTGATGCTCCCCCCCGTAGGGTGAAGGCAGTTGGCTACAATAACAGTATCGATGGTCGTAACAAGTGCGGGTGGCGAGCCTACTGTAAACTGCTGTGTATTTGTGCAGCCGAAGAAATCGGTAACTGTCAGGTTATACACCCCGGGCTGAAGTCCGGTCGGGTCAGGTGTGCTCGGAATGGCTTGCGGGCCGTCCCACAGGTAATTATATGGTCCCTGGCCTCCCAGAACAGTTGTGTTGATGGAGCCGTTACTTCCGACAGAGCAGGTCGTGTTGGTGACCACGCCGGTTGTGTTCAGCGTAGAGATTGTCACCAACAGGGCCCCCTGCCCCGTCCCCACGCAGCCATCGGCATCTGTCACACTCGCTATCATGTACAATCCCGGCTGATCGATCGTTATAAAATAGGGGTTGTCGGTAATATCCGTGATAGGAGGCTGCGGGTCGCCATTCAGGTTGTAATTCAGTTCGAATGGCCCGACACCGGTAAAGGTGACTTGTATAAGGGCTGTTTGCCCCGGACATAATTGAGGAGCGGGTGGCAACAGTTTGGCTGTCGGCGGAGACTTTACTTTTATCCTGGCAGTAGTAACAAATGTTTTACCGCAATTATCGGTCACCGTCACCGTGAAGTTGGTGGATACCGATACAAACTGCGAAATAGATTCATCGGTAGCGCCGGTACTCCATTTATAAGTATAGGGCGGCACACCGTCTACCGGTGTTACGCCAACGGTTCCCACACCCGGGCCGCAAATGACGGTCGTATCCGGAATGGCGGAAAGAGGTATCAGGTCATTAATCGTAAGTGTGATGGTGGGATTGATGCAGGAACAGGGGCTTAACAGTTTAATAATTACTGTTTCGGGTCCTTCCGTCAGGTTGTCGACAAAAATAGGAACCGTCAGATATAATTTGTCCTGGCCTGCAGGAATAACCACCGTTTGCGGGATCACCTGGTAATCGACACCCGGCGTAGCCGTACCGGTAACGGTGAATTGCACCGGTAGCGGACTATTCATATTGGTACCGATGCGGTCAAAAACGAGCTGCACCGTGCCACAACCTTCATACACTTCGTTCACATCGGGTTCGCCGTTTACCAGCCACTCAACGGAAGCGTTGCCGCCCGCGTCGAAAGAGCCGGCCCGGAGAAATACCCCCGAGTCGAAGATGCCGTCGCCGACGTCGCATATTTTCAACTTGATATGGTAGGTCTGGCAGGGAATAACGTTGGCCACTGCCGTGAGTTTGCGCGTAAAACCGTCGAACTGCACTTCGTTCACTGCCGGGTTGACCGATGGATTTTGGCCGCAGAGGTTACCGCTCGACGCCGGCTGGTTATTGACGTAAAGTCCGGAGTTGGTAATATGGTTGACGTTGTTGATGGCCACGTAGGAGCCTGGCCCCAGAGAGGCAATGTTGACAGCGCCTCCAAACGGACCGGCAATACCCGGACCCGATATAAAAAATCCGAATGCATCGTTGAATTGAGAGCCTACGTATTCGCAATATTCTTCCGAGGCAAACACATAATCGAAAGTCAGCGGTGTCTGTGTCGGGGTGAAATCGAATTCAATATTCGCAAGGTCGAACAAACTACCGCTTCCGGACAATTGCGACAGGTCGCCGTCGGGCGTCGAGTTGCCATATCCGGCGCTGGCGTTGTCCTGGCTGTTGGGGCCGACAGCCACGCTGCAATCGCCGGTAGCCATGATCATGCCACTTGCAAATCCAATGTTAGTCTGGCCGCTGGAAAAAGTACCGATCTGGCCCGGCTGCCCCGAGTAGGTCACGTTTGTGATATCGAAACAGTCTCCTCCGATCATTACCTCCCGGACCAGTTCCTCGGCAGAAGCGCCGGGGGTTACCTCCAGGACCGACAAGGCCTTCATGTAGTCATTGAGTTCTTTCTTTTTGCAGGTTTCGCAAATGATAGAAACATAATGCCGGGGCGGGTCGTCCGTGTTCCAGTTACATGGATAGGTAAGACGGAAAGACATCGTCGAAGCGGAAACTATAAATTTCAGCTGGTGGACCGAAGCGTCGTATCCAAGCACTTTGGTGCTCGTATCTTCCGCAGCGACATCCGGAATGCACCCGTTGAGGGCGGGATCTTCCGGTACGATCAGTGAAAAAGTTTCGCCTGGTATAAGGTTATTGAATGTCAGCACCTGGCTGTTAGACTGTGCAGTAATGACGTGGCGCTGTAAGTGCCCATCCAACACGATCGCTGCGTCATTCGTCGCCTGGCCCTGTAAAACGGATGTTACCGAGCTAACGAGGCAACAGGTATAAAGAAGAAATAGACGACGGGGTGTAAATACGCGCATAGACTGTAAGGGTTTGATTCGTAAATGTGTGTAAGGTTCGGACTTCGATAATCATGGGAAAGCCGGACTAAAGGAAGATTAAAAAAATATAGTCGAAACGGTATAAGATACAGCGAAACCAAAGTTTGCTGCATCGCCATAGACACAATTTTATGTAGAATCATTTGATCTGTACATCAGGGAGATGCCGGACGGGTATTTTTTACCGCCCGACAGGAACGCCGGGGCAACTTTTCACGAGCGCACTAGGAAGAAGATTCCAAATAAAACAGAGGGCGGATTAGGATGCAAAAAGTCAGATATGTTCTGCGTCGTGAGGTTTTTAAGGCATTTTGGAGAGCCGTATCGTCAAATATTGCTTCCAAAAACCACGCAATAATAGCAAATAGTTTTCTCCCGCAGGGAGCATTTTTATGAAAAGAAGCCACTTGGGATTATTTTAAAAATTAAAACGCATTATTGCCTGGGCATATAAAATTTAATTCCGAAAAGATTTAAACTTTAAATCTTGATCAAAATTTAATTTTTAATACCTTGCTATTTTTTATTCCCGGCGGGCAGATAAGGTTGTTTGCCTGAAACAGGAAACGTAAGTTTGCACCCGAAACCAGTTGCCGGTTACCGGTTCACGGTTCCTGGCTGCTGGCGTCGGTTTATATTTTCCGGTTATTTGATCTTTTGCTACCGGGTGCTGTTTCCCTTTAAAAAAGGAACGGCTTCGTTTAAGGGACAAAAATGAGCAACCGCGAACCATGAACCGAAAATGATGAACCGTGAACCGGCAACCAACCGCTAACCTCTCACTCAATGGACAGTGATCCGCTATTACACACGCGAAAAACGGAGGCTCGTCGAACTGACGGAGCCGGATCCCGGCTGTTGGGTGCACCTCACACCACCCTTCGGGCCTGACGAACTGGACGAATTCGCCCACCGGTTTGAGTTCGATCCCGTATTCCTGACCGACTCGCTCGATCTTGATGAACGCGCTCGTTACGAACGCGACGAAGACGTGCGCTTTATCCTGATCAATACGCCGGTCAAAAACCAGAACGCGCAGGAAGAAAACGAAGCGTACTTCATCACGGTGCCGATCGGTATTATCCTGACCATCGAGCACGTGATTACGATCTCGGCATTTGAGACGCCCGTGCTGGAAAAATTTCTTGAAAACAACGTCCGCAACTTCAACCCCGCCGACGACAAGAACTTCGTGCTGCTCGTCCTCGAACAAAACGTGTATTTCTTCCTCTCCTGCCTTAAAACCCTCAACCTGCGCCGCAACCGGATCGAAAAGGACCTGATGCACTCCAGCAGCAACTCCGACCTCAAGCAGTTGCTGGCCATCGAAAAAAGTCTTGTCTATTTTGTCAACTCGCTCAATGCCAACGAGTTGCTCAAGATGAAGATGAAACGCACCGACTTCCTGCACATCAACGGCGACGAGGACATGACCGAGCTGTTCGAAGATATCATCATCGACAACTCGCAGGCGCTTTCCATGGCCAACGTGTACACCAACATCCTCAACGGCACGATGGACGCCTATTCGAGCATCATCTCGAACAACCTCAACGTCGTGATCCACCGGCTCACCGTGATTACCGTCGTACTCATGGTACCTACCCTGATATCGTCGTTTCTCGGCATGAACATACCCAACGGTATCCCCAACCACCCCTGGGCATTCTACATGACCATCGTTTTTTCCGGCCTCGTCACGGCATTCCTGTACTGGATCATGCAGCGGAGACGGATGTTTTGAGTTGCCGAAATCTTTCTGATCGCTGTCTAATGTACCTGTACCGCGAAACACCAGTTTCGCAATGGTATGCGAAACTGGTGTTTCGCGGTACACTGACATCAGGCAAGTGTTACTGATTCGGATCGGCGGAATAGTCGACGTCGCCGATTTTGAGGCCTATGAAATGGAAAATATTCGGCGGTGGGTCGGTCGTATTTGAAATCTCAATTCGTTCGGGGAAGGAAGGCAGGAAAGGATTGGCGGAGTTCGGGAAGGTATAATCCTCCGGAATGAATCGCCATGACCTGCCGTTCGGCAGTTCGTTAATGTAGCCCAGGATCAATTTTCGCAATAAAACAATGTCATAAGCGGTCACTTTGCCGTCCTGGCTGGCGTCGGCAGCGATGATCCTGTACGGCGAATCGAGCAGCTGCTGGCCAAGTATGTGTTTTTGAATTTGAACAAGATCATAGGAAGTGACGCCATTCTGAGGGTTGATATTTTTGGAAGGAGTGACGGTCGATTCATAGCCTGAAGCATTGAGTAGGGCACCAAATTGCCCCCATTCACCGAGCGGGCAACTGGTAAATTGGGTTAACGAAAACGAATCTGAAAAACAATTGACTCCGGAAGCTACAATTTTTGTATTACAAATTCCCATCGCATCTGGCGTACGTGTACGAACGGAGAAAAAGGGATCTACAGAACCCGAAGCATCTTCCACAAATGCTTTTACCATACAGGAACTTGTATTGCCGGTCTTGTCACGAGCCCAAACATCCACATACTGAGTCCCCCATTCCGACTCATAATACTTTACAGATGTCTTGTTTTCCGGAAAACCGGCGCCGGTACAAGTCTTACGTACACCCAGATCGACAATCGTCCCGCTGTTATCGAATACAGAATCAATAAATTCGTTGACTTTGACCGAAACACAACACGGGGGCGGAATCATTATAGTAACAAGCGATTTACACACCAGCACCGGCGGCACCGTATCCACCTGCGAAAAAAGGCTGCCGGAGAAGAGGAATAAGGCAAGAAACAAAAAAATACATCTGTTCATGGGAATAACCGGTCGGGTGAAGTATTGGAATTCATATAAAAATAGGCACCTTTCGGCAAATAAGCCTACCGTTTTTTCCTGTTTTGACGGCTCTCCGACTAAATTGCCCTCCAATTACCGGAATAATGTCATGCCAACAATAGAACAGTGCCAACAATGAAGCCATGTCAAAACACCTCCCTACCCTCTTCGCCGCCCTCAAAATGATCCTGCACCTCGTCACGATCGCCACTTTCGGCTTTCATCGCGACGAGTTTTTGTAT
>JAKOXM010000600.1 GCA_029781095.1 Bacteroidota bacterium
ATAATTTGGGGATCGTGTTGGAATGACCCACGATCAAATACTGCTTCCCTTTATTGTCCGATAAAGTTTCTGTGAGCCAGGCATCTTGAATATCAGGCGGATAGGCCTCTGCCGACGGCGGCTTTGGCATTTCTATCCGGGCGAGTTCGGCAGTTTGAACCGTGCGTTTAAAGTTCGTTGAACATGCCATGTCAAGAGGTACTCCTGACAGAATTTTTCCTAAACGTTTCGCGCGAGCCTCTCCTTCCGGTGTCAGACCCGGATCGTCGCCCGCGTTTTTTTTCTTTTCGGCGTGGCGTACGCAGTAAAAGATCATATAGGATGTATCGCCGTAATGGGGAATCTGCACGATGGAGCTGTCGCTCATCATGGCCTTTCCGTCGCGGATAGCCGTAACCAGCAAGGGCGCTGGCTTCTTTTCGGCTTGGCAGGCCCCAAATAAAAGGATGCAAGCAAGTATCCCGAATTGAAAGGAAAAATCGTTTCTTTTGTGGCACATAGTCAGGATATTTATGATTCGATCGTATTTTGTAATTTGTTTGGTGCTTTTTGCCGGCCTTTTGTTATCCCAACCGTCGCCGGAGCAAAAGTGTTCGCCAAAGGTTTTTCTCAGATCGGCAGGCGCCGGACCGGACATTTTCCAGGTGGTAGTTTCCGATACAGACGCTTTTCAGGCCTGGGCTAAAAAACAACAAATCCGGCTGATCGCCGTCTATCAACCCGCGAATATCATTGTTCTCCAGGCGAGCCAACAAGAATTTACACAGAAAATACTTCCGCGACCCGATGTGCTTTTTATTGACAGGTCTGAAAATACACCGCACGAAGAGTTGCCTGTTCCGGGACACAATCTTTTTGTCAATAAAATTAATGCGGCTTTTGCCGCATTTCCCCATCTGAATGGTCAGGGAATAACAGTATCAATCAAGGAGAATCGCTTCGATACCGCTGATGTAGACTTTAAAAACCGCGCCTTCAACGCGCCGGATGCGGCGCAGGAAATTACCACGCACGCCAATATTATTGCCACCCTGATCGGCGGCGCAGGCAATTCGGACCTGCAGGGACGCGGCGTGGCGCGTGGCGCAAGTCTTGTATCCAACGGTTTCAACAACCTGCTGCCCGACGATGCCGATTATACTGCCCGCCACGTGACCGTTCAAAACCACTCATACGGCATAGATATTGAAAATTATTACGGTGCAGGCGCGATGGCATATGACAACAGTGTCGCCACCTACCCGGGCCTGTTGCACGTTTTTTCTGCCGGAAACGACGGTGCAGCCACTTCCGTGACAGGCGCCTATGCTGCTATTCCGGGGTTTGCCAACCTGACCGGCAATTTCAAGATGGCCAAGAATGTGCTGACCGTCGGATTGGTAGATTCTTTTGGCCAGGTGTTTTCATACAGTTCGCGCGGGCCATCGTATGACGGCCGAATAAAACCGGACATGGTTGCATTCGGCAGTTCCGGTACCTCGGAGGCTGCCGCACTCGTGTCCGGCGCCGCGGCACTCGTACAAGAGGCATACCTGGAGCGCACAGGAACACCGGCGTCGGCTGCCCTCGTGCGGGCCGTCCTGCTCAACAGTGCCGATGATATACCTCCCGCCGGCCCCGATTATACAAGCGGCTTCGGGTCTTTAAACCTGAAAAAAGCCTTGCAAATAATTGAAGATCAAAATATTGAACAGGCTTCTGTCAATGCCGGAGCGACCCGGACTTTTCTGCTGGACGTGCCGCCCGGAAACCGGTATCTCAAAGTGATGCTGGCCTGGGACGACCCGCCGGCAAAACCCAACGCTGCGAAAGCGCTTCTGAACGACCTCGACCTGAAGGTGACAGCACCGGACGGTTCGGTCTGGCTTCCCCGGGTTCCGAACGCTTTCCCCAATGCAGATTCCCTGTCATTGCCTGCCGTCCGCCGCCGCGATACACTGAACAATTGCGAACAGATCGTGCTGGATTTGCCGCTTCCCGGGCAATATACGATTCAGGTAACGGGCTCAAAACTTGCGACAGCGGCACAAGGTTTTTCTTTGGTGTATGCCTCGGAGGTAGCCGACCATTTTCAGTGGTATTTTCCCGGGGAAGGCCCTGCGGCGATTGCTGCCAGCGAGGCATTGCTGGGATGGGAAAGCACGTTTACGGATATGAGCGGCCGGCTGGAGTATCGCAGCACGGGCTCGGCGGACTGGTCGGTCGTCGATTCGTCTATCGATCTTCAGAAAGGACGGTTCCGCTGGTTTGTGCCCGATACATTTTCGGCAGCGCAGTTGCGAATTTGTGTGGCCGGGCAGTGTTTCGAATCTGATACTTTTTTGATTGCCAGGCCATTGCGAATGAAACTGGGATTCAATTGCCCGGATTCTGTTTTCCTGTACTGGAACTCGGCCGGCCCTGACGCCTCTTACCTGCTTTCCGGCCTGGGGGCGCAGTATCTTGAACCGCTGGCCATACTGGCCGATACATTCACCATACTGCAAAAAGCGCAGTTCCAGCAAAGGCGGTTCAGCGTAACCCCCGTTGGGCAGGGTGGGGTGGAGGGGCAGGGCAGCCCCGCCCCCGATATCAATACGCAGGGCGTGGGGTGCTATTTTTCCGGCTTTCTGGCCGAATTGACCGCCGACATTCAAACCCGCCTGCGTTTGAATATCGGCACCACGTACGGCATTCGGGAGTTGACTTTTGAAAAAATGGAAAACGGGCAATTCGCCGGATTAAATACGTGGAACCCCGTAGAAACGGAGCAGTTCGAGTACACAGACGCATTTCCGGTGAAAGGAATAAACCGTTACCGGGCCCGCATCGAACTCGATAATGGCCCGGTTTTATTTTCCGATACGCTGGAAGTGTATGTTCTGGAAAACGGGATGGTATCGGTTTTTCCTAACCCGGTTGCTCCGAATGATTTGCTGCGCATTGTGTCGGCGCTGGACTCGGAATCTGTTTTTACGCTTTGCGATGTGTGGGGGAAAACGATGCTGGAGCAAACGATAAGCAACGATCTCACGGAAATTGCGTTACCCGGCCTGCCGTATGGCGTTTATTTCTGGAGCATTACGGACGCCGGGAGAGGGGTGAAAAAAGGAGGGAAGATCGTGGTTGGAAAGGAGTAGAGAGTACAAAGTGCTAATTAGTTGATGTGCTAATATGCTAATTATCAGCGTGATAAGCCATTTTTGGTTTAAACTGATTTTAATGAAGTTCAGTTTCTATTAAAAAAAATGGCGCCGGAATCTTTATGCTCCGGCGCCGTGGTAGATTGATTTGATTATTTCAATACAGGAAGTCCAATGCAATTTTGTCATTGGCATTGAAAGGGCGGTTCACATTGGGGCCGGTGCAGGAAAGCATCCACGAGTCAGCATCAGGCCCGGTTGGCGTTCCGGGGATGTGAATGGCGCCAACGCCGCCGTCGCCTTCGTTATAGGCCGATCCGCCGCAGCTGTACTGGCGGCTCATGTAATCAGTGTGACGGAAGCCGATGCAGTGACCCATTTCATGGGCAAGAATGGAGGCAACATAATTGATAAAGGTACTGCTTGAGCCGTTGCCGATGGCGTTGGAGTTCACTTTTACGGAATTATACGGATTGCCGGTGCTGGTAGGAAAACCTGCCGATGCGAGATAATTGCCGGTCCCTTTCGTAATATCGATATCTCCTTCTGCAGCTGTGTTGACCCGCGTGAATGTAAGCGTCAGGTTTTCGGCATTATAACGTCCGATAGCAACGTCCAGTGCCGTTCCGTAAGAGGCAGGCAGTGCCTGACCGCCACTCGTTTTTATGTACACTTTTATATTGCGTGGCGTACCGGTCACCAGGTTGGTGGTATGGTACTGTTCTTCATCACCGACAAACAGCGAATGGATGTCGGCGGGCTTGTACAAATCGTCGCGGGTGAGAAAGATATCGCCTTCCACGAGGTAACCGCCGTCGGTTTCTACAATGTCTTCCGGGCTAAAGCCGAGCGCCTGGACGCGGCTCGAAACGGATTGGTCAACTGTTTGATTTTCAACGACTTCTTTTTTGTTGCATGAAATAACCGCAGCAAAAAGCAGTGCGAGGGCAGCGCATGAAATGAAACGTTTGAGCATGATAAGACAGTTTGGTTTGGTAAAGAATAAAATTTTACATCGGGTAAATGTATAGAATTACCGGATTGTCAAACCCAACTGTTTTATTTTTTTAATTTTCCGTTTAGCCGCCCTGCCAAATGATCATTATGCATGCCCGGTTTTTGTGAAATACCCGGATATTTTCAGAACATGACGGCAGTATCTAGCCTTCACAATTTGATTTCCACCTGGTTGCGCAGGAGGTCTTCAATCGTCTCCCTTTTGCGGATGAGATGCGCCTTGCCTTTATACAAAAATACCTCTGCGGGTCGTGGCCGGGAGTTGTAGTTGGAAGCCATCATCCAGCCGTAAGCGCCCGCGTTGTAAAAGCCGATGATGTCGCCTTCCACGACTTCCGCGATGCGGCGGTCCACCGCAAAGGTATCCGTCTCGCAGATGTTGCCCACCACGTTGTAAATACGCGGCTTGAAGGTCGGCTCGGTCACATTCACGATTTTGTGATAGGAGCCGTAGAACATGGGCCGTATCAGGTGGTTCAGTCCGGTGTTGAGGCCCACAAAAACAGTTGAGGTTGTTTGTTTTACGAGGGTGCATTTGGCGAAAAGAAATCCGGCCTCACTCACCAGAAATTTGCCGGGTTCGAACATGAGCGTTACTTCCCGGCCAAATTCCTTGCAGAAATCGGAAAACCGTTCGCTGAGTTTTTCGCCCAGTTCCTCCACATCCGTCTCGATATCGTCGGGTTTGTACGGCACTTTGAAGCCGCTGCCAAGGTCGATGTAGTGCAGCTGCGGAAACTTGCGCGCGGCTTCGAACAAAATATCTGCGCCCCTCAGAAACACATCGACGTCGAGGATATCCGAGCCTGTGTGCATGTGCAGCCCGTCAATGACGAGTCCCTGACTCTCAACTACCCGTAATACGTGCGGCAGCTGGTGGATGCTGATGCCGAATTTGGAGTCGATGTGGCCGACGCTGATTTTTTCGTTGCCTCCCGCCATCAGATGCGGGTTGATGCGGATGCCAATGGGTACGTTTTTATGGTGCAACCCCCAGTTTTCGAGCATGGGGATGGAGTCGATATTGATTTTTACACCGAGGCGTACCGCCTCGTCGTATTCGTCGGTCCCGGCGAAGTTGGGTGTGTAAAGTATATCTTCCGGTTGATAACCTGCGAGGAGACCAAGTTGTACCTCCTCGATGGAAACGCAGTCCAGGCCCGCTCCCAGGCGTTGAAACAATCGCATGACCGTGAGGTTGGTGAGTGCTTTACAGGCGTAATGGATATGCACTCGGGGATATGAAAAAGCCCCGGTGATGCGCTTGTACTGGCGCTCCATCACCGAGGCATCATAGACGTACAAAGGGGTTCCGTATTCTCTGCAAAGATCCAGCGGGTCGATGCCGCCGGCAAACTGGTATTTGTTGTTGACGAGCTCCATAATTGCGTTTCGCGATGTACAAGGATTCTTTTTTTCGGAACGCAAAGGTATGGCATTTGGGAAAGTGCAAGGCCCCGTATCAGCGCAAATCCCGCTTCGGCCGCAATTGCTCGATCGATTTTTCCCTGATCAGGTCAAAAAAGTCCTCAACGTAGCGCTCCACATTCCTGGCGGAAGTTTTTGGCAAAAAGGGCGAATTACACAAGGCCAGGAGTTCGTCGTGCGCAGCCATCATGGTATTACAGGCATTTTGCAGCGCCTCCTTGGGAATGCCGCCCGAGATCAGACAGCGGTCCTGCACCTTTTTCAGCCCGGTGTCGATGCGTGGAGAAGCGTATGGCGCGCTGACCAGACCGGAAAAATCAAAATCGTAGGGGATCAGTTGTATCTTATCGCTGCCCGCAGGTTTCAGCATGTATAAGTTGCGGCCGTCGGCGATGCTCCAGTCCGTATTGCCGATCATGTATTCAAACATGACGGTCAGCGCAGCCTGGTCGAGGTACAGGCTATCATTGGGCACTTCAAAAATCTGCTGAATTTGCCCCTTCAACCTCGCCGCGACTTGTTCATCGTGTTCTACCAGCAGGCAAAATACCGGGGCCCTGACCTGTTCGACATGCCTGTCGCGGAAAGCAACTTTCACGAGCCGGGCCCGCACGCTGTTGGGGCTCAGGCGCTCGAACATGCGGTAGGCAATGTATTCGCGCAGCAGCAATTCTTCTCCCTGCGGATTATCAAAGCAGGGCACGACGAGTTTGATCTCGTTAAGCGTATCGAGGCCCGCTGCGCGCAGTTCTTTTTTGCGAAACTTCAGTTTGAGCGGTGGAATATCGCAGGTTCTGCGGCGAAACTTGCCCCTGGGGCGCACGTCCACTTTCAACATTTTTCCATCAGGCGCGGTGAGAGAACCCGGAAAATACTGGTTCGTATTTTTACTGTTAATCAACTCGGTCAGGTCCAGCTCCAGTTTGATGGCAGAGGCTTCCGTTGCTGTCAGGTAATCAAACACGGATTCCTGTGCCTGCGATGTCCGTACCAGTATAAAGTTCTGAAAAAGAAGCGATAAAAATATGAAAATCAGGCTTTTGGGATTTCGGAAGTTTGTTTTAAAGAACATAGCTTTTAGTTTTATTCGTGTGGTGGGCGGGCAGATTAAAAAACAGTACAGGCCAGGGCGCCGGAAGGCGCGCGGCCGTGGGTTCTATCCTGAAATGTCATTGATTTGGTTGCTGTTAAAAGACACGTCTGTCGGAGGAGACGTTGCATATCGGCGCATGCAGCAATTGTTAAATGTTTTTCAGTCGAAAATGAAAAATTATCAACTTGCTGCCGCCAAAACGTTTCTTTTACGCATCAAAGATCAGTGACTGCGGACGTTTTCACATCAGACGTTGGACAAGAGGCAATTCTCATCGGTCCAACACCGATAACAGAACGTCCAACGTCAAATTCAAAACGACCGGCCCGGATGAAATGAACTGCTGCAAAGGTGGACTATGCCAATTGATCGAATAATTACCGGGGTAACATTTGCGGAAACAAACGTAATAATTATAAAAAAACCATTGTCATCACGGCCTGAAAAAGCCACACCTTTAACCTCGTGAATGAAACGACCCTCATACAACGCCTGAAACAACAGGATCCGGCAGCGCAGAAATGGCTGTACGACCGCTATTCACCATTGCTCTTTTCCGTTTGCAGGCGCTATCTTCGTTCGCGTGAAGATGCCGAAGAGGCACTGGTAAGCGGGTTGTTCAAAGTGTTTTCCCAGATCGAAAGTTATTCGGGTGTGGGAAGTTTCGAGGGATGGATGCGCAGGATCGTGGTAAACGAAGCCCTGATGATGCTCAGGAAAGCCCAGAACCTGGTATTCCCCGGCGACGAAATGAAAATACCTGACCAGGCCGATCACTTTTCCGTTGAAGCGGATATGTCGGCACGGGAAATACTGGAATTGCTGGACCAGCTTCCAAACGGTTACCGCACCGTGTTTAACCTGTACGTGATAGAAGGATTTAAACACCAGGAAATCGCCGATATGCTCGGAATTAGCATCAATACGAGTAAATCCCAACTGATTCTGGCCAAAGACAAACTGCGCAATCTGCTGAAAATCAAAGGTTATTAATGCCTTATACCAAAAACCAATAACCAACAACTAATAACCATCATGTCCGACCTGTTTGATTTTTTCAGGGAAAACGAGTCCAAACTGCACGAGCGCCCCTCGGAGCAAGTGTGGAAGAACCTAGAAAACCGGCTCAGACAAAACCGCCGCCCGAGGCGCCGGGGCATCCTTTTTCTGCAACTCGGGGCTGTTGCACTGATCATACTGCTGCTTTTACTCGTAGCGGCGGTCGTGTGGTATTATGCGCGCCGATAATACTGCATGCCTTTTCAAAAGTTCTGATGCGATTGTCGGGCTGGAAAGTCCGCGTTACTTCCTACCTTTCGCCGGTTTTTGAAAAAAAGGCGGACTTTTGCGCCGTCTACAGTACAACGTCCCACCGTAAAAAATGGCAAAATCCGGCAAATCATCCCCCAAATCGAACAGACAGGAGGCTTCAGGCAGCAGGCAATTAAAAACTGTGGCCCCCCCATCCGATTATCTGGAACGGGCAAACACGGCGTCGCCTCAAGATCCCTTGTTGCGCAAGGTTTTCTGGGGAATCGCGGCACTTGGCTTCGTGCTCCTGGTAGGCCTTTCCTTCGGCTCCGGCATCAACGCCGACGACAAGTTCCAGGTAGATTATTCCCAAAAACTTGTGCAGTATTACAGCACTTTCGGGAAAGATACCGCGGCACTGAAAATCCCCGACGGCAACATGCACCTCTACGGAGGCTTTTTTGAAGTGGTGACGGGTTTTGCCAACAAGGCGCTTGGTTTCGAACCCACAGACCTCTCCTACCACAACCTCAGGCATGCCTCCAGCGCCGTTCTCGGCTGGGTGGCCATCCTGTGTGCCGCGTTGCTGACCTGCCTGATTGCCGGTTGGCGGGCAGGTATTATTACCTTGATTATCATGTTCTTATCTCCCCGGTTTGTCGGCGATTCCCTGATGAACCCGAAGGATATCCCTTTTGCGGCGGGCTATATGATGGCGTTATACAATATGGCTGCTGTGCTCGAACGCATGCCCGCCCCCCGACGGTGGAATGTGATCGGACTGGTCTCGGGGCTGGCCATGGCGCTTGCGATTCGAGCGGGCGGGTTGCTCCCCTTTGCGATGCTGTTTTTGTTTGCCGGGCTGCATTTCTGGCTGAAAAACGGTGGAATGGCCGCTTTTTCGAACGGAACCCTGCTAAAAAAGTACGCACTGGTTGTGCTTGGAACGGCCGTTGCCGGCTATGCCTTGGCGATGGTATTCTGGCCCTACGCCTTGCAAAGTCCGTTCAAAAATCCCTTTATCGCGCTGTCGAAATTTGCCGACCTCGAAGTGAAGATCCGCGTCCTGTACGAAGGCGCCAATGTGATGTCCGACAAGGCCCCCTGGCACTATCCCGTTAAATGGATACTGTACACCATACCGCTTGCAGTTATTGCCGGGTTTGCAGGGAGTCTCGTATGGCTGTTGCGCCTGCTCGGGAAATACAATCCGCTCTGGGTGTCGATGGCCTTGTTTGCGTCCATTTTCCCGGTATTTTACGTGATCTACAAACACTCTGTTATTCACGACGGGTGGCGCCACCTTACGTTCGCCTACCCGCCGCTTTGTGTGGCAGCCGCACTTTTCTGGAATGAATTGGCCAATGTATTTTCCGGAAAGAAATACGCACAATGGGCGATATTCGGGGTAATGGGCCTTTTGCTGGCCGATGCAGGTGTGTTTATCGCTGCCAACCCGAAGTTTCCCTACGTTTATTTCAATCCGATCGCGGGTGGAACGAAGGGCGCTTACGGCAAATTTGAAACCGACTACTGGGGTGTGAGCGTCCGGCAAGGCATCGAATGGATGGAACAACAAGGCATCCTGAAACCCGATATGCCCGAAACGGTCGTGATCGCCACGAACATGTATTTTTCGGCGAAGGAACTTACAGCAAAATACGGCGACAAAGTGAAGGTAAAATACCTGAAATGGGAAAAACGCTGCGACGATGCCTGGGATTATGCCCTCTACCCAACGCGTTTTCTCGACGGTTCGGAACTGCAAAAAGGTAAATGGCCGCCGGAAAATGCCGTACATATCGTAAAGGCGGGCGGCGCTCCTATTCTGGCGGTGCTGAAAGACAATGGCAAAAACTGCTCGCTTGGTATCGCTGCCGCCAAAATAGGCGACTGGCCGACGGCCATTGCAAGGCTGAAGGCTGAAGTCGCCAACGTGCCCCACAACGAACTGGCCTGGGCAGCGCTCGGGCAGGTGTATATCAATGCAGACAGCCTGGAACAGGGCAAGGCGGCGGCCGAGAAAGCGCTGGAGATCACGCCGGACGATTCGCAGGCCAACAACCTGATCGGGATGTACTGGTTATACCAGAACAACGCCTCAAAAGCCCGGGAGCAATTTGAATATTCCATCAAGAGGGATGCCAGCAACCCGGCAGCATGGTACTATCTGGCTGTTATCGCCCGCAGCCAGGGTGATAACCAGACGGCTTTGAACAATCTCATGTCGGCAATCCGGATTGCCCCGACATTCAGGCAGGCTTATGAATTATCGGCGCAGATATACGAGTCGGTCGGTGAACCCGAACGGGCGCAACAATTCAGGGCGGCACTGGCACGGATTAAATAAATCAGTTTGAATGATTCTGTGTCCGGGGTTACTGCATGCCCCGAACACAGGACTTTCCAGACACCAAATTTTCCAATCCATTGAATTTCAAGTTTTTATTTACTACCTTCCGCAACCGTTACCTGTTCGTGCGCGAACGGTTGAAAAAATACGCCGGTACTTCGGCTTCTGTGGGGACGGGCCATTCTTCGCCGGTCGTTTACCGCGGCCTTAACCTCGGCACGGGCGAAGGCGATTACGACCGCATGATCGCAGGCTACTGCACCGAACTGGTTGGTTGCGATGTCAATGAAGAAGACCTCGCCCATGCGCGCGCACTCAACCAGGGCGTGATGAATCTTCGCTACGAAGCGAACAACGCACTTGAACTGACTTACCCCGACAATTATTTTGATTTAATTGTCAGTTGCGAGGTCATCGAACATGTGGGCAAACCGGAACAGATGGTGCATGAAATGTATCGCGTACTGAAACCGGGCGGTGTGGCGATTATGACTTTTCCCAGCCGCGAATTTCCGGTCACCTACGACCCCGTCAACCGCATCTGGCAACTGACGCGCAGCGAAGGCAGCCGCGAATACGCCATTTCGCAAGGCGCTTATGCTTTCGGCCACGAATACCTGATCGGGTCGGCAGATTTCAAAAAATGGGCCACGGGCACTGGTTTTGAAATTATTGAATTTCAAGGGCTTAGCCGCCATTTGGTCGGCCTGCTGGAAATATACTGGACGGGGATCGCGCAAAGTATTTTCAAGAAAAATGCGCGCAATATAACGACTGATGCAGGAACTTCCCTGACCGTCAGGCCTGCTTCAACCAAGGAACCTGCACTGGTTTTTATCACCGATTTCATCTTGTGGCTTGATAAATTATTGTTCGGCTGGACGAGCCGGAGTGTGGGGAAGGGTGTTGTGCTCCGGAAACCGGAATAACCTGCAATAGATGTAACCGTACCGCGATTTATACTCATGGATAAGAAAATTGAAACCCTCCAGTCCAAACTCGCCGAAGCCAAACTCGGCGGCGGACAGGCCCGCATCGATGCGCAGCATAAAAAAGGAAAACTCACCGCTCGCGAGCGGGTGCATTTTCTGCTGGACGAAAACTCTTTCGAGGAGATCGGCGCCCTTGTGACGCATCGCAGCACCGATTTTGGCATGGCCGACCAGCAGTTTCTCGGCGACGGGGTGGTGACTGGCTACGGCACCATCGGCGGTCGCCTCGTGTACGTGTTTGCGCAGGATTTTACGGTATTCGGCGGTTCTTTGTCGGAAACCCACGCGGAGAAGATTTGCAAAGTCATGGACCTCGCCATGAAAAACGGCGCGCCCGTCATCGGCCTCAACGATTCCGGCGGTGCACGCATACAGGAAGGGGTGAACTCGCTCGGTGGTTATGCCGACATTTTTTACCGGAATGTGCAGGCCAGCGGCGTTATTCCGCAGATTTCTGCAGTGCTCGGACCTTGCGCAGGTGGAGCGGTTTACAGCCCCGCCATGACCGATTTCATTTTGATGGTGGAGGGCAGTTCGTATATGTTCGTCACGGGCCCAAACGTAGTGAAAACCGTTACGAATGAAGAAGTTACGTCCGAAGAGCTCGGCGGCGCTTCCACCCACGCCAGCAAATCGGGCGTGACGCACCTCGTGGCATCCAACGATGTGGATTGCATCGAAAAGATCAAATGCCTTTTGTCTTACATCCCCCAAAACTGCGAAGACAAAGCGCCCCGCCTGCCTTTCGAACCGGGTGACGAATACCGCGACCAGCTCAGTAACATTGTGCCCGAAAATGCCAACCACCCCTACGACATCAAGGAGGTGATTGCAGGTATTGCCGATGCGGACTCATTCTTCGAGATACATGAAAATTATGCGGAAAATATCGTGGTCGGCTTTGCCCGTCTCGCCGGTAGGAGTATCGGTATCGTGGCCAACCAGCCGATGAACCTCGCCGGTGTGCTGGATGTAAATTCCTCCAAAAAAGCGGCGCGTTTTGTGCGCTTCTGCGATTGTTTCAACATCCCGCTGCTTGTACTGGAAGACGTGCCCGGCTTTCTGCCCGGTACCGACCAGGAATGGAACGCCATCATCACGAACGGGGCAAAATTGCTCTACGCTTTCTCGGAAGCGACCGTGCCGCGCATCACCGTGATTACCCGCAAAGCCTACGGCGGCGCCTACGACGTGATGAACTCCAAACACATCGGCGCTGACATGAATTTCGCCTGGCCCAGCGCCGAGATTGCCGTGATGGGCGCCAAAGGCGCGTCGGAGATCATTTTCAAGCGGGAAATCGACGCTGCGGACGACCCGGCAGCCAAATTAGCCGAGAAAGAACGCGAATACGCCGACACCTTCGCCAACCCCTACCGGGCGGCCGCCCGCGGGTTTATCGACGAGGTCATTCATCCGCGCGAGACTCGCCGCAAACTCATCAAGGCATTTGCGATGCTGGAAAACAAGGTGGTGGTAAGGGCGAAGAGGAAGCACGGGAATGTGCCGTTGTAATTTAGCGATGACTTATTGAATCAGACCAAGTTTTTTGGCAACGATGTGTGGAGTATAATTAACTTGTTCAAACTCCACTTTGAAGAGACTGTTCAAAATTCTGTGTCAGGTGAAAAAAGTACGATCTTTTCACCAAATTTACACAGTTAACGATGAAATCAAAGAAAGAAGACTTCGACTATCAGAGTTTTGAGCAGGCAGCGCTCAAAGCGATGTATGAAGGCCAGTCGTTGGAGCAGGCACTCGGGCCGCTTCTTAAACGGCTGGTTGAAGCCGGCTTGCAGGGAGAGATGCAAACGCATCTGGAAGAGGAGAAAGCCGGTGGGGCTAAAAATCGACGCAATGGCAAGACTGAAAAATCTGTCCGCAGCCGCTTTGGCGATCTCGATATTGAAACGCCACGCGACCGATCGGGCACGTATGAACCGGTGCTATTACCTAAGCATGATCGCAAACTGGGCAACAGTGTGGAGCAGAAAATCCTGAGCCTATACAGCATGGGATTGAGTTACCGGCAGATCCAGTCTCACCTCCAGGAGTTGTACTCGGTTGAGCTCAGCGAAGCCCAGTTGACGAACATCACTGACAAGATTTTGCCGGTGATTGAAGAGTGGCGCAACCGACCGCTAGAGTCGCTTTACGCCATCGTTTGGCTGGATGCGATCCACTACAAAGTGCGCCACGAGGGACGGATCGTCAATCGCGCGGTTTACAGCATCATCGGGGTCAACATGGAAGGCAAAAAGGACATTCTTGGCCTGTATACCTCTGAAAATGAGGGTGCTAAGTTTTGGCTTCAGGTGCTTACCCAAATACAGCAACGTGGCGTACAGGACATTCTTATCTCCTGTATCGACAACCTCAAAGGTTTTGCAGAGGCGATTGAAACGATCTTTCCAAAAACGGAAGTTCAGTTGTGCGTGGTGCATCAAATACGCAACTCGCTGAAGTATGTGGGCAGCAAACACCAGAAGGAATTCATGCGCGATCTCAAGCCCGTTTACCAGGCGCCGGACGAATCGCTGGCTCGCGTTAAGATGGCAGCATTGAAGGAAAAATGGGGCAAACTTTACCCTGTTGTGATTGAGTCCTGGGAAAACAACTGGGACCGTCTGACCCGCTACTTCCAGTATCCCGTAGCGATCCGCCGGATCATCTACACCACCAATACAGTTGAAGGATTTCACCGCCAACTGCGCAAGGTAACGAAGACCAAGGGTGCATTTACAAGCGACAATGCACTGCTGAAATTGCTGTATCTGGCCATCGAAAACATCACTGAAAAATGGAAATCACCACTTCAAAACTGGTCGCTGACATTCTCCCAATTGGACATCTATTTCCGCGACCGAATACGACCACACCTTAGACCATAAACCACTGTGTCGACCATCAAAGTCCTGCTACGCCTTCGTAAACTCCGGCTCGCTTGGACGTTCGATGGTCGACACAGCGGCTAAAAAATAGCCCTGACACAGAAATTTGAACACTCCCGCTACTTCGCCCAACCGCTCTTTCATGATCGCTACCATAAAAGCACGAACGTGAGCAGAGCGCTCAACCAGGTCATAAGGCAGCCGGAGAATGAAATTATGCCTGCCTTTGTCGTCGCCCCATTCGTTTTCTTCCCGGCCGTTTTCGTCATGCGTACACCACTACGCAGCTTGAGCAGTCTACAAACCTTGCCATT
>JAKOXM010000619.1 GCA_029781095.1 Bacteroidota bacterium
TTCAGTTTTATCGGGTTTCTGGCAGGGCCGCCGGTCATCGGTTTTGTCGGTGAGAAATTCGGCCTTTACATCGGCTTTGCGATGGTGGCAACGCTCACCTTGCTGTCAACTGTTGCGATCCGGCGGGTAAAACTTTGATGGCCTCTCATGGTAAAAATGCCTGCCTTTTTCCATTGCGTCTGTCTATGGACTTGTAGAAACGGTGTCTCGCCGGATGCTTCCGAACAAGCAGCGCCGCCGCCCGCTCTCAATTGGATATAAAGCGGATTGATCTACTTCAATGGCCTCTTTTTGACCATGCCGCCCCGGGCGTCGAGTACATTGGTCATGAATACAAAAGCGTTCGGATCGATTTTGTCTACTTCAGCGTTCAGTTTTGCTATTTCGAGGCGCGTTACCACGGTAAAAATAATATCGCTTTGATCGGGCTTGTCGCCTCTTTTCCCGTATCCGCGTTTGCCGCTGTATACGGTGACGCCCCGTCTCAATTTTTCCGAGATCATGGTCCTGACTTCGTCGTGGTGAATCGAAATAATGGTAACGCCTATGTACTCTTCAATGCCTTCCACAATAAAATCAACGGTTTTGGATGCGGAAATGTAGGTCAGCATGGAATACAGCGCCGATTCCAGCGAGAAAATATAGGCCGCCGTGGAAAAAATGAACAGGTTGAAAACGAGAATGACGTCGCCAATAGTTAGGCCGGTCTTTTTGCTGACGTAAATGGCCAGCACTTCCGTACCGTCGATCACTGCTCCGCCCCGTACGGCGAGCCCGATTCCTGCTCCGAGGAAAAAGCCGCCGAATGTCGCTACAAGCAGTTTGTCGGAGGTGATTACCGGGTACTGTATTACCGCTACTGCAATCGCCAGCCCCGAAATGGCCAGAATGCTTTTGATCGCAAACGACCGTCCGATCTGTGTAAATCCAAGCGCGATAAAGGGCAGATTGATCAGCAGCAACAAGATGGACAGGGATAACCCGGTAACTGAATTGACAATCAGCGAAATACCGGTGACGCCGCCGTCGATGAAGTGATTGGGGAGGAGGAAGCCTTTCAGCCCGAGTCCGGCCGATAGAACCCCGAAGCCCACGAAAAAGGCGCTTTTTGTCCAGTACCAGAGATCGGCCTTGAATATCAGGAATTCCCTGGCGACGCGGTAGGGCGTGATAATGATGTTGGAGGCGTCGCCGAGGCGACGACTCAGGGAGCGCATCAACAGGTTGTATATGATTCTGTGCATGGGTTTCTAACCGCTTTGATCTGGCAGGAATTTATGGGAAATTCGGGTAATTGAAACGCATAAAAATACCGCAGGCGAAAGATCGCCTGCGGCCGGGATGTATTTTGGGGCATCGTGTACATCGCTATACCCGGAAGCATACCCGGAATGGGCAGCGACAACCGGGAATTCCATTACAAAGATAGAGAAAATTGCAGGTTTTAACAACCTTTGCTCCGTGACTGAACGCAAACTGGCCAGCCAATTTGAGGAATTTGCACGGGCTGTTTCAAAAGCCCGGCTGGAGCGTTATTTGACCGCCTGCAACAGGCGTAAAGGCAAAGCCATCGTATTATATAAAGCCAATATACGGCTTTCAGCAAGCCTTTGGGGCGTGTTGAGCGTTTTCGAGGTGGCATTGCGCAACGCGATTGACAGGCACTATACCGAGTGCTTCGGTACCGACTGGCTCCGCGACCAGTGCAACCCCGGCGGCTATTTGTCGCTTAAGGATTGTGAAAAGTCACGACGCAATGTGCTCGAATTGTACGGTGATTTGGGCAACGACTATTCGCACGATCGCCTCGTTGCCAAACTCGGACTGGGTTTCTGGAAAGCCGCTTTCGGCCCGAAAGAATTCCGGGCGGCAGGTTCCACTCTGTTAAAAATCTTCCCTTTTCGCCCCTCGGGCGTCGGCCAGCGTGATGTTTGCGAGATGCTCAAAAAAATAAACACCCTGCGGAACCGCATCGCTCACCACGACCCGGTCTGCTTTGAAAAGGATAAAATCTCCACTGCACAAGCCGGGGAATCATACCAAGATTGCATGCTGCTCATGAAATGGCTGGGAATCGATGTTGGTCTGCACCTTTCCGGTATTGACTTTTTGGAACGGGAAATTGCGTTTATCCGGCCCTTACACGGGTCGCTTAAACCAGCCCCTCCCGGATGAGATCGTGCAGATGCACCATTCCAAGATACTTTTCTCCGTCCATTACGACGAGTTGTGTAATGGAATGTTGCCGCATCAACGCGAGCGCATCGACCGCCATGGCCCCGGGATCGATGCATTTTGGTTTTGCGGACAGAATATCGCGGGCGCAAACGCCTGAAAAATCGCCGCCGCGCTGCAGCATCCGCCGCAGGTCGCCGTCGGTCACAATACCCAGCAATTTGTCCGAATCATCCAGCACTGCCGTGGCCCCGAGGCGTTTTGACGAGATTTCGTGTATGATCTCGTGGAGGACGGCGTCCGGGCCGACGATCGGGCAGCCGTGCTGTGGATAGAGGTCGCGTACACGCAGATAGAGTTGTTTGCCCAGCGCGCCGCCGGGGTGGAATTTGGCGAAATCGCCGGAAGAAAAACCTTTATACGCCAGCAGTGCCACCGCCAGGGCATCGCCAAGGGCCATTTGAGCCGTTGTGCTGGAAGTGGGAGCCAGGTTATTGGGGTCGGCTTCCTGATCTATGGGCGTCCAAAGCACATAATCGGCCTGGCGGGCGAGGGTACTTTCCCTGTTGGCCGTCATGGCGATGACGGGGTTGCCAAAGTTTTTGACCAGTGGCACCAGCACTTTGATCTCGGATGTTTCGCCGCTTTTTGAAAGGCAGAGCACGAGGTCGTACGGGCGGATCATGCCGAGGTCGCCGTGGATGGCGTCGGCGGCGTGCAGGAAAAGGGCCGGCGTGCCGGTTGAATTGAGCGTTGCGGCGATCTTTTGTGCCACGATGGCGCTCTTGCCGATACCGGTAATCACGAGGCGGCCCGGCGAAGCGGCAATCGCTTCCACGCAGGTCAGGAAATCGGTGGTGTCGTCCAGACTTTCGGCCAGATTCAGCAGCGTTTCGGCTTCGATACGAATGGTTTGGCGGGCGGTGGAGAGGATATCAATTTTAGCGTCCAAAACTTTTCAAGTCCAATTTTTATTCTGAATTCCGAGATAACGTTTGGCTTCGGCCAAATATTCGGCGGAACATTTGAATTTTGTTTGAAAATTTATCGCAAAAAACTTGCACGGGTTTCAATATTTTTTTTTGTATCTTTGGCGGCTTTTTCAAAAAGCCCGCCTTTCGGACCACAGAACGACTTGAAAAAGTTATTCCATAGTCCCGGGGTGCAAAGCAAGCGACGTTGGGGGAATACTAAATGTTTTTAGTCCAAAAGTTCCGCCTCTTGTTGCTTGTTTCTTTCAAAAATTATTAATTTCATCGGCTAAATTTTGTTCCCCGTCTGAAAGCCGGCAGGGAACGGTTTTAACTAATAATATTTAGGACACAGGGTTTACCGCCTGGTGATAAAAATTAATCGAACTCAAGATGTCAGCAATTGCCACCGAACAGGATTTTCTCCAGGAAAGTCTCCAGAAATACTTTGGTTTTGACGCTTTTAAGGCCGACCAACGCGCGATCATTCAAAGCCTTTTAGATAAAAAAGATACTTTCGTTATCATGCCTACGGGCGGCGGCAAAAGTCTTTGCTACCAGCTGCCCGCCCTGATGTTGCCGGGCACCGCGATTATTATCAGCCCGCTCATCGCCCTGATGAAAAATCAGGTGGACAGTATCCGCGGTTACTCCGATGAAGACGAGGTGGCCCACTTTCTCAACTCTTCGCTCACCAAGGCTCAAATGAAAAAGGTGAAGCAGGATATTACCGACGGCAAAACAAAATTGCTGTACGTAGCACCCGAAACGCTTACCAAAGAAGAGAATATTGAATTTTTCCAGAACTGCAATATCTCGTTCGTCGGAGTTGACGAGGCGCACTGTATTTCTGAATGGGGTCACGATTTTCGCCCTGAATACCGCCGCATCCGCGTCATGCTCGACGCAGTAGCGCGAAATGTGCCGATTATGGCGCTTACGGCGACCGCGACGCCAAAAGTGCAACTGGACATTCTGAAAAACCTCGACATGACGGCCGAGAACACGTTTATCTCGTCTTTCAACCGGGATAACCTGTTTTACGAGATCCGCCCGAAGGTCAAAAAGGATCAGACGATCAAGCAGATCATTCAACTGATCAAAGAAGAGTTTCGCAATGAATCGGGCATTATTTACGTCCAAAACCGCAAAACAGCGGAAGACCTGGCCGAAATACTCGCGGTGAACGATATCAAGGC
>JAKOXM010000645.1 GCA_029781095.1 Bacteroidota bacterium
GGTGCGAGGAGCATACGCCTGTGCCGAAGCCCCGTGCCTATCCCCGTGTCATCTATCCGGAAAAAGCATATAAGCCTTTTGATGCGAGCTACTGCCATTTTACGTTTGACATGCCGTCTTACGCGCTGATTGAAAAAGACACCGCCTTCTTTGACGAAAAACCAAAGGACGAATGCTGGTTCAACCTCACGGTACCGCAACTGAATGCCCAGATTTTTTGTAGTTACTACCCGATACATAGCCGCAAGGACTTTGATGAACTGGTATCGGACGCATTTGCAATGACCAACAAGCATAACATAAAAGCCACGTATATAGACGAAATTCCGGTGCATCGCCCGGAGGACAAGGTCTACGGAGTGGTGTTCGACGTGGAGGGGCCGGCCGCTTCCTCCTATCAGTTTTTCGTAACGGATTCCACGCACAATTTTTTCCGGGGTGCACTGTACTTCAATACCCGGACGCGGCCCGATTCCCTGGCGCCGGTCATCCGGTTTATGAAAAAGGATATCGACCGGATGGTCGGGACCTTGAAATGGCAGTAGAACAGCCTGTAGCCGCTGCTACTCATATTCCAGTTCAACCCGTTCCGTCACGGCGTACCCGATGCAGGTGTTGATCATTTGGCCCGGCCCTTCCCGGTTGGTCATGTCCGAAAACACCACATCTACCTCACCGCGTTTGCATTTGGCAAGGCATGAAAAACAGACGCCGCTCTTGCAGGAGTAGGGTAGCGGGATACCGTGCCGGAGGGCGGCATTTAGAATGGTCTCACCTTCAAACGTCTGGAATTCAATGCGTTCATTCTTTCCGTGAACTACAATGCTGTGGATTTTAGTGCGATCTGTTGGCCTGGCCGGCAGGTTCCATTCAGGCACGAATATTTCTTTCCGGATGGCTTCTTCCGGGAAGTCGAGCAAGCGGAGCGTCATCTCTGCCGTGCGCATGATCGCCTTGGGTGCGCATAGGTAAAACAGGGTGTTTTGACGGGTATTCCTCTTAATCTTTCCGGCAAAATGCTGCTCCAGCAATTCTTCCAGCAATCCGTTGCCGAGGTGGCGAAAGAGTGCATGATCGGCGTTTTTTTCGCGGCTGAAAAAATACAGACATTCGAAACGATCCGGAAAATCGGTCATCCAGCGATCGATCCAAGCCTTGAAAATGGTATTTTGACTATCGCGGTTTGCATAGTACAAAATGATGCGGGGCATGGTCGTATCCTTCGTTGCAAGAAGTGCTTTCAGGTGGCTGAATACCGGCGTGATGCCACTGCCGGCGACGATATAAAAAATCGTTTCCGGCATTTTATCGGGAAGCAGAAAACGGCCGTGCGGCCCGACGGCAGTCAGTATATCGCCCGGCTTCGCGTGCGCAAGCAAATAGTTGGAAAACTCGCCGTTCACCACGCGTTTTACGGTGACGGCCGGGAGCGCATCCGCGCCGGGACTGGAACTAAAGGAATAAGCGCGGCGCTTTTCGCCGCTGTTGGTCTGAAATACGAAAGACAGGTATTGGCCCGGTTGATAATCCAGCGTATTGCCATCTACAGGTTCGAGGGTGAACGTAGCTGCGTCATCGGTCTCCCATAATATGCTGATAATACGCAGGCGGCGTTTTTCTTCCATATTCCAAAAGATCGGTCCGTTTTATACAACGAGTTTTTCCAGTTTCCGTAAATACGGCAAATAATGCACCTCGACCGAATGTCGCGGACTCTTCAGAAATGCCCGCTCTATGTCGGCGCCTTCTTCCACCGCCAGTTGCTGCCAGTTTTTCGGAAGTGCATACCGTCCTGTAATAAACCGGGCGACAAGCCTTGTCTGTGCTTCGGAAAGCGGCCATACACTGCCCTGCGGCTGCACCAATCCGATGAAAAACAAGGATTTATGCTCCGGATGAAATACGCGCAGATAGAGCGGAACGTTGGTAGCGTCTTCCCAGTCAATAAATGTTTTATCAAAAAACGGGAATTGCATGCGGTAACCCGTCGCGGCTATGATGACGTCGTACTCCGCAGAACTGCCGTCTTCGAAAAACACTGTCCGGTTTTCCACGCGGCGAATTCCGGGTCGCGGGTGCACCTTGCCATGGCGGATCTTTTCCAGCATCTCGGAATTAACGGTCGGGTGCGCTTGCGTGGGCGGAAAATGCGGTTCCGGCAGGCCATAGTAACTATAGCGCCCGACCTGAATCCGGATGCTGATGCGGTGGAGCAAATCCTGTATCCGGCGCGGCAGCCAGAGCATGCCCGCAGCAAAGGTATCGGTCGGTTTGCCGAGGAAGAACTTGGGCACGATGTACTGGGGCGAACGCACGCTGATGTCCACGCTCTCTGCGACACGGCTCGTTTCGACGGCGCAGTCGCAACCGGAATTGCCGGCGCCGACCACCAGGATGCGTTTGCCTTCAAAGCCCTTGTTGGTCTTGAATCCATGCGAGTGCAGGTACTGTCCTTTAAAATCGTCTTTCCAGTCCGGGTGTCGCGGCACCGAATGGTGACCGTTTGCAACCAGCACATAATCAAAAATTTCTGCCGTTCCATCGCCTGAGGTGATCTGCCAGCGCTCATTTTCAACCTTTTCAACTTTTTTCACCTCAGAGTTGAATCGTATAAATCGCTCCAGATCGAACTTTTGGGCGTACGATTGAAAATAGGCGAGCACCTGCCGGTGACTTGGGTAGTCCGGATAGTCGGCAGGCATGGGAAAATCGCTGTAATGCGACAGCCATTTGCTGCTGATGATATGGGTGGTTTCGCACACGCTGCTGTGGCTTTCCGAGGCGGTATAAACCCAGTTGCCACCCACCTGGTCGCTTTTTTCGAAACAGACGATGTTGGTCAGGCCGTTTTCTGCCAGGACTTTTACAGCGGCTAAACCGGAGCAGCCGGCGCCTATGACGGCGATGCGGCGGTTAATTTTATTCGTCATTGCGTCATTCGTCATTGTGGTGATTTTGGAGATTCAAATATAACTGCATCCGGCTTCCTGCTTTTACTTGTCTTCCAGAAATGAACGGACTAAATGCCGCAGCATCTGGATAAAAATATGTTCGGCTCAATGGCGAATGACGCAATGACGATAATGACGAAACAACGATCACCCGCCAACTCCTTCCCTTTTCGGCACAGGGTCGTGTATGGGGTGTTTGCTCCAGGGATGACAGCGCAGGATGCGTTTGATGGCCATCCAGGTGCCCCTGAAGACACCC
>JAKOXM010000708.1 GCA_029781095.1 Bacteroidota bacterium
GCCTTCTGCATCGGTGCGCAGGTCGCCTTCCAGCAGGTTCGCTTCGGTCGTCCAGCCCTTTTTGGAGATTTCACCGCGATAAGCCCGGTTGATGAGGACGAGCAGTGCGGGGATATCGTTTTCGGTAGCGATGGCAATCATATACGGGATTTTATTACCACGACGGAGCAGTGTGTAATTGTTTGATATATAAATTTTTAAACGTCGTGTTCCGTCGTGTCGTCGTGGTGAAAATACCACACATTTATTCCGGAATTTCCGGTCTATTCACTTCGCAGCGACTTGACCGGGTTCGCCAGCGCAGCTTTTACGCTCTGGAAGAACAGCGTCAGAAATGCGACCGCCGCAGCCACCATACCCGCAACGGCAAACATCCACCATTTCAGTTCGATGCGGTAGGCAAAGCCGCTCAGCCACTTGTGCATGGCATAATAAGCCAATGGCGAAGCGATCAGGACAGACAGTCCGACCAGTTTCAGAAAATCTCTCGATAAAAGCCCCACAATGCCCTGTACGGAGGCGCCAAGCACCTTTCGGATGCCGATTTCCTTGGTGCGGTTGGCGGCAGTGAGTGCAACCAGGCCGAACAGGCCGAGGCAGGCCAGCGCGATCGCCAGCGCGCCCGCACAGCCCACGATCCGGCCCCAGCGCTCTTCGGACGCATAAAAACGCGCCAGATTTTCGTCGAGAAACTTGTATTGGAACGGTAGACCGGGCACGAGGCTCTCCCAGGCGGTTTTGGCGGCAGCCACCCCTTCGGAGACCTTGCCGGCCCGCAAACGCACGAAATATTGAAACGGCGTGTAATCGTGAAACATGTGAAACATCATTGGCTTCACTTCTTCGTGCAGCGAGAGGTAGTTGAAATCGCTGACGACACCGATCACGATCGGGTCCTGCCGACGCCCTTCCGAATAACCCGTGAGCGGGTGGCCCACGGCGTCGTTCAGCGACCAGCCGAAATCGCGCATCATCGATTCGTTGATGATAACGGACGTCATCGTATCGCTGCCCTGCGACAGGTCAAAATTGCGGCCCGCGAGCAGCGGGATGCCAAGCACCGAAATGTAATCGGGATCGATGAAGTATTCAAAAACGCTTTTTGTCTGCCCTTTATAATCGAATTCACTGACGCTCCAGCCAGAACCGGCGCCAAGACTCAGTTCCGATGCTGCGACCCCGGCAATTTCGGGCCTCAGGGCGAGCGCCGATTTAAACAGCGGAAATACCTGGTCAGATCCAAGATCTTCTGCATTGACGATCAGGACATTCTCCTTATCAAAGCCCGGATTTTTTGTTCTCAGGAAATGTAGTTGCTTCAAAATCACGAATGTGCAGGTGATCAACCCCACGGACAGCACGAACTGAAACGTGACCAGGCTTTTCGTAAATATATTGGAGCCAGCAATGCGGAAGGTGCTCTTGATCACCTCCATGGGGCGAAAACCCGATAACACCATTGCCGGATAGGCGCCTGCGAGAAGGCCCGTCAGCAGGGTGAGCCCAGCGAGCATCCAGCCCAGACCGGGATAGAGGCCCAGGTCGAAACGAAGTTTTTTCTCCGTTAATTCATTGAGCGCAGGCAGTAGTGCAAATACGAGCCCGATAGCCAGCACCATGGAAAATACGCTGAGCAGCAGCGACTCGGCAAGGAATTGCCCCACCAACTGCCGCCGGTACGCTCCGATCATCTTGCGCACACCGATCTCGCGCGCCCTGCCGGCAGAGCGGCCGATGGCCAGTGTGGTAAAATTAATGCAGGCGATCAGTAACACCAGTCCGGCGAGGCCCATCAATATCCAGCCGTATTTGGGGTTCATGGGTTCTACCCTGCCGCCAACGACCGAAATGTCGGTATGCATTGCTGTCAGCGGTTGCAGGGCGAAGGTAATGGGTGCTCCTTCACCTTTCCAGTGCCCCCGTTTGCGCAATTCCGCTTCCTGATCCGGCTGATATTTGTTGTAAAACTGCTGCATACGAACGGAATCGGCGGCAAGACCCGAACCCGGCTTCAACTCCACGAACGTGATATAGGATGAACGGTTCCATGAATTTTCGTTTTTCATGCCCCGTCTGGTTGCGGCGTGTTTTTCAAAACTGCAGAGTATGTCAAAACGGATGCTCGAGTTCGGAGGCAAGTCTTTGGCCACGCCCGTCACCAGAAAAGGTTCGAAATGATCCGTTACCTTGATATCCAGTGTTTTGCCGGTAGGGTTTTCTTCGCCGAATAATTGCAAGGCGCTTGTTTCGGTCAATACGACACTGTTGATATCGCGAAGTGCGGTGTGCGGATCGCCGAACCTGAACGGAAAAGAAAACACGTCGAAAACCTGCGGATCGGCGTACAGGACAGAGCGTTTTGCCTGTTGCCGGGGGGTCTGTACGATGTATTCTCCCCAGTCGCAAAAACGCACGTAGTTTACCAGATCGGGAAAATCAGCCTGCATGGCGGGGCCCAGCGGCATAGGCATGTACACATCGCTGCGCGCGGGTTCGCCGTTTATGGGTTGCAAGTGCCGGTACACACGGAAAATATGGTCTTTTTGCGCGTGAAAGCGGTCGAACGAAAACTCGTCATTGACGTGCAACAGCAGAAGCGTGAAACACGCCAGCCCCAGCGACAAACCCACAATGTTGATGGCGGTGATGCCCTTGTTTTTCCAGAGATTGCGAAGAGCGATGCGGAGGTAATTGTGCAGCATGGGAAGGAAGATGAACTTACAGATCAGGTTTTATACTGTACGAGTCCCATAGTCCGTGCCGAAATTACTACTAACTGATATTCAAATCTTTATAAAAGAAAGAAAAATAAATAACGTCCAGTTTCGGACAGCCTTGTGCGGTAGTGGACAGGCGAAAATTCACATCACCCTTCCCATCACCTCCAGCGGTACATACCCCGCCGACATAAACCAGGTATGGAATTTCTTCAGATCAAAATTGGCCCCGTCCCGCCTTTCCGCTACTTCCCTTAGTTCGAATATCTTTTTCGCGCCGATCTTGTAGCTGAGCACCTGTGCAGGCCAGTTGGTGCAGCGCGTGATCTCGCGTTCGGCGATGTCGTCCTGGTTCGGGATGTTGGCTTTCCAGAAAGCCAGGGCCTGGGCCTTCGACCAGCCCCGGTCATGGATGCCCACACTGATGACGATGCGCGCAGATCGGACGAGGTCCCATTCCCACTTGCCGAGCCACGCCCAGTCGTCGCGATAAAGACCCATTTCTTCTCCGAAATACTCTACATAGGTAGCCCAGCCCTCTACGGTGCCTCCGGGAAACCACAAATCGGCGAGGGCATCCTGAGTAATTTTCTCGCGAACGGAGCGGTGAAAGTGGTGCCCCGGAATCGCTTCGTGGATGAACAGCCAGTCCATCGCCCGGCGATTGTGGCGGTTGCCGTAGAAGTTGTACTGGTACACCGCCTTGCCATAAGCGTTGTCGCCTGCGGAAAGATACCGGCCGGGCGGCGTGTATGGTCCCGCGTCGGGCCAGGTCATGAAACCGATATCCGGCACCTCGGCGGCCGTCTGTTCAAACATGGCGCCGAGGTGTGCAAGCACCTGCTTTTTAATGCGCTCGTAACCGGCAACCACGCTATCGCGGTCAGTGATGAAGAAA
>JAKOXM010000734.1 GCA_029781095.1 Bacteroidota bacterium
CGCCAAATTTACATCGTGTCGCACATCGAAAGTCTGAAAGACTATTTCCCCCATATCCTCGAAGTTCAATACGGCGCCGACGGCAGTTCGGTGGTGTGGCGTTGACGGCCGGCTGCGGGTTTGCCGGCTTGTTTGCTCAGGCGTCTTCCGCCTTTTCTTTCTTCCAGTACCTTCTCCACAAACCTTTTACCACCACCAACCCGGCGATGGGCATGGCTGCAACCGGCATTTCCTGCGGAATAAACTTCCAGAAAATCAGTACCAGCGCGGCGAGTATACCCGCTGCCGTGAAATAATTGTCCATTGCCTCTGTGCGGCGATTGCGCCAGAAGACGAACAGGTGTGTCGGCAATGCCCACAGGATATTCAGGTTGGTCTTGGTAGCCGTGTGGTCGGTGGCGAACCATAGGAAAGCGATGATCGCCCCCGCAATGCCCAAAACAAACCAGAAGGTTGTGTCAAAAATCCGTTCCGTTCGGGGATTGCCCATGCATAAAAGACCGATGAGCGCCACCAGGCAGGTTACGATCAGCGGGCTGCCGAAAAAGCCGGCTTTAAAGGGCGGGGCCGGAAAAGGCCATTCCGGTATCCGTCGCTCCGATTTTACGAGGGGAATATCGCCTTTGATCCGGGTAGTGGCAAACATGTCGTGCATATGATCGGGCAGGAACATAAAATCTTCCGGCCGGGCCCGGCGGTCTGCGGAGTAGCCCAGCACGAGGTCGATCCCGAATTTTGTCCAGGGTTTGTCGGCCAGGTAGGGGTGCAGCAGCTGGCGCATTGTTGTGCCGAGTGCAAGGTGCGTGCTGTCGAATGTCAGGTCCTGGTAAAAGGCTTCTTTCACGATATCGCGGATACGGGTAGCGCAGTTGTCGTAAAAGAAATCGTATTTGTAATAACGGTTTTGCTCAAGGGCGTTTTCCTGCAACAGATTGAACAGTCGTTGTTTTTGCTCTCGATTCAGGTTTAGCAGTTGCTCCTGCATACCCCTGCGATCGTGCAGATTTCCGTATTCGAAGCTCCGGTAAGGTTCTATATCGAGAAAATAAAGCAGCTTTCCGCGGCAAAATTTGAGGATGAAGTTCGGCTGGTCAAATTGGAAGGTTCCGTAGTTATAGCAGCGATCCAGGCGGTTTTGTGCATCGTATACCCGGATGGCGCTGTGGCCGAAAGTGCTGTATAAAAATTCGCCGGGCGCCACGGTCATCAAACTGACCCGGGCGCTATCCGAGAGGGTAGGGGTGCCCTGGGAAAATAAAAACCCGGCAAAAAAAAGTGCCGGCACCAAAAAACAGATGCGCTTCATAAAGACAATTTTGCTGGAGCGAAGATGCGGAAAAGGTTTCAGGGTTACAAGGTTTCGGGGTTTCAGGGTTACAGGGTTGTTACTGCTGCTTTTAAATTCTCTATAATTTAACCAGATATCTCCGATACCCCGAAACCCTGTAACCCCGAAACCCGACAACCTCTAAAACCACCCCCATACCCACGCCATAAGCAGGGCCGCCAGTTTCCAGATACCCCATATCATGGCTATGAATACGGCGAAAAACAGCATGCCAAGCAAGGCAATCGACGATTTTGCGGAAGGCCGCCTTTTACCATCGGCATAATATTTTTTCAATAAATCCACGTTTCTGCGATTGGCCTTGAAGCCAAAATCGAGCAGGTCGCCGGCTACGGGTACTATCCCGATGACAGCGTCGAATGCAAAATTGCCCATCATCCGGAGCATCAGGAGCGGGCCTGCTCCGTGGCGAAGCATGATGCGGAGCAGAAACCCTGAGATGACAAAGCCTGCCATATCGCCCGCATAAGGTACCAGCCCGATGATGCCGTCGAGTCCGAAGCGGATATTGGTGCCAGGGATGCGGAAGCGATTGTCAAGCCAGGAAGCAATGACTTCAAGCCGAACGAGGTCGGGGTGAGTCGGCGGTATTTGTTCGTTCTGATATTCCAAGCGTCAATCTTTACGGCACAACATACGGGTGAAAACGTTGTCAAAGACTCCGCCTGTGTCACCTGATCCGCAGCGTCTGCCCGATTTTAACGGTATCGTCCTTCAGGTTATTCAATTGTTTGACCCGTGCCACGGTCGTATTATACGTTCTGGCAATGCTGTACAGGGTATCGCCTTTCACTACGATATGATAGCCGTCGGCAGCAACAGGTGGCGGGGCTGTCGGGGTGGTTGGTTTTGGCGTAACCCCGGAGCCGGGCTGGTTCGGCTGATTGGGCACCGGATCGCTCGGATACGGTATGCCGCTGACGGCCGGCGGCTTCATTTCGCCGGGCTTGTCGGGTTTCGGCTGCTCTCCGCCCGGCCCATCGAGGTAGCCGGAGTCGTCGGGCACCAGTTCTCCCTGTGTCGGCGGGGTGGTGGTGGGTCCGTCGGGCTGATTGGGGGTGGGGTCGTCGCTTTCCCGCAGCCGCACGTTGTCGCCGGATGGCCTTTTGCCTTTTAGCCGGATGCGCTCGCCTACGGCGGGTTCCTGACCCGGATTAAGACGATTTCGCTGCAGCAATTTTTCGAGCCGAACACCATACAATTGCGAGATACTGAACATCGTCTCGTTTTCTTTTACGAAATGTTCCTTTGCCTGGCCGTTCCACTTGTCTTTTTTTTGCTGGATAAATATCCTTGTATTGCCCTTTAGTTTCTGCGCCGGGGTGTACCCTCTGTCGTTGTAATTCACGACGTTATTCGGGCTCAGGCGATATGTTTTGGCAACATCGGTTACGGTCTCTCCTTCCCGCGCCAATACAACTTTGGTGTCGTTGATGCGCCCGATGCGATTGGTCGGGTTGGGCAGTGGAATGTCGGCAGATGTAGAACCACCGGCGCGCGGATTCTCCGCATTGGGTACCGTGCCGGGGATGTTGCTGCTGCCGGGCGTGTCGTATTCGTACAACTTGTATCGCTCTATGATATCGATGAGTTTTTCCGCATAGGTATTGGAGGTCGAATATCCCGCCGACTCGAGGCCTTCCGCCCAGCCTTTGTAGTCTGTACGGTCAAGTTTGAAGAGAAACCCATATCGAAAGTCTTTCTTGGGGTCTCGCAGGAATTCTCCGTGATCCTGAAAACTTTCTTCTACCTTATTGTATTTGCGGAAGCACGATTCGATAAGGTTTCCGTTTGCGTCTTTGTCGTCGTCTTTCTTTTTATAGGTCTTTCCCGTCCAGCCGCTGCCGCATTTGATGCCAAAGTGATTGTTGGCGTTTTGCGCCAGTTCGCTGGTTCCTGCGCCGCTTTCGAGAATGCCTTGCGCCAGAATAATGCTGGCCGGAATGCCGTCGCGTTCCATTTCAAGAACGGCTGCCGTGAAAAATTGGCTGGCATACATTTGGTTCCGATCGGCTGTTGCCCCGGACCGGATTGTTGTTGCGGAAGCGGCGGAAGCCGTGCTGTTAGAGCCTTTTTTGAAGCTGCTGCAACTTTGCGCCAACAGCGCAACAAAGAAAAAAAGTGGGAAAATGCGTTTCATGTGTATAAAGGTAACCTGTGTTTCGGAATTTGAACGACCGGGGACAAGTCAAAAATAAATCAGGCGTATTTGATATGTTATCCGGCGGCCAAAAGTAAAACGCCTTTGCAAAAAATCTATTCTGCCGGATAGCAGGCATATGGAAGATTTTGAATTTGTCCGACAACGCGTGCCCGGCTTTTGCAAGCGAAGATAGTGACATGTAGGCCAGTCCGCCGCTTTTTGTCGAAAGATGTACATTTGCGATAACGATATTAATGACTGAAACGTAAATGACAATTCTTGTTACAGGTGGAAAAGGGCAGGTAGGACAATGTTTTCAGCAAATGGCAGACGAGTATGCTCTCTGGCGCTTCCACTTCGTGGATCTGGATGAAATCGATATCACCCGGCGAAAATCGGTGTTTGAACTCATCCGTTCGCTTCGGAGCCTGGACATGAAATGGTGTATCAATTGCGCTGCCTACACAGCCGTCGACAAAGCGGAGACGGAACCCGCCAAAGTCCGGCAAATTAATGTTACGGGCGCGAAAAACCTGGCGGATGCCTGTGCAGAAGCCGGCATCCCAATGATTCATCTTTCGACGGATTACGTTTATCACAACCGCCAAAACACACCCTTTCTTGAAAATGACCCGGTCAGCCCGAAAAGCGTTTATGCCCGCACGAAGCTCGCGGGCGATCTGGCCGTTCTGAAGGCCAATCCAAAGGCTATGGTCGTGCGCACATCCTGGGTGTATTCGCCCTTTGGCAACAATTTTGTAAAAACCATGCTGCGTCTCGGTGCGGAACGCCCGGAATTAAAAGTCGTTTTTGATCAGATCGGAACACCTACCTATGCGCCCGACCTGGCTTCCGCGATACTTCAAATCATTGGAAAAATAGAGGCGAAGGAAATTCAGGAAGCCGCTCTGCGAGGTATTTGGCATTATTCCAATGAAGGGGTTACCAGTTGGTATGATTTTGCCAAGGCCATTTTTGAAATCAAAAACATGGGTTGTCGCGTGTTTCCCATCGAAACGAAAGATTTTCCGACCCCTGCCCTTCGCCCGCCGTTCAGCGTGCTGAACAAGGGCAAGATCAAAGCCTGTTTTGGACTGGAGATTCCTCATTGGCGGGAAAGTCTGATCAAATGCCTTGGGGAACTGCCCACGTAACGCCAACCTCTGGTTGGTTCACGTAACACCAACCTCTGGTTGGATACATTGCTACCGGAGGTTGGTGTTACATGTAACCTACGGTTGAATACATCGCCAACCAGAGGTTGGCATTACGTGAGCCAACCAGAGGTTGGCGTTACGTGAGCCAACCGGAGGTTGGCGTTACGAACAATCCTCTTCCCCGAAATTGCCGGAAATTTTGTCAATTTGCATCGTTGAATCAATCTGTCCCGAATGGAGATCAATGAAATCATCGACTTGTCCAGATCATTGCTTCGGCAAGGTGATACCGGTAAAGCGCTGGAATCCCTCCGCGGTTTTCTGGAAAAAGACCCGCGTTATTCCGAAATGGTCAGGACGCTGGAGGTCATGGAGGCCAACTTCAATGCGGCCCGGCAACAGGAAATAAAAGGCATCCTTTCTTTTCAGGAAGCACAGCGGCAGTACAGCCAGGTAAACGACGCCTTGTTTTCCGCACTGGATGATCTGGCTTCCGGCCGCGCGCTTCAGCAGCGTGTGTCTTCACCCGCTCCCTCGTCATCCGGCACCAACCGCCTGGTGTGGTTCGTTGGAGGAGCAGCCGTCCTGATCCTCGGACTCCTTGCAGGTATCTGGTTTTCACGAAAAGGCGCTCGCAGGGCTGGCGAAACGCCAAAACAGGAGGCCGTCACTTGCCCGAACTTTAACGATCCGGGTCTGCGGGTCATCATTCTTCCGTTTCAAAGCCTTACATCGTCGGTCGCCAAACCCGAATTAACCATCCAATCCCGCATACGGGAGTTGTCCGGTAGCAATAAATTCCCCGTTGCCATTGAGGTGCTGAATACGTACGATTCGGAAAAAAATCCTCCGGACAAATTTTCGGCCTCCCGCATTGGACGTGATTGCCAGGCCGACCTTGTGGTTTGGGGACTTTACGATAACAAGCCGGATTCCATCAAGGTAGATATTCAATATGTATTTACCAAAAGCGGCGAACTTGGAAAGACACCCGGCTTTCTGGCCTTCAAGGACCTCCCGGCCTTGCGCGACGGGCACATGCTCCTGCGTGGTCTCGACGACGCTATTTTTTCCATATGCGCCCTGATGGCTGTTCAGGCCAAGGAAGGACCGCTGGCATTAAAGTGGTTTGAAAAGATACGCAATCAGGAATCTGCGGAGAAGACCATGCTGGCAAGACTGCATGAACTGCAGGATAAAGTAGACGAGAAACGGGTGCTTAACCTCAAAAAGAACTGAAAAGGGAAGGGTTACAGCGCACTCCCTGCAGATGAACGCAGGTCCCCTACTGCCGTGGTTCTGCCGTTTAATTCTTTAAAATGCAGGCTGTCAAGAAATTGTATCGTATCCTGTAACCCTGTAAGCAAGCGCGTATTGGAAGGAAGCTTCACCTGGTTTATGAACAATTGGGCTCCGGTCAGCAAAAGTTGCGAGGGGTAAACGATCCGTGCTGCTGCATCCAGGTATGCCTGAATAGGCTGCCGTGGTATGGGTTCCTGTATGATCGTGAATACATAATCGGGGTGCAGCGGCTGGCAGGCGTCTTCCAGATCGTTAAGTGAAATGCGATAACCGAGATAGATCACCCGTTGCTGGCGGCTGCGCAGCAAATAATGCATAAACAGAAGGGTGAGTTCCTGCGATTCGTCTTCCGGCAGGTAAAGCAAAAAAGTCGCCGCATCGCGCGCAGCATCCACCGGTTCCTTATCTATGGCTGCAATCAGTTTTCTGCGGATCAGGTGACCGATAAATTTTTCGTGGGCAGGACTTACGCTGTTGGTGAGCCACAACACATTGAGTTTATCAAGAAACGGGTACACCAGCTCGACCATTGTGCGTTCAAAACCGTTTTCCTGGGCATAGGTGGAAAAAATGCGATCGAACGTCGTCTCGTCAAGGTCGATCATGGCGAGGGTAAGAGCGTCAATTTGCGTATTTTGATTGCTGTAGTTTTCCGAAATATCAGCCACGCGCCCGGCTATTTCTTCCGGGGTCATTTTCGCCAGTTTACTTATTTTGTAACCGTGACGGTTGAGCAGGGCAATATTGAACAGCAGGCGCAAATTCTCGTCGGTATAATACCGGATATTGGTTTCCGTGCGGGCCGGCACTACCAATCCGTACCGCTGTTCCCAAATGCGGATGGTATGGGCTTTGATGCCCGTTAGTTTTTCCAGATCCCGAATAGAATAAATTGCCATTGCCCTACAAGTTTCGCTTCGCCACGATTTTTCTGCTGCTTAATTCGTTGATTTTCAAATAAAAACGGACAGGAGTGCCTGCCCTTGTTTTCAGGCGTCAAATCTAAATAAACAGTTTGATCTGTGGAATGTTCGATTGGATTTTTTTGCCGAAAGCTCCACAAAGGTATAGACAAAAGCTGTGCCTGATATGATTTGCGACCGCTCTATTTTCCTTTTTTGCCGAACCTTCTCCAAAGCAGGAAGAGCGCCACACCGATCAATATCAAACCCCAGAGGTTAATTATCCCGAGAAACAGGGCCTCCAGGATGTCGCCGCCACTGCGCAGTGCTTCTATCGAACGGCCGAGAATGGAGCGTTTTACCGGTTCGTAATCTGTATTGGCTACCATGGCCCGGTTCAGCAGAGGCGCTTGATAAACCTCCAGCCGGATGGTACTGAACCTGATCGCATCTTCGAGTTTCATCGTCTCTATGCTCGCCTGGTCGGATGCCGTGCGACTCCGCAGCTTGCGCTCGGCATTATCTGCCGCAACGGCGGGTTTGGCCGGAGCTGCCGGCATCGATTCCAGTTCCTGGCGGTAACCGCTTTGCCGGATGCGTTCGAGCTCCTGTTCCAGCAGCTGAAGTTTTACATCCTCGGCGTTGATGCGTCGGTAATCAAGAAATTCGCATAACCGTCCGATCGATCGAAGGGTGGTATCCAGTTGTTTGTATGGAACTCTGATAATCAAAGAATTGTGTACGCTGAAGGCTGTGGTCTCCAGTGCGGAATCTTTATTCATCGCCTGAATTTGCCGGTTTTCAATTGTCGTGCTCAGTTCGCTTTTAACAACGAAACCACCCTGTTTCGCGGCAATATCTTCGATGTGCAGCGTCGCATTCGCCACGTTTTTTACCCGGAAGCGCATTTCTGCTGTCCTGACAAACCGTTTGATCGAATCCATTGCCCCGGGTTTGGCAGCCAGCGACGAAAAAATATCCGTTTCGGAGTCCGTTTTACCCTGGCCTGGCTGCACGGGGCTTTCGTTTTGTGGAGCAGCAGCGGATTGTTCCCGGACTTCAGCGTCCGTGAAAGTGGGCGGCTGATTGCGATTGCATGCGGGGATGCATAAAAACAGGACGACCGAAGAGGCGGCGAAAAGGATCGTTTTACGGAAAGTAAGCATGGGTGAACGGTGTTTATGGATACATTTTATGGGAGAGGATAATCAACCTGATGAAAATCATTTAAAAATTCCATAAAATGCCTTGACAAATAAAAAATACGCCACTACCTTTGTAGCGAAAATTCGCTATATTGCATTTTTGTCTCACTATCCAAGCACAACAATAATGGAAGATACACTTGTCAAAACCGATGTACTGAAAGGAGGAGAGTTCCTGATTCGGGAAAGCGGCCCTGAAGATACCTTTATTCCGGAAGAACTCAACGAAGAGCAGTTGATGGTCAAGCAAATGGCCGAAGATTTCCTGAAAAACGAGATCGCTCCCAACCGTCCGCGGATAGAAAAACAGGAACCCGGTTTGTCGGTGGCACTTCTGGAAAAAGCCGGTGAACTGGGCTTGCTGGGCGCGCACATGCCTGCACAGTACGGGGGCACGGAACTGGATACGAATACCAATACCGTTATTTCCGATATGCTGGGGCCTTGCGGCTCGTTTTCAACCTCTATCGCAGCCCATACGGGTATCGGGATGCTTCCAATCCTCTATTTCGGTACGGAAGCGCAAAAGGAAAAGTATCTGCCACGCCTGATTTCCGGCGAATTAAAAGCCGCTTATTGCCTCACCGAGCCCGGCAGCGGCTCCGATGCATTGAATGCCAAAACCCGCGCCGACCTGAGTGCCGACGGCAGCCATTACGTGATCAACGGCCAGAAAATGTGGATCACCAACGCCGGCTTTGCCGATCTCTTTATCGTTTTTGCCAAAATCGACGGCGACAAGTTTACCGGCTTCATTTTAGAGCGAAACACCCCGGGTATCACTTTGGGGGAAGAGGAAGACAAACTGGGTATCAAAGGTTCGTCGACCCGCCAGGTGTTTTTTGAAAACGTAAAAGTACCCGCCGAAAACGTATTGGGTGAAATTGGCAAAGGCCACCTGATCGCCTTCAATGCCCTGAATATCGGCCGCTACAAACTGGGTGTGATGTGTATCGGAGGCAACAGGGAAGTGATCAATATGGCTGCCGGTTATGCCAATGAACGGATCCAGTTCGGAAAACCGATCGGTTCTTTCGGCGCTATCAAGTACAAACTGGCTGAAATGGCAATCCGCAATTTCGCCGCTGAAAGCGCCGGTTACCGCACCTCGCAATTGATGCAGGACAAAAAAGCGGCAGCCGAAGCGGAAGGCAAAACATTCGGCCAGGCCACCCTCGAAGCAGCGGAAGAATACGCCATCGAATGCTCCATCCTGAAAATTGCAGGTTCGGAAACGACTGACTTTTGCGTGGACGAAAACGTTCAGATACACGGCGGTATCGGTTTCAGCGAGGAGTACCCGGCCGCGCGCGCCTACCGCGACAGCCGGATCAACCGTATCTATGAAGGCACAAACGAGATCAACCGCATGCTGATGGTTGACCAGTTGTTCAAACGCGCCCTGAAAGGCCAGCTGGACATCGTCAGCCCGGCCTGGGCGGTACAGAAAGAACTGGCTTCCATGCCTTCCTTCGATAAACCGGAAGGCGATTATGCGGAAGAATACAGGGCTGTTGCCGATTTTCGCAAGATCATACTGATGACTGCTGGCGCCGCTGCAAAAATGCAGATGGATGGCAAACTGAACCTCAAGGAAGAACAGGAAATCCTGATGAATTGCGCGGATATGATGATTGATCTGTACCTCGCAGAATCCATGTTGCTGCGCGTGCAAAAACTCAAAGGCATGCAAAAAGAGCAGCCCCAGGAATTATATGACGATATGCTGCAGGTATTTTTTCACGACGCAAGCGCTCGTATCAACAAAAACGCCACCGATGCGCTGGTATCCTTCGCCGAAGGCGATTTGCTGAAAACATTCCTGATGGGCCTGAAACGCTTTACAAAATATCCGCCCGTCAATATTAAAGAGAAACGCCGTTCGATTGCGGGATTTATATTGAAAGCCAACGGCTGGTGTTTCTGAAAGATATCGGTTTTTGAGAAGAAGACAGCTCCACGCCCTTTGGGTACGGGGCTGTTCTTGTTTGATGCACACCCTAATTCCCAAATGCGTAGCGGTAACCTGCAGAAAACTGAAGCGCCCGGTTGTGGGCGCTTATGTTGAGCGGATTTCCCGCATCGTCTGTGAAGTCTGTATTGCTGAAGACGTTAACAACGCCCCAACTGTGACGGGCTCCAAGGAAAAAAGATTTTCCTATACTGTATTCCAGGCCTGCAATGAAACCCAAATCGAGGTTGCTGTAAATGTCCAGGTCCTTGTTGCTGATGTTTTCGCCGCCGGATTTAATGCGCGAATCGATGAGCATGCCTGCTTCCAGACCGGCCTGTAATGACAATCCCTTCCATATCAGATAGTTGCCGACAACAGGAATGTTCAGGTAGTGAAAGATATTTCGGGCGTTTGCGGGGCCTGAAGGCCAGGAAAGTTCAGATTGATAACCTTTCTGGTTGTATTGCAGGCCCGCCTGCACCGCCCAGTGTTCGTCGAGTTTCCAACGGCTTTCCAGACCGATATGTAAACCTCCTATGGATCGCTTTTTATCGGGATTAAAAAAGATGCCAGGAGCGTTTGTGTTATTAATGTCAAAATTGGCGAGTGTGTAACCTGCCCGAACGCCAAGGGAAAATTGTTGGGCCGACAAGAAACCGGCTATAAACAGGAAGCCGGTTAAGAGGATAGTTTTGTGAATCATGGGAAGATGTATTTGGTGATTGATTTTTTATTGGTAGCCTTTTTCCGTATTCGGTTGTCTTGATTTAATAACAAAAGTTTTCAAAGCAAAAAACCGCCGGACAGACTTGCCCGGCGGTTCTGAATTCTTCAAATAATGGAATAAAAAGAATTGAAATACTATTTTTCAAGCCTTTCCATCAAACGACTTGTAATACGCAGGAAATCCATTTCGGTAATTATTCCGACAAGTTCTTTCCCTTTTACGACCGGCAGGCAGCCGATCTTTAGATCACGCATTTTATTCATGGCCTCCATAATGGTCGTCTCTGGCGTCACGGTGATCGGTTTTTCAACCATGATATCTTTTACCGTGCTGGCCAGGTTTTCTGTCAATTCGTTGTGGCGCGCAAAATGGCGCAACAACATCCGGCTCGAAATTAGTCCCACCAGTTCGCCTTTATTGTTTTCTACCGGCATGTATCGAATACGCCGCCAGTTCATGATCTCGGCAACCAGCTCGATAAGATCGTCTTTTTGAACCGTAAACAGGTCGGTGGACATAAATTCTTCCACCTTTATTTTGGAGGGCCGCCAGTCTTCGAGATCGGCGGTGGTGGGTTCCAGCCAGGTATGTACCGGCTTGTTGTCTTTTTGATTTTTCACGATAGCGGCGGTTACAGCGGTGACGGCTTCGTCATTGGTGACTTCTTTTTTCATGGCAGTGAAGGCTCTCAACATCCAGCGGGCGCCCGTTTTATGGTCTTTTGCGCGGGCTTCGATGATATCCAGGTATTTGCTGATGTCCGCTTGTTTCACTTTGCGCTGTTTCAGTCCCTCCCTGGCCATTGGAATCAATTCCTTGATGATGAGTTCGGTGACTGGCACCTTCTTGTCTTTAAGCCAGGAAAAGGTTGTGTCGATCCCGAATTTGGCGGCTTTGAGAAAATTGTCGCGGGTGTCCACGAAATCAATATGTTTGGTAATATCGTCGTGCTGCTGGCCCATGGCTACCATACAGCCGAGCCAGAAGGCGGCGTTGGCAACCTCATCTACTGAAGTGGGGCCGGAGGGCATGACGCGGTTTTCGATGCGCAGGTGCGGTTTGCCATTTGGCGAAATGCCGTAGCATGGCCGGTTCCAGCGATAGACCGTTGAGTTGTGGATCTGAAGCGCCCGCAGTTTGGGGGTTTTGCCGTCCTGCACCATTTGAATGGAATGCTCTTCTATATTACCCGCCAGCAGAACACGAAAACGGCTGATGTCTTCTTTATAGATTTCGGTAATGTCGCCGCGCAGCCAGTCCGATCCGAAATTGACGCGGGGCAGGCGTTCGCGCATATGATCGCTTGTGGTGCGCGTATCGAGGCTTTGCTGGAAGAGTGCGATCCGAGTTTCATGCCAGAGGCGGCGGCCGAATACCAGCGGCGAATTGGCGGCAATGGCCGTCACCGGTCCTGCCAGTGTTTGTGCAATATTGTACATGCGCACAAAATCCTTGGGCGACACTTGCAGATGCACCTGGAAACTGGTGTTGCAGGCTTCGAGCAAGGGCGAATCATGTTTTACCAGGAGTTCATCCACGCCTTCCACGCGCAGTTCGAACGAGGTGCCGAGCAGGTGTTTCTGAATCGCCGCCATAAGCGCATAATAGCGGTCTTTAGGCGTGAGATTGTGCATCTCCAGGTCGTGTTTCCGCAAAGTCGGTAAAATACCGCAAAGGATTATGCTCGCATCGAAGTCATCCAGAACGGCTTGAATTTCTTTTAAATATCGGATATTCTCGGCTTCCAGCTGACTCAGGCAATCACCGGTGAATTCACGCGGGCTAAGATTGGTCTCGAGGTTGAATTTGGCGAGTTCGGTAACACACCAGGGCTTGTCGCCGAGTTTTTCCAGCACCTCCATATTGATTGTCGCCGGTTTGAAAGTTTTGTTGTGCACGAGACACATTTCCTGTTCTGCTCCGATTCGCGTAATATTGGTTTCGAACCAGTCGTGCTCCAGCATATACTCAAAAGCCTGCACATCGTCGAGAAGATGCCGAACGAAATGGAGCATTTCGTTCTTACCGTCAATTGTATTTACTTTTTGAAATCCCATATTGCCTGCTGCCGGGCGGTTGTTGTGTTTTCCGGCAGGGCAATATTATTTGTTTTGGACAAGAGTAACAAAAGATGTTTTGCTCCCGCGGTACTGCATGAAATTTCAGCCAACGGTAAAATGCGGCGCCCGAATAAATAATAAATTCAGGATTATGCGTTAAATAACTCAAGACGCCGAAACAATTATTATAAAAATACTATTAAATTGCTTTGTTTTAATAAAGCAATTCATTTTACCTTGGCGCATGAATTTCGAGCTGGCTTTGAATCATTTGAAAAAAGATGATAAATTCAGGTTTATCAGCGAATTTGTTGCAGTCCCTGACTTTACACCTTCCGGAAATGTTTATTTCGATTTACTGGAATCAATTGTTTCACAACAGCTCAGCGTAAAAGTTGCCAATGTAATCTTTAATCGTTTCCGCGCTTTGTTCCCGGATAATTATCCGCATCCCGATCAGCTCACCTCTCTTCCAATTGAACAATTACGCGGGGCCGGTTTGTCTTTGCAAAAGGCCGCCTATCTTCAAAATGTAGCCGCTTTTTCCCGGGAATACAACCTTGAAACCCACGCCTGGGATGTCATGAGCGATGACGAGATCATTGCTTTCCTGACTAATATTAAAGGTGTTGGCAAATGGACGGCACAGATGATCCTGATGTTTACAATTGGCCGGCCTGACGTGTTTCCTGTCGATGATTTGGGCATTCAGCAGGCCATGATCCGTCTGTTCGAAATGGATAAAAACGACAGGCAGTTAAAAAATAAAATGATCGAACTAGCTGAACCCTGGCGCCCATACAGAACAGTTGCATGCCGTTATTTATGGCGCTGGAAAGACAATCCGGTTCAAAATATGTAACCCCAAATTATGCCCCTCTGTGTTATGTTCATAATGCCTGTAACACACTGCCAATAAAGAATTCAGTTTTTACAATAAAATACCACAATAATATTACACAATGAAATCGCAGGACAGACAACGATACCCAATTGGCCGATTCGAATATGGCAAATCATATTCAATTGATGAAATTAGAAGAAATATCAAAGCAATTGCCCAGCTGCCTAAAGAATTAAAAAAGGCGCTTAAAAAATTAAAAAGCGGGCAATTGGATGTTCCTTACAGAAAAGGTGGCTGGACGCCCCGGCAGGTTGTGCACCATTTGGCAGACAGCCATATGAACGCATATGTTCGTATGAAACTGGCAGTCACGGAACAGGCCCCGATCATAAAGCCTTACGAGGAAGCGGATTGGGCCGAAACGGATGACAGCAAACATGCTCCCGTAAAATTATCGCTCAAAATATTGACGCCCCTGCATCGCCGCTGGGTCATGTTTCTGGAATCGCTCCCGGATGAGGCCCTCGAGCGCGGCTATTTCCATCCTGAAATGCAACGCATTATTCCGCTTCCGGAAGCTATTGCGCTCTATGCCTGGCATGGCAAACATCATGTCGCGCATATTCGCATGGTTTCGAAAGGCAAGGCGTTGAGCGAAGAATCAAGCACCCTCGAGCCGGCCATCATTTCTGCCCCACCTGCTCCCAAAAAACGCGGCAGGCGGGCTGGTGCAGCCAGGGCTTCCGCAGCGTCCGGCGAACGTAAAAAGCCCGGACCAAAGCCCAAAGCGGCTTCCGGCGAGGCGCCGGCGACCGGCAGGCGCAAGCGCCGTACAAAAGCCGAAATGGAAGCGTCGCGTTCCCAGCCGGCTGCTGAAAAGGCCTCAACAGGAGCCGCGACCAGGCGCCGTGGTATGAGCCCCGAGCACATGGCCAAAATCCGTGAAGCCCGAATGGCAAAACGCGCTGCTGCCGCCGTAACCACCACACCCGCACCGTCAGTGGCACCTGCGACGACCAGGCGCAAGCGCCGCACCAAAGCAGAAATGGATGCTTCACGCACACAAGCTGCTGAAGCAGCCCCTGCAGAACGCAAGAGGCCGGGCCGCAAACCGAAAGCGGTTGTTGAAGCCGCGGCCGCTGAGCAGAAGAAACCGGGTCGCAAACCGAAAGCGGTTGTTGCAACAGCACCTGCCGAGCGCAAGAAACCGGGTCGCAAACCGAAAGCGGTTGTTGCAACAGCACCTGCCGAGCGCAAGAAGCCGGGCCGCAAACCAAAAGCAATGGTTGAAAACGCGGCCGCTGAGCAGAAGAAACCGGGTCGCAAGCCGAAAGCGGTTGTTGCAGCAGCCTCTGCCGAGCGCAAGAAGCCGGGCCGCAAACCGAAAGCAATGGTTGAAATCGCGGCCGCTGAGCAGAAGAAACCGGGTCGCAAGCCCAAAGCGGTTGTTGCAACAGCACCCGCCGAGCGCAAGAAGCCGGGCCGCAAACCGAAAGCAATGGTTGAAACCGCGGCCGCTGAGCAGAAGAAACCGGGTCGCAAACCCAAAGCGGTTGTTGCAACAGCACCCGCCGAGCGCAAGAAGCCGGGCCGCAAGCCAAAAGCAATGGTTGAAACCGCGGCCGCTGAGCAGAAGAAACCGGGTCGCAAACCCAAAGCGGTAGTTGCAACAGCACCCGCCGAGCGCAAGAAGCCGGGCCGCAAGCCAAAAGCAGTTGCGGAAGCCGGCTCTGCTGAGCCCCCAAAGTAACTGGCTCTTAACCCGGAAAGTACGCCAAAAGGCGTGGCAGGAGCGCGGAGGATATGGCCAGGATCAGGGCGATGAAGGGCCAAAATAAATAGTCATAAAAAATTTAAAAAGGCTTCCAGGGTTTACTACTTTGGGGGCCTTTTTTAGTTTTGATCAGATGGATCGTATCATCGGCAGATTCGGCGGCTTTCGCGATGGCGCACTCGTAATCGCCTTCGGCGCCATCCATGGCAATGAACACGCGGGCGTCCGGGCTCTGGAGGAGGTCTTTCAATTACTGGCCCGCGAATATGAAGACAATCCAGGTTTCGTTTTTAACGGAACCATCGTTGGTTTGCTCGGAAACCTGCAGGCATACCACGCCCGCCTCCGTTTTTTGGAAAAAGACCTCAACCGGCAATGGACCCGGGAAAACATTAACCGGATTCAGCATATCCCCAGGACCGAATTGCGGGCAGAGGATATCGAAATGGCCGAATTAATTGACGCCATACACAGGGAGATCGTGAACATAAAACCGGAGACGCTTGTCATGCTCGATCTGCACACCACATCGGCCGATGGTGGTGTTTTTTGTATCCCGACCGACGACGCAAGAAGCCTACGCCTTGCCAAAGGGCTCCATGCACCGGTTATTCTCGACCTGTTTGAAGGCATTTCAGGTACGCTGCTTCGCTTTGCCACCGATGGCCATTTTGAAATATCCGGCCTCCCGAAACGCACCGTCGCCGCTGCTTTTGAGGCCGGCAGCCACGACGACCCCTTATCTGTCAGCCGCTCCGTATCTGCCATTATGAATTGTCTGCGGGTCTCCGGCTGTATCGACCCAGACGACCTGATCAGCCGGAACGATGCCGTTCTGGATCAATACAGCGCCCGGCTGCCGAAGGTGACCCGACTGCGTCATGTCCACCATATCCGCCCCGGCGACGCTTTCCGGATGCGTCCCGGTTATCTTAATTTCCAGCCGATCAAAAAAGGAGAACACCTGGCCGACGATGCCACCGGCCCGGTACTTTCGCCTGAAGACGGTCTGATCCTGATGCCGCTATACCAGGCCAAGGGAACCGACGGTTTTTTTATTGTAGAACCGTATAATTAAGACGGGTTTTGAAAGTAAAGGCATAAGAAAATACTGCTTCTTTCTCCAGCCATTCGCCAAAAGTCAGGCCGGTCGAGACTATCCGCTGTACGGATGTTTCATATCTTTTACCTTCCATAAAACCGGAAAATGATGCAGGAAATTGTAACTGCCGCCAACCGCTCAGGTCACCCAACAGGGCGAGTAAGGCCTGCAAGGATGCGTTCTGCAAAACAGGATTTTCGAACTGGCACTGGAATCCGTTAATCCCTAGATGTTTTGATTTATATTTTGAGCGGCCCGGACGGCACAATGGATTGGAAACCATTTTATCCAATATGGTTTTTTGCAGATTTTCTTCAAAATCAATGGATTGCAGTTTCGATAGTATTTCAGAAAAAGCCGGAAATGCGCAAAAATTATTGACCCATTCGGCTACGTTGTCGCGGTAATGTTGCGCATTTATAAAAGCAGAATCAGTCAGCCATACGAGCGACGCCGCTTCGGGCGAAAGGCTGCTTTCTTCAAAAAGCCATACCAGGAAATGGATGGTCGCCAGCGGGTATTTCCGGCTGAAATTCCGCATGACTGAAAAGCCTCTGAGTGCGTTGGGGTTCAACGAGTGGCTGTGACCGGGCAAGTCCTCGTCGCCCGTCATCGAAATAATGTGGTGACCGAGACCGGGTACGCCCGGGTGGTAAATGTCCAGATCAACCGCGATATATTTTCCGGAAAAGAGTTTTTCCCGAAATGCCGCTACCGGGCCGGCATACCATATCCGCGTATATTGACAATAAATACCCGTCACCGGCCAGCCGTATTTTTGATGCAGAAACATGGCCGAAAGCAGGCTGTCCAGGTCGTCGCCGATGACCATGCCCTCCACGTAATCGGGACGCGCAAATGGCAGAAATGCTTCCCGGATCAGGAAGCGGTCGCGGCAGTTCGTGTTGGCAAGGATTGGCATTGA
>JAKOXM010000740.1 GCA_029781095.1 Bacteroidota bacterium
AGCGCTTTTTCGCGCACCGTCAGGGCGCCCTCCTTGAATACTTCGCCGTACCAGGAAAAAAATTTATCGGCCATGGGTTTCTGCCACTCCCCGATATTGCCGAACTTTTTGAGGTCTTCCGGGTCGAAATAATGTTTTTTTGACATGATGGAACGAGATGTTGAATACTTGAAACGTTTGTTTTGACAGGAATGCCCCGAAATATCTACGAACAGAACCTCCAGACAGATTTCAAACAGGCAAATAAAAACCAAATTGAGAACAGCAAAGCAGATTTTTGCAACGCCGCGAACAAATGTCCCCGCCGGGACAAATATTTGTCAGCAAAGAGAATGAAACCGGGCGCCACGAGCAGTTGCAGCAGCAACCCGTCAACCCGAATCCCGTTAACCCGAATCCCGTTAACTCGCAACAACATGAATCATCTCACGCTACCCTCTTTTTCCAAAAACGGCCACTTGAACGCCGTGATAGAAATACCCGCCGGCACCAACACGAAATATGAGTACGACAAGCAAAAACTCGAATTCCGGCCGGATGTACGCGACGGGAAACCGCGCATGATCGATTTTTTGTCTTATCCGCTGAACTACGGTTTTATCCCGTCCACCAAAATGGACAAGCAGCGCGGCGGCGACGGCGATCCGCTCGATGTGCTGGTACTTGCGGAACATCTGCCGGTCGGCACGGTTATCGAGGTAAAACCGATTGGGCTGTTGTTGCTCAAAGACCTCGGCGAGTTAGACAACAAAGTATTGGCCATTCCGGTTGATCCGGCCAAAAGAATTATCCGGGCAACCAGTTGGCAGGCCTTCCAGCAGGATTACAGCGCGGCCAGGCATCTGATCGAAATATTCTTCATGTACTACGATGGTCTTGGCACGATGACCGTTATGGGATGGTCAGACGAGGCGTCAGCGCTGGAGGAAGTTAAAAAGTGGCAATTAGTCTAATGGAAACAACCATTTAGGCCACAACGCGTTTTCTTTGTCACACTGAAAAGACACACCATCTGCTTCAATGCCCATCACGCTACCTGATACGCAAACTGCCGCCAAAACTGCTTCTCCTGACAAGATCAGGTACAGTTTTTTTCGCTCCATCGAGGCCGCCGGCCAGGATTGGGATACTGCCGCACCTCCCGGCGATATTTTCCTGCAGAGACCTTACCTCTCCGTGCTGGAACACAACCCGCCCCAGGGAATGCGATTTGGCTATCTGGTTTTTTACAAGGGCGATGCTCCTGCTGGCGTGGCGCTTTGCCAGATCAAGTATTTTAAAGGAGACGACAACATCACCGATCTCGATGTCCAGTCGAAAGACCCCTGCTTTTTCAATGCCCTTGGCAAATGGTTCAAACGCCGGGTAGCGAGTATGGCAGCCGCCGATATCCTTATTTGCGGCAACATGCTGGTGACGGGAGAACACGGTTACTGGTTCGATTATCGCAAAATAAGGCCTCTGGAAGCCATCGAAGCGCTGGAAAAGGCGCTGTCCGATGTTGTGGATATCATGGGCCGCGAACGGGTTAAAATGCCGGTGATCCTCGTAAAGGACATTGCTCCGCAAAACCTCGAACAGGGAAAATCTCTGGCCGAAAAAGGTTTTGTTGAATTTGATATCCAGCCGAATATGGTGCTGCACCTGCCTTTCAGCGATTTCGAGGACTACCTGTCGGCCATGTCGACCAAATACAGAACGCGGGCAAAACGCGCTTTCAAAAAACTGGACGGTGTGGAAAGACGCGAATTGACGCTGGTAGAAATCCAGCGGGAACTGCCGCGTATCTATGCACTTTATCGCGAAATCGCCAGGAACGCCGGCTTTAACATGGTCGACCTCAACGAAAATTATCTCCTGGCCCTGAAACACGATATGGGCAACCTCTTCCGGATGTTTGGCTATTATCAGGACGGGGAATTACTGGCGTTTTATACCACTATCCAGAACCACGACGAGCTCGAGGCGCATTTTCTTGGGTACGACAAAGACCACAACCACGACAAACAATTGTACCTCAATATTTTGTATGATATTATACGGATCGGACTGGCCTCGGGCAGCAAAAGCATCGTCTTTGCCCGCACAGCTCTCGAGATCAAGAGTTCCGTTGGCGCGGAAGCCCACGATTTGTGGTGCTATTTGAGACACCAGAATTCGCTCGCCAATAAATTAACCGGTACGGTACTCGACTACCTCAAGCCTGTTGAAGAATGGCAGGCAAGACATCCTTTTAAGGAAGACGGGCATTAAGGTCGGTGGGGAAACAAAATTTATAAAACAACAAATGGTTCATTTTCATTAAGTTGAAAATGAACCATTTGTGTCTACAATTCCTGCCTGCCGTCTATTGTAAATCGTCTACCGTTCTTTTCAATTATCCACGAAATACATGTCGATTTCGCCTTTGTTTTTGGCGGCAATTTTTCCACGGTACTGGCAGTTGACGTAGGTTTTGACGATGTCATAGACATTGCCGGAAATATTGATTTTGCCACCTTCGCCCGCCTGTTCAATCCGAGCCGCGATATTCACTGTGTCGCCCCAGATATCGAAAGCGAATTTTTTGGAACCAACCACGCCCGCCACAACGGGCCCGCGGTGTATACCGATGCGGGCATCGAATCGGGGCAGACCGTTGGCATGTTTCTGTTCATTCCATTCGGCAAGCCACTTTTGCATATCGCGGGCTGCATTTACCATGTCGCGCATCTGGCTGCCGCCTCCATTTGGAAGTCCGCCGGCGCACATATAGGCGTCGCCGATGGTTTTGATCTTTTCAAGGTTGTGCTTGGCGATTATGTCATCGAAAGCCCGAAAAGCAGTGTCCAGTTCGGATACGAGTTGCTGTGGCTTGAGTTTCTCCGCAATTTTGCTGAACCCGACAAAATCGGCGAACAGGACGCTTACATCTTCAAAATACTGCGCGTTGGTGTGGCCTTTCTTTTTGAGTTCCTCGGCTATAAGCGAGGGCAGGATATTGAGCAACAGTTTTTCGGAACGCTGTTGTTCTTCCCTGATCACTTCATTTTTCCCTTCCAGCACCTTGGCGTTCTGACGCGCCCGTACAAAACTGTACAAAGAGCCGAAAGCCAGCAATAACAGCGAAGCAATAGCCGCGATGTAAAACTTGCGGTTGCTTTCGGCTTCCCGCAGCGCAAGGTTCCAGTTGGCAACGGAAAGCGAATCGAGGCTGGCGCGGAAAACGACCGAATCGAGCATATACCGCTGTTGCATCAGCAGCATGGAGGTTTTCATCTGTTCCTCGGTCATCTGATTGATCTGCGCTTCGCGCTCGGCCAGTTGGGCCTGCAATTCCTGGTTGCGCTTTTCATACTCCACTGTATTGACCGAAATACCGCTTGCCCTGGCTTGCTGTTTGACGATCTGATTTTGCAGATTGCTGATCTCTTCACGCAATTCCTGCCGGGTCACCGGTGGGGACGGCGGTATGGGGACGGCGGCAACGAGCGTATTGTTCAGCCGCGCGATTTGGTCGTTTATGTCAGCGATGTCCTTTTGCTTGCCGGAGCGTTGCGCCAGTTTGAGGAGACTTTCGAGGTTATCCATCGCCAGACTTTTGTCGCCGCTGTTGATGGAGCGGAGCAGTTCGAGACTTTGTTCGAATCGTCCCGCTGCTTTTCGCTTTCCATTGAGCATCATGGCTTTGCCTTCGCGGTTGAGCGCTGTGGCGCGAAGCGCGGTCAGGCGCAGTTTCTTGGCAAAATCACCTGCTTCATCGGCCCAGTCAGCTGCCTTGTCGTAGTTGCCGGCCGCGATATTGCCATCTGCCAGCCGGATCAGCTTTTCCACGCGGTCCGCTCCCGACGACGCCCGCATGTCAGTCTCCAATTGCTGGAGATTGTCGGTCTGGGCAGACAGGAAATGAACGGGAAACAGCGCCGCCACGAGAAGCATCCGGCACACAAATGTTTTCATCATAGTATGGGCAATATTATTATCATTCATGAATATACGGCAAAAATACACAAAGTTGCGTATCAAGGCTGCAAGTATTTTGCCAAACAAAGACCAATTGCTTTCTAGAGGTAAAATCGCTTTCCTCCGTACATTCGCACCATGCGCATACTGCTCATAGAAGACGAAATCAAAACCATACAGTCGCTCAGGCAGGGGCTGGAGGAACAGAACTGGCTGGTAGATACCGCCACTGACGGAGAAACGGGTCTGCGCCTTGCCACGGAGAACACCTACGACGTGATCGTCTCCGATATCGTCATGCCGAAAATCAGCGGTCTCGAACTTTGTCGCCATTTGCGCAGCAAGGGGATGAAAACGCCTTTTCTGATGCTTTCCGCACTCGGCCACACGGATGACAAGGTAACGGGCCTCGAAGCGGGAGCCGACGACTACCTGAGCAAGCCTTTTGAATTTCGAGAATTCATGGCGCGCATCAAGGCACTCGCACGCCGCCCTGCGGAGGCATTCAAGCCCGAGAGCATGCTCAAATTTGCCGACCTCGAACAGGATATCGACGCCAAAGCCGTCCGCAGGAGCGGGCGGGAAATCCTGCTCACGCCCCGGGAGTTTGCCCTGCTCGAATTCTTTATGCGCAATCCCGGGCGCGTTTTGTCCAAAACGGAAATTGCGGAAAAGGTCTGGGACGTCGATTTCGATACCGGTACCAACGTGATTGAAGTGTACGTCAACTACCTGCGAAACAAGGTAGACAAGGGCTTCGAAAGCAAATTGATCCACACTCTTTTCGGGCAGGGCTATGTGCTGAAAACCGAGAAATAAGGCCTGAAAAAGAACGGCGCAGGCGCCTTTGCGCACCGCCTGAAGGAAGTTTTTGTCAGCTTTTTCGGAAATTGTCTATTTTCCATTTGGAATCAAATTTTCTTTCTTTTTTTGCAAGGCAAACAGTGTTCTATAAAATGTGCAGTTTGTAATAGTTATTTCTGAAAAGCAATCAGGTACCCGTATGAAGCAACTCAACAAAATTTTGATTTTCAGCCTTTTGTGGATCGTCTTTGGCAGCACTGCTGTTTATGCGCAAATAACACTGCGCGGGAAGGTACTGGATGGCGACAGCGGAGAGGATCTCATTGGCGCGGCCGTGTCATTGGTCAATGGCGGCGGCGGTATTATCACCGACTACAACGGTGAATTCATTTTGAAGGTGGAGTCCCTGCCGGTCGATCTGAAAATCAGTTATACCGGCTATGCTTCTCAGGAAATTCAGGTAACAAGCAGCGACCAGCGACTCGTGATCAAGCTGGCTCCCAGCTCGATCATCATCACGGAAACAGTGGTGAAAGGCCAGCGAATCGACGACAAGCAGAAGGCCGCACCCCTCACCATCGAAAACCTCGATGCCATCGCCATCAAAGAAACGGCGGCGGTCAGTTTTTACAACGGTCTCGGCAACCTGAAAGGAGTGGACCTGACGACCGCATCCCTCGGCTTTACCATCATCAATACCAGGGGTTTCAACTCCACCAGTCCCGTCCGTTCGCTGCAGATTATCGACGGCGTGGACAACCAGGCGCCGGGCCTCAACTTTTCACTGGGCAATTTTCTGGGCTCCAGCGACCTCGATGTGTTGAAAGTGGACCTGATACAGGGCGCCAGTTCGGCATTTTACGGCCCAAACGCCTTCAACGGTGTGATCTCGATGGAAACCAAAAACCCGTTTCTGAACAAAGGACTGGCGGTATCACTTAAAACAGGCGAACGAAACCTGTACGAAGGCGCCATTCGCTGGGCAGGAGCCCTCAAAAACAAGGCCGGCAAGGAATGGATGGCCACCAAACTCAACTTTTTCTACCTGCAGGCCAACGACTGGCAGGCCGACAATTACGAACCGGTAACCGGAACGGAATCGGGCGGCTACTATTTCACCACTGCCAATAATCCCGGCCGCTACGATGCTGTGAATATTTACGGCGACGAATACCAGCCGCGCCTCGATGCTTCCGGTAACAGCTGGTGGAACAACACCCGCGCCGGCCTCGGCATTTATCACCGGACGGGTTACAAGGAAGTCGACCTGGTGGATTACGATACCAAAAACATCAAATCCAACATCGCTTTTCACTTTCGCACGCGACCCGACAAGGATTTTGAATCGCCCGAACTGATCATCTCTTCCAGTTACGGTACCGGCACCACGGTATACCAGGGTGATAACCGGTTCAGTCTGCGCGGTATCAAATTCTTCCAGAACCGCATCGAATTCCGGAAAACAGACAAGTTTTTTATCCGCGCCTACGCAACCAACGAAGACGCCGGCGATTCCTACGACCCTTATTTCACGGCCCTGAAAATGCAGGAGGCCGCCAAAGACAACAACCAGTGGGCAAACGATTACGAGCGCTGGTGGACCAGTTCGCAACTCGGTTACGTGTTTTTTGGCAAAATGAAACCCTTGAATTACCCCGATGTCAACGACACGCTCGGGCTTATCCAGTGGCTGGACACCTATCGCGATTCCATGGTGACCTGGCACCAACAGGCGGAGGCATATGCCGACAAGGGCAATCCGATCGGCTCCAATCCGACCCTGAACTTTTTCGAGCCGGGTACCGCGCGCTTCGATTCTTTGTTCAATGCCATCATTTCGCGCAAATCGAACGCCCAGGAAGGCGGCACCCTGTTTTATGATAAATCAGCGCTGTATCACCTGCATGGCGAATATACATTCACTCCCTCCTTCCTCGACAAGTGGGTGGTGGGCGCCAACGGCCGTTTGTACCGTCCCAACTCTGACGGCACTATTTTTAAAGACACCTCCGGCGTGCGCATCAACAACTGGGAGGCCGGCGCCTATACCGGCGCTGAGCGTACTTTTGGAAAATTCAGGGTAAACGCCGCCTTGCGACTGGATAAAAATGAAAATTTCCACGTGCTGGCCACACCTGCGGCATCCCTCGTCTGGAACCCCAAGGCCAATACATTCCTGCGGTTCTCGTTCTCCAGCGCCATCCGCAATCCGACGCTCACCGACCAGTACCTCAACCTCAACGTGGGCCGGGCGCGCCTTGTCGGCAATATCGACGGGTTTGACAGCCTGATCACGGTCGAATCTTTCAACGAATACCGGCGTCTTCCCGGCTCTACCGTGTCGGTACTGAAATATTTCAACGTGGACCCGATCCAGCCGGAGAAAGTAAAAACTTTTGAAGTCGGGATACGAACCACCCTGTTCGATCGAATATACCTGGATGCGGGCTACTATTACAGCATATATACTGATTTTATCGGCTACAACCTTGGTATCGACGTGCCGATCGGGTTCTTCGGCCCGGAATACAGCCGCTTGCAGGTGTACCGTGTGGCAGCCAATTCGACAAACACCGTAACGACACAAGGCCTGTCCGTCGGGCTGAACTACTATTTTGCCAACTACTTCATGCTGCAGGGCAACTACTCCTGGAACCAGCTGAATACCAAAGTTGACGACCCGATCATTCCGGCATTCAATACCCCGGGAAATAAATTCAATCTCGGTTTTTCAGCCCGCGATCTGCCCTTTATCGGCAAAAACGCGTGGGGATTTAACATTAACTACAAATGGATACAAGGATTTACCTTTGAAGGGTCGCCACAGTTTACCGGCCTTATCCCGTCCTACGATCTGATGGATGCCCAGGTCAACTGCACCATCAAAAAATGGAATACGACCATCAAATTAGGTGCGGCCAACTTGTTGAACAACAAACAATTCCAAACCTACGGAGGCCCCCGTATCGGCCGGATGGCCTATCTGAGCCTGCTATACGACTTCCGTCAAAAATAAAATAACCATTTCCCTTTCTTAAAACACTCGCACACAACAAAACTGTTTTCTTATGAAAAAATGCACATTCTTGTTTTTGCTGGCCTTTGTGGCGTTCAGTATGAATCTCGGCGCTCAACCCTTCCGCTACCTCGACCAGGTCTTTACCCAGGCCTCCAAAACGACAGCGGTTTACGGCTCCAATTTTACGGTACTGACCATTGGCACGCCTTTGGCGCACACCTCCCGCCAGCCGCTGGTTATGGACGTTTATACACCTACAGGTGACGTGGAAACTTCACGCCCGCTGATCATTTATTGTCACACCGGCAACTTTCTACCCTGGATTAATCCTTCAACGATGCTCAGCATCAACGGAGCCTGCGGTGGCCTTCGCGATGACCCCGCAGCAGTAGAGATGTGCACCCGCCTGGCCAAAATGGGTTATGTGGTAGCCTCCATCGATTACCGCCTCGGCTGGCGCCCTGACCTCGCCGATGAACTCCAGCGCCGTTTCACGCTGATCAACGCGGCATATCGCGGTGTTCAGGACGTCCGGACCTGCATCCGTTATTTCCGCAAAACGGTTGATGTCGGTGGCAACCCCTTTAAAATAGATCCCAACCGGATTGTCGTGTTCGGTCAGGGTACGGGTGGTTATCTGTCACTCAATACCGCCGCACTGGACAAGTACAGCGAAATATTGAACACTTCCGAGCCTGACAAATTCAAGATCAACGGATTCCCGATGATCCTGGAGGCATACAACGGCGACCCTTACGGTATTCAGGCTGCGCCGGGCGTTGTGGATGCCTTGTATGCATCGCAAACCGGCTACCCGGTCGGCGATACGCTCTATGTGCAAAACCACCAGGGCTATTCGTCAGACTTCAATCTCGCTGTCAATCTTGGTGGCGCGCTGGGCGACAAGGCATGGCTCGATGCCAATACTCCGCCGATCCTTTCGTTCCAAACGCCCTCGGATCCATACGCTCCCTGTGGCGATGGTACTGTAATTGTTCCCGGGTTCAATTACGCAGTGGTCAATGTAACAGGCTCCTGTGGCGTTGCGCCGATCCAGGACGGCCTCGGCAACAATGCTGTATTTTCCTTCGGCGGTTTGCTGAACGACCCGCTTTCCGTTTATGCGCGCACGATCAATAGTAATTCCGAAGCCTTTTATCCCTTTATGAGACCTGTCTCTGATTCGGCGCCCTGGGAATGGAATACTTTTGTGCCCAATACGCAATTGCCCAACGGCACGATCGTGCCGCTTCCCTGCAGCACCAACTCAGTAACAGCCAGTGCGACTATCGATACAATCATGGCCTATTATGCGCCGCGGGCCTGCCGCGCGCTCGGCCTCGACTGCCCCGGTGTTTCGGTCAGCACCGACGAACTGATCAAAAACGGTGCGATCGTGAGTGTACTGCCCAATCCGGCCAAAACGGAGATCAATTTCCTGGCTCAGGACAACAACCAGATTCTTTCCGTTGAATTGTTCGATATTTCGGGTCGTTTGGTTCGCTCGTTCCGCAGTGTAAACACAAATATGTTCACGGTACAACGCGAAGGCATGGCGCCCGGCGTGTATTTCGCCAAAGTGCAGTTCCGCGAAGGAATTATCACAAAGAAGGTAATACTCGAATAGCAAGTGAATGTGCTAATTAAAAAATGTGCTAATGTGCTAATGTGCTAACATTCACAACATTGCCCATTTTATATTAGTGTTTTAATTTGCACACGTACCTAATTTGAATTCACAAAAAAAATGGCGGCTCCGGATTCGGAGTCGCCATTTTTTTATTATGAGAAATTGATTTTCAATATATTAGCGAATAACAACCACTTTGCCCGAGCCCCGAAGCCCTTCCGCCAGAATTTCCACTGCATAGACGCCTGTGGTCAGATTTGCACATGATAGTTGGAGCATGTCTGCCCCGCCGGAAACCGGGCCTTCGGTCACGGTCCTTCCGGTGACGTCCCACATCCGATACCTGCCGCCGCCGGAAGGCAAGGGGCCAAAATGAATCTGTACCTGATCCGAAGCGGGATTCGGGAAAATGCCGAGCGCCAGCTGATTTGCTTCAAAAGTGCCGATCGTACAGTCAAAATTCGGGTCGAACAGAACCGGTGATTCGTAGTAATTAATGCAGCCCGTAGCCAAATCGGTCAACTGGAGACCGTAATTACCAGTCTCGGTTGCACAATAGCGAAAACCGGTTTCGCCGGGAATCGGGTCGTCGCCATTGTACCACTGAAGTGCGTAGCTGGCAGGAAGCATGGTGGTATCGGCCAGCCGCAACGAATTATGGATATTGACAAAGAAGGGCAATGCCGGCAAAGGATTTATTTGCACCAGCACGCTATCCGAAATCGCCGTGCAGCCGTACGAAGTATTCACCTGCACCTGGTAGTAGCCGCCCTGTTTGGGTTCATAAATAAAATCGGTTGCGCCGGCGATGGTAGCCCCGTCATACCACCACTGGTTGCCGGCTCCCGCCGACGACACAAGGAACAATGAGTCCATTCCTGTGCAGGCGGAAAGCCCCTTGGGCGCCGTTATAAAGGGATCCTCCGGCTGCGTGTATACGTACACGGTATCTTTGGAGTTGATCTCTTCCACGTTGTGCACGATGTTCAAAACCACCCGCAAACCGCCCGATACAATCGTATCGTTGCTGAGAATATTGAAAGAAACCGTTCCGCAGGGGTCGTCGGAACCTTTTATGCCGGAATCTTCATCCCAGACCGCCAGGGTATAATTGCCGTTCCCCAATGAAAGATTAACCGGAAAGTTGTACGGCAAAGACGTGTTATTGACATCCGGTGAAGAGTCGAATGCTTTTACGCCATTGGGATCGTAGACCAGCAGGTACAGATCGGGTTTCCCAAACCCGATCGGGTCAGTGCAATCAACGTTAAGCACGGTAATGCTCTCCAGCACAAAACCGGCGGTATCGACCGTCGCATGGTACGTAACGGGGTACAATCCGGGTGTTATGTATTTATGCGGAGGCGGGTTTTCTCCCGTATAGGTGGTCCCGTCGCCGAAATCCCATTCGTAGCTGAAGCCGGGCACGCCTCCCGAGGGCACATTGTTTTCAAATGAAACCGTAGCGGAGCCGCAGCCGGTTACGTCGGACATGGTAAAACCGACAGTCGTGCTGACTTTCGGGGCAATGTAGATTTTCAGCGGGAAGGTCGCTTCCTGGGTCAGGAACAAAACCGTAGCCTTGATCTTCACCGTCATGACAAAACTGTCTGATACAGAAGGCGTTCCACAAAACTTGACGCATCCGTCGGTTTGGGTGGCCGTTTCGAAAACCCATTGATTGGGCTGCCAGTGCAGTCCGGGCGGCACCCCGTCAATCGAGATAATCTCGATCTTAGAGATGGTCAGTCCCGAAGGAGTCGTGCTGTCGATAGCATGTACCGGAGTGGTGGTTTTGGGCATCCGGAAGGAAAGATCATGATCATAAAACGTACCCTTTTCAGCGTCGGGCAGGTCTTGCAGGTAAAGGGTGTCGGCGGGAAGACCGGCCGGCAAATTCAAGGTACAGCCCGGGCAGCCGGTCTGGGCAGACAGGGCGCCGATAAAAAGTGCTGAAAAAGAGAAATACAGAAGGAAAAGTTGTCGCATATAACAACCGGTTTTTATGTGTGAAATAATACGTTGCGCGAAGGAGGGAAAGGAGGATGATGGGGCCGTAGGGCGGCAACGACTTCTCAATGAGACCGGTTGATTAAAAGCAGTGATGAGTTTTTTAGTGATGAGTTATAAATGATAAATTATGAGTTATGAGTGATGAGTGATGAGTGGCTGCGGACTGCAGGTTATATTTGGTGCTTTCAAATATGGTTCAGTGTACCGTCGACAGTCGCTCATCGCTCATAATTCATCACTCATCATTCATCGCTCATAATTCATCACTCATAATTCATCACTCATAATTCATCACTAAAAATTACCTGGAAATCACCATCATACGCGACACCATGCCTTCGGTATTGCCGAGCGTGAAATAATACGCTCCGTTGGGCAGATCACCCGCTTCAAAGGTAAACTGGTTGGTGCCGGTAGTCAGGTTGACCGTCTGGTTGTGTATCCGCTGCCCGGTCACGTTAAAGACCTGGAACTGGAATTCCCCGCTGATCATCGATTCCACGTTGATAACTGTTTGATCGCCAAAAGGATTGGGTATGTTTTTCACCGAAGCGATCTGGCCACTCAGGTCGTTGGCCCCGACTGCGCACTGCCCCGTCGGCTTAACAACAATGTAATAATGCGCCGTGGGAGCAATGACACTGGGAAAAGCAAGCGGTCCGATCGGGAACGGAAATGCCGACGATGAAATGATCACCTGTATGGACAGGTCGGCAGTGTCGGCCGGGCCGGTCGGTGTGCCATAGATCAGCACACAACCCAGCGTGTTTTTATTGAACACACAGTTGGGCGGATCGCACGTGTAGGTAAGTCCGGCGGGCAAATTGGTGATAGCCCCCGACGTGCCGATCGAAATACTGTTGATCGGGATCGGGATCGGAACACCCGGCAATCCGGTGATGGTATCCGGCACGTTAAAAGTCACGGATTGGGTGTACAATTCATTGATACAGGCTGGTTTTGTTTGAATATAGGGGCTGTCAGGCGTCCAATACCAGGGAGAAACAATGGCGCCGGAGACGAGGATCGAAGAATCCCGCATACACGTCGGTATTTGGGCATTCAACATAGTCGCACCAGCAATGGCGCACAGCAGGAGTACAGCTTTTTTCATAGTTTTGGTTGTTAAAATTAAAAACCGGTTCAAAATTGATTGGAAATGAACGGAGTAGTTTGTTACGAGGCGGAAGTTCCGGCATTTTCGGCATTTTTCTGAAAAATCGAATAACTTTAAGATTCGATGTCGCCGAATATCGTGAACGACAAACGGGGAGCCGGCTTGAAGCCGACTCCCCGTTCAACATTTAACAGCAGAAAAATCTATCCTTTCGCTTTTACCGCGTCCAGAATGGCTTTGAAAGCCGCCGGGTGGTTGAGCGCGAGGTCAGCCAGTGCTTTTCGGTTGAGGCCGATGCCTTTTTGCCCTAAAGCATGGATAAAACGGCTGTAGTTCAGGCCTTCTGCACGTGTAGCGGCGTTGATACGTGCAATCCAGAGACGACGGAAAGTGCGTTTTTTGAATTTGCGGTCGCGGAACGCATACTGCCAGCCTTTTTCCAGCGTATTTTTTGCTACGGTGTAAACTTTCGAACGGGCGCCGAAAAAGCCGCGTGCGGCTAACATGATTTTTTTCCGGCGTGCACGACTGGCCGGGTTGTTGGTTGCTCTTGGCATAAATAAGATTTTTTAGTGCGGCACCGGGGAGGAGATTGAAGTTTGACGCATGACTTCCGGAATTTGACCTTTAACATTTGTGATCCGCGATGGAACAACAACCGCCAACTGCCAACTGCCTCTGCCAACCGCCACTGCCAACTGCCTACTCTTTGACCAATGCCCTCGTTAAAAAATGTGTTGTTAAAACTCCCGCTTCCGGGAGCGTTTGTACTTGAAACGAAGTTTCTGCGGGCGAAATCAGATCGCCAGCAAACGCTCGATGCGCGCGTGTTCAGATTGATCGACGATCACGCTGCCGCGCAAATGGCGTTTTTGCTTCTTCGTTTTCGAACTCGCGATGTGGCGGAGCCGCGCGCGATTACGCTTTACTTTACCTGAGCCAGTCACCTTGAAACGCTTCTTGGCGCTGGAATGGGTTTTCATCTTCGGCATAACAAAAATGCTGTGTGTTGAAAAATGGAGCGCAAAGGTAGCACTCGCGCATGAAGCGCAAAAGAAAAGTTCAAATTTGTTCGGAAATAAAATGACAGCCCCGTTCAGTCGTCTTTTTTCTTGGGAGCGCCGCCCGTTTTCTTGGGCGAAAGTATAACGTTCATACGCTTACCTTCCATGCGGGGCAGCTGTTCTGCGGTGCCGTGCTCCTCCAGTTCTTTCATAAAGCGCAGCAACAACAATTCGCCACGGTCTTTAAATACGATAGCGCGGCCCCTGAACTGCACGTATGCTTTCACCTTGTTGCCTTCCTTCAGAAAGTTTTTGGCGTGTCGCACCTTGAAGTCAAAGTCGTGATCGCCGGTTTCGGGACCGAAGCGAATTTCTTTCAACTCCACCTTGACGGCATTGGCCTTCAGTTCCTTTTCCCTTTTCTTTTTCTGATAAAGGAATTTATTGTAATCGACGATACGTACAACCGGCGGGTCGGCATTCGGCGATATCTCTACCAGATCAAGTCCGAGTTCTTCAGCCCATTTTTGCAGTTTGGAAGTTGAATAAACGCCCGGTTCGACGGGTTGGCCCGCAACTGCGGCAACTTCATCGAGGTTATCACCCACCAGACGCACTTCATTCACACGAATGAACTCGTTGATGTTGTGTTCGGGAGGGCGCGGGCCGCGGTTATAGGGTCGCCCGCCTCCGGGGCGGGAACCGGGCGGACGATTGCCGGGAGGTTTGGGTCGGTAAGGTTTAAAAGCCAATTAGTGAATGGTTTTGTGAAAAAAAGGGGATACGCTGAACCGAGGCGGCGTACCCGTTTGTTTAAAAGAGACACAAAAATAAACTTATTCTGCGGTTTGGTAGAATCAGGAGCAGATAAAAAATTTTTTGTTTTACGTTTAGGCCGAAATACCTCGATTAAATGTCTGTTTTCGCTGATATCATCCTTCCGATCCCATTGCCCAAACGCAGCTACACGTATGCGGTTCCGGACGAACTGGCTGCGCGGGTGCAAGCCGGCGTGCGCGTTGAGGTGCAATTCGGACAAAGCAAGCGCTACAGCGGCCTGGTCAAACGCGTGCATTCGGAAACCCCGGAATACCGGACCAAAAGCATCATCGCCGTACTGGATGAAGTCATCGTCGTAACACCCCAGCAACTCAAACTGTGGGACTGGCTGGCCGATTATTACTGTTGCACCCTCGGTGAAGTGATGCAGGCCGCCCTGCCGGGGCATCTCAAATTGACCAGCGAAACCAAACTGGTGTTCAATCCCGGTTTCGGAGACGATTTTTCGACACTCGGCAACGACGAATACCTGATCGCCGAAGCATTGCACATCCAGAACGAGGTAACCGTAGCGGACGCCCAAAAAATCCTTAATAAAAAAACGGTATTCCCGGTTATCCAGGAGTTGCTGAACAAAGGCGTTTTGTTTTTGCGGGAAGACCTCCAGGAAAAGTTCAAACCCAAAAAAGTAACGGCCATCCGGCTGGCCGAACCCTACCAGTCGCAACCCGATCTGCTGCGCGAAGTCTTTGCCGAACTCCAGAAAAAAGAACGGCAGGTCGAAATCCTGATGGCCTACATGACCCTCAGCCGCCAGCAGACATTTGTGCTCAGGCAAGAACTGCTCCATAAAGCCGATGTGTCGCCGTCGTCTCTGCAAACCCTGGTAAAAAAAGGCATTCTGGAAACCTACGAACGCGAGGTCAGCCGCCTGAGCGGTTACGAGGACGAACTGAACGCCGCCGGCGAATTGTCGCAGGAACAGGCACGCGCCACCCGCGAAATCAAGGATTGTTTTCTGGAAAAGGACGTCACCCTTCTGCACGGCGTCACGGGCAGCGGCAAAACACGCGTGTACCTCGAACTGATCCGGGCTGTTATGGAAAAGGGCGGCCAGGTCCTGTACCTGCTTCCTGAAATCGCGCTTACAACGCAACTGGTCGGCCGCCTGCAGCGCATTCTCGGCAGCGACATTTCCGTATACCATTCAAAGATCAATTACAACGAACGGGTCGAGATCTGGCGCAGCGCAGCGGCCGGGCAGTCCGTCATCATGTCTGCGCGTTCGGGGCTGTTTCTGCCTTTTCACAACCTCCGACTCATTATTGTCGACGAAGAGCACGACGCTTCTTTCAAACAATTTGACCCGGCGCCACGGTACAATGCCCGCGATACGGCCATCTATCTGGCAAACCTGTACGGGGCCAAAGTCCTGCTCGGCACGGCCACGCCTTCGCTCGAAAGTTACCACAATGCGCAGACCGGTAAATACGGGCTGGTGGAATTGAACGAGCGGTTTGGAGGACTCCAACTGCCTGAAATGCAGCCGGTTGACCTCCGCGACCAGATGAAGAAAAAGCAGATGCAGAGCATTTTTTCCACGCCGTTGATGGAGGCTCTGCAGGCCGCGCTCGACCAGGGCGAACAAGCCATCCTGTTCCAGAACCGCCGCGGATACTCCCCTATCCTCGAATGTCAGACCTGCGGCTGGACGGCCATGTGCAGACACTGCGACGTAAGCCTTACCTATCATAAACACAGCAACCGCCTGCAATGCCACTATTGCGGCTATCAGCAAGAACCCCTCAGCGTATGCCCCGCCTGCGGGAGCGGCAAGATCACGCTGCTCAGTTTCGGCACGGAAAAGATCGAGGACGAACTAAAAATATTTCTTCCAAAAGCCCGGATCGGGCGCATGGATATGGATACCGCCGGCTCCAAAACAAATCTGGGCAACCTGCTCAACGATTTTGAGGAAAAACGGATCGACATCCTGGTGGGCACTCAAATGGTCACAAAAGGGCTCGATTTTGACAATGTAGCCGTCGTCGGGGTGCTGGCTGCCGACCAACTGGTGCGCTTTCCGGATTTCCGCTCCGGCGAACGCGCCTATCAACTGCTGACGCAGGTAGCCGGGCGCGCCGGGCGCAAAAACAAGCGGGGAAAAGTGCTCATGCAGGCGTACAATCCGGCACACCCGGTATTGCAGGAAGTATTGAACGGCGATTTCAAGGGCTTCATCCTGCGCGAAATGAACGAGCGCCGCGAATTCCATTACCCGCCATTTTACAGGCTGATACACATCACCCTGCGGCACAAGGACCCGCGAACCATCCACGACGCCGCTGCATTTTTCGGCAAACTGCTAAAAGAAAAACTGGGGGAACGCGTGCTGGGGCCCGTCATCCCGCATATACCGCGTGTGCGGGGCCTCTACGCGGAGGAGATCATGCTCAAACTGGAAAAATCGGCGCCGCTGCTGGCAAATGCCAAGGCTTTGATCCGGCATTCGACAGAGATCACGGGCGGGAGGCCGGGGTTCGGGCAGGTGCAGGTGGCGGTAGATGTGGACCCTGTGTAGTAGAAAAACAAGGGGTTCCTGGGACAGGATTTACAGGATCTGCATGTTTTTTCGTCGGCAATACCGGCGGTTGTTTTATCCTGCAGATCATGTAAATCCTGTCTAAAAAAGACTCTTTTATGTCGCCCCGTCATTTACTCCGATGAGCGACCAATTTACCGGCAGCAAGGACCTTCCCTTCCGCCCAGGCATACACAAAATATAGCCCTGCCGGCAGACTTTTCACATCCACAACACCTCTCCCGCCATTTGCCGGCACCATTTGCACCATCCGCCCAATCATATCACTCACAATAAAACGGGAGACAGGCACTCCCGCAGTTTTCAATTCAACTACGGCAATATCATTTGCCGGGTTGGGTGTTATGGCAAGTGAAACAGTGGCCTGCGTTTCAGAAATACCGGTTGTTTTTACGGTAGTCACTGCGGTATTGGTGATTACCGGCGGGTTGAAGTCAAAGTAAATGCCGGCACGGTTTTCCACCGTTTCGCCAATGTTGAGCCCGGGACGGGTGCGGACCGCGAATTTAACAAATCCGTGGCTTCCTTCATTGTCGGTTGTGCTGTCGGGCAACTGTATATTTTCGAAAAACACTTCCAGAATATTGCCATCGTGGCGTATGAAGTGATACGGGTGACTGGCGGAAAGCGGTTCGGCCGTGGCGGCATCCAGATTGGAAGAAAGTGTGTCCCGGACGTAGACAAAATTCGCCGGATAATTGCCGGTATTCTGGAACCGCACGGTGTATTCCACCCGCTCGCCTGCAACGGCCATATCCGGTGAAATGAACACCGGATCGCATTGTTTGTCGTTGGGATCGAAGGAACCGACAGTGAGGCTCCGTATGGTGGAGCGGTTGTCCGGCGGTGTGAGGTCGCCGATGACCGGCCGGGCCTCGGCCGTCATGGTCAGGTATATTCCGAGAGGCGCTTCCTGTTTTGTATAGACGTTCAGATGGATATCCGTTTGAGCAAGCGGTTCCAACAAAGGAAGATTCCATATTACTTCGTTGTTGACGAGCATTGCTGGGGCTGGCAACGCGTTTTGAAACACGAGGGAATCCGGCAAGGGTAAATGCACTTCCGGCGCCACAGCCACCGTGCCCCGGTTATAGACCGTCAATACAATATTCGTATGAAACCCCGGTCTGAAAACATTGACATTCGTGGCCGTCAGTGTGATATCCTGCGCGCCCGGATTCACCTGCACCGCAAAATCGAATACACCGCCGCCGACTCCGACCGGATGGCTTTGGGGCACCGAGAAATAATACTGGGAATACAATGCCGGGTACAAAGTGTCGCCTCCTGTTGTTTCCGCCAGGAGATTGAACACGCCTAAAGAATCGGTGCGCGTCGTTATTCTGGCATTGGCAAGGTACAGAGGCGCGTTTTTCAGGGGCGGTTCGCCCGGGTCGTAGGCTTCATTGGCGTTTTGGTCGTCAAAAACTTTTCCGGAGATGGCGGAGAGTTGTATTTCGGCAAAATTGCGTTTGAAGTAGAAAAGAAAGGAGTTGGATTTGCTGCTGTCGCCTGCCAGCGCATACATGCTTTCTCCGGTGGCGAACACATGCCACGGATCGGCAAAAAGAAAATCGGACTGGATTTGTGCCCAGTTCTTGCCTCCGTCCTGGGTCAGGTATAATATGGTTTCCGGGAAATAATTAAAAAGGACGGCCTTTCCGTTCTCAAAAACTTCCAATGCTGCGGTGGTCGGCCAGGAAAACTTTTTGTCGCCAAAACCGCTCGGATTCCAGCGACCGTTTTCGAAAAAATACAATTGGAGGTGTGATTGGATAAAAACCTGGCTGCCTTTGCCAGAAACCCGGGAAGTATAAAATTCAGCGGGTTCGATCAGTCCTTCGTGCATCGTTTGCCAGTTCGCTCCATTGTCGGAGGTAGCATAGACATCTGTGCCGTCTGCCACCCAGATGCCTTGTTTCGCATAGGCAATACTCGTCCCCAAACCCGGCACGCCCGGCGTATTGACCTTTACCCAGTTCTGCCCTCCATTGGTGCTCCGGTAAATCCCGTCATCGAATTTTACACCCCAGATGGCATCGTCGGCGAGTGCAAATTCATTCATCCCGGGGTCGGGAAACGTGGTATAATGAAGTCCGCCGTCGTAAGATAATTGGTTGGGGGCTGCCACGACGGTATCCCCTTTTGTCCAAAAACGACCTTCATTGCGGGCTTTGACGAAGTGCCAGTCCTCACCGTCGTTGTCGGTATAAAAAATATCGAAACCGGCATCTCCGGCTACAAACAGGCGATTGCCCGACGAAAAAAACCGGTCGGTATATATTCCGGAAGGCCCTTCAAAATTGAACACGTCTCCTTTATTGGCTCCAAGCCAGTTTTCGCCCTGATCGACAGAGTAAAAGCAGCCGGCATCGCCGGCAGCAAACAGAGTATCGCCAACGCCGAGCAGTTGGTTTTCCGCCCCCGGCAGCAGGTCGGATATCCAGGTCAAACCGTAGTCGTGGGAAACAAAGGTCGCCATGCCAAACTGGTCATTCGCCATCCAGATAGTACCCTGATAACCCGCTATCCGGCTTGGGTATTCGTAGCCGGGCGGCAAGGGCATCTGATCCCAGGTAAGGCCATCATCCGTTGACCTGGCAAACACATTTTGGGTAAACCAGATGCCGTCGCCCGCATATTGTACCGGCGCCCATACAGTGCCGCCGGAAGTGCCCTTGATGATGTTGCTGACTTCCGCCCACGTGGCTCCGCCGTTGGAAGAACGCATCAGGTTTAGTGAGTTGAGCAGCACGATCGTGGAATCATGTGCTTCCAGACTATTGATCACACCGGTTCCGGAATAAATGACCGGCCATGTCGCACCCTGGTTTGTTGATTTGAATACATTACTACCTCCGGGAACATACGCATACAGTGCATCTTTCGCCGCAACGAGCCGCATATTGAGGCCCGGCAGATTTGTCTGCGTCCAGGTGGCTCCGTTGTCGCTACTGAAAAACAGTACATTATCATTGTATAGAAGGCTGGCGTAAAGCCGCGTTCCGTCGGAAGCCAGTTGGAAATAATTGGTGAGCGGAGGATTCGCTATCGGGGAAGTGATGTTTTGCCAGTGAACACCGTCATCCGAACGAAAGATATGTGTTTGGTAATTGATAAAATACCGGCCCTGATGATGTACGAAACTGTTCGCCGGCAAGCCTCTCGGAAGGGCGAACTGTTGCCATTGGGCTTGAACCGGATGCAGCAAAAAGAGGCAAAAAAACAAAAGCAAGGGGCTGAAATACGTTTTCATCTTCGGGAGAGAATTGTTTTTTGACAGATCGAAGATATGTAAAAATATTACCCGAATAATTGAAATGTTTCCCCCGGTAAAAACCAATCCGCTGCAACCTTACCGGTTACAGCGGATTTCGACATTTGGCAACACGGAGATTACCGGGATTCAGCGGATTGACGCGGATTGTTACATGCAGTACGTTATCCTCTATCCACGTCAATCTGTGGAATCGCGTTACCTATTCGCGCCGGTGAACAATCAATTTGCCCGAACCGATAATCTCCCCGTTTGAATCAAGCCGGAAAAAATACACCCCCGGCGGCAGCCCTGCAGCATCTACATCAAAGGTATTGGTATGGAATGGCTGCACTTTTATCTGTCTTCCCTGAATATCGAACAGCCGCATATCGCCGTGTACAGGCGAAATGGATTTGATCCGGACCGTTGCCGTGGCGAAAGTCGGGTTGGGATACACCGCCAGCTCGATACCGGGCCGGAATGCCACGGCAGAAACGCTCAGGTATTTTTCTCCGAGGGTATGCAGGGTCCGGTTGGTGATCACCGGGTCGTTGAAATCGAAGTAAATGGCGGCTTCGTTTTCTATTGCCGTCAAATTCGGCACACCGGGTTTGGGCCGGATAGCAAACCTGGCAAAGCCATGGGATGCGGGTTCGTTCACGTTGCTGTCCGGCAGCATGATATCCTGGAAAAGAAACTGTACCACGCCCGGGCCCATCACATTAAATTTGCATGGATGGCTCCCGCCGGTTTGCCTGAGCGTGGATACGTCCAGCCATTGCGACAAGGTATCCAGTATTCTTACCGTAAAAGCAGTGTCCGTGCCCGTATTTTGAAACCGTATCAGGTATTCGATCTCGGCATCTTTGGGAATAAAGTGTTCTTCAGCCACCCCGCGCGGGAACCCCTGCTTGTCGTTCGGATCGAACGAACCGATATTTTCCTGACAATCCGCGTCGATGAAAGCCGCCGGGTTATCCGTCGGGAACAGCGTTGCGAAACCCAAACTGTAGTTACCGCTAGCGTTTTCGCCGCAGGCTTCCACGGTGGCACTGAGGAGGCCGTACCAGGGACTTTTGGTCGCCTGCGGCATTTCAAGTCGCCAGGTCGAGCCATTGGCAGGAAGCGATATGATCTGGCTTTCGCCACTGTCGAGCAGAACGCTTCCGCCTGTCATCTGGATCATAATATCTTCTATTACAATGTATTCGATGGGTTCGGTCATTGGCTCGCCGGTGTTGGTGATCGTGAAAACCACCTCGCCGTTTTGACACGTTCCTGTGAGTTCAAGGTTGGCGCCGCTCCATAGTGGATCGGGGTCGGCACAAAGCGAGTCAGGGAAAATGTGCGCTTCTGAACAATGGGTTTGCCCCAAAACGGCATCGCAACTGAGATGCGTCGTGACATAGAATCCGTCGCAATTGCCGGCTGCCACGTCTCCCAGGTCGAAAGTATAGGTGTTGCCATTGACCGATGACCACGGCAAGGTACTGCCGACCACAGCAAGCAGCGAGTCAAATTCGACCTCGACATAGGCATTTTCTGCAACGGAAGTGCCCTTGTTGCAGTAAAACACGTTGTAGGTGTTGTCAAAACAGCGCCGCAAATACGGCGTTGAAAGGTCGACTTCCAATACCGGACACTCTGCCAGGATGTGTACCGGAAAATCGACCGAAACCGTGTCGTACAAATTAACCTGAACACCGGGAACGGTATCCGCGCAGACCTCCCACAAATTGTTCGGCTTTATGATCCGGACATCATACATACCGGGGTATACGTTCATCGCGTAATGCCCGGTACCGGTGGTGGTAGCATAGTAGGTGCCGCCCGTGCCCTGTGCGGAAATGATCCAGTTTTCGAGCGGGGGTTCGTCGATATTGGTCTGACAATCAGCATTTTCGTCGATTCGAACCTGCCCGATGATCTTTGTTTTCCAGATTGAATCCCCGGTAGCGCTGCCGTTGATATCGCCGGCTTTAATTGCAATGAAATCGACGCCGCTCACGTCACCGGCAATACTTTCGATTACAGCAACTTCGGGGAACGGAAACGGGTTTTGCGGGTCAGGAAATACGTAATCTGCCTTGACAAAGCGCCAGGAACCGATATTGGGAAGTTGGGTGGATATGCCGAGGATCAGCTGCCGCAGCGCAACCGTATCGCTATAATCAATGGCATTGGAGCCATCGACGTCGAGGGCTATGAGTTGATAGGGCGACAACAGGGAAATATCTCCCGTTATCTGCTTCCGCAAAATTACAAGGTCAAAGGTGCTTACACCGTTCAAAGGGTCGTCGTCCTTATAGGGTTTGATCGTATAGGTATCTCCGGCGGGGACGCTGAACTGGTAACTGCCGTCGGATAGGGTCATTGCAAACCACATAATGGAGTGGTCGGTATTGGTAATGGTCATATTCACGTCGCCAAGTCCGTTTCCGGCCAGTGTCCTGACATTCCCGGAAATATTCACAGGTTGTGCGAATAAGGATGCCGCCGGGAGGGCGGCGAACAGCCATAAAACGGCTTTAAATATCCGGCTCCATTTCAGTGTATTTTTATACATGGGATTGTGATATTGATTGAATGAACTTTTCATGATACAAAAGTGAAGCCTCCCTTCGATACGGGCAAAAACAAATTTATTAATTTGTAACAATTTTAAAGGTTAATATTTTAACTAAAATACTCTTTTTCAAATTATTAAACTCTATTTTTGTCTACTGAAAATGCGTTGCAATATTAGATCGACGCTTTTCTTCATTCAAACTGGCGGGCCGGACCCATCCGATCTGCCCTTCACTCCGACGACGTGGAAAAAAGCCGTTTGACAGCATTGTTGCGCACACTCACAAAGGAAGAACTGCGCGACCTGAAAAAATTTGTGCGCACACCCTTCTTCAACCAGCGCAGGGAAGTGACGGCCTTGCTTGATGTACTGGAAAAATCGCTCAAAACCGGCCGGGATGTGCCGGACAAGCAACAAATTTTCCGGCAGGTGTTCCCGGCAGGCCCTTACGACGACCACCGCCTGCGCATGGCCATGAGCTTTCTGTTCCGGACAACCGGGCAGTTTCTCACGGTAAAGGAGTTTCTCGATGACACACGCCAGTACCGGCGGCGACTGGCCGCTATTTTCAGGCGGCGAAGGCTGACCGCCCAATTCAGCGGAGTGTGGGAGGACGCCTCGATTGCCCAGCAGCAACAGCCCCTTCGAAACGCCGACTTTTTCGAGGAAAAATACCAGTTGCTGCTGGAAAAATACCGCTTCGACGTCGACACCCAATCAGCCGACCGGATCGACTTCCAGATTCTTTCCGATCAGCTGGACCTCGCTTTCCTCGCGCGAAAGTTGTGGCAGGCCTGCTTCATGCTGTCGCATCAAACGGTGCACAATACGGTGTACGATTTTGGCATGCTGGACGCAGCCCTCACCTATGCCAGGCAGAAAAATGCCCTCGATACGCCTGCCGTGGCCGTCTACTACTACTGCTACCTGGCACTCACAAAACCCGGAGAAAAATCGCACTTTCAACAATTCAAGCATTTGCTGATGCAGCATGCACAGGCTTTCCCGTCTGACGAACTGCGCGATCTGTACCTGCTTGCCGTCAATTTCTGTATCCGGCAATACAATGCCGGCAACCCGGATTACCTGCCCGAGCAATTTGATCTGTACAAGGAAGGGTTTGCCAATCAATACTTTATCACCGATGGCGCCCTGTCGAGGTATACGTATCAAAATGCCGCCACGATCGGACTAGTCATGCGCGACCTGGAGTGGGTCGAACGATTCGTGCACGATTATCGCCCGTTTCTAAAGGAAGAGCATCGGGAAGGCCTGTTCAGTTTCAACCTGGCCCGGCTGGAATATCAACGCCGCGATCTCGGGAAAGCCCTTCAATTACTTCAGCGTGCCGAATACAAGGACCTGCTGCTCAATCTTGCCGCCAAAACCCTGCAATTGAAGATATTTTACGAACTGCGCGAATTCGATCTCCTGGAGTCGCATCTGCAGGCCATCCGCACATTTATCCGCCGGAAAAAAGTGATGGGATATCACCGGGAGAATTATATGAATACCGTAAGTTTTGTCCAAAAAATACTGGAAATCAGCCCTTTTGATAAAGACCTCCGCGCAGCGCTGCGCGGCGAAATCGAAGGAACAAAAGCGGTTGCCGAAAAAGACTGGTTGTTGCAAATGCTGCATTGAAGCAGCAGATATTAGATTATAACGCACCTTCCGGCCTAAGCCCGTTCTCCAGCGCCTCCGTCTGTTCCGGTGTGAACGGCGGCTCCAGCAGTTCGGGCGATTCCTCGTAGCAACGGAACAAATCGGCAATAAAGTGAATCCTGTCCGGCAGATCGGCCCAATCGACGGCGCCGGAGTCGAACAGACTGTCGGGAGTCGGATCGATCTGTTGAAGCAGGGCAAGCAGGCCGGGGTTGGTCAGGCGCCGGAGCGATTCGGGGAATTCGCCGCGCAGGTCATCGCCGAGGCGCAAACGCCGGTTGGGAAGCGCCAGCACCATGAGATGATCGGTCAGGAATAGCCGCACCCTCTGCCTGGCCTGCTCAAAAAAGCGATTGATGGCAGCATCCAGTTTGCCGGGACGCCCAAACAATCGAAGTACCCGCCAGACGGAACGGATCATCCAGCCCCTGCCCGGAAACAGCGAATCGACCAGGCGACGTGAAAACGATTTAGGATCGATCACCGAGGCTTCCATGGCTTCGGCAATTTCCGGCTGCAAACGCGTTTGTTCGTGAAAACCGATCTGCAGATTGGCAAAAAGCAACAATTCCACCCGGGTTTTGTGGTCCGTTTCGAAAAAAGCCTGGTAATAGCATTCGAATGCCTTGCGCAGGTAGCGCTGACCATCGGGCGGGTCGCCGGGCTTCAGGGGAGCACAAAACCGGGCAATCTTTTCGGCATCGGGTTGTTGATCGCCTAGGCATTCGGCTCCAAAACGGGCAAATTCGTGGCCTATTTCGGCAAATACCTTTTGGTTGCCCCGGGCAACCGCCTCGCCGGCACGTTGCATGGCGGCCCTGGGATCCAAAGCCTCCCATACCAGTTGCCGGATATCGCTGTTCCCGTGCCTCGTGCCGCTGGCAAGGGCAAGCTCTACCAAACCGGCTAGTTCGTCGCTGATAGCCGGTTCGTTGGCCAGGATATGCTCCAGTTCCCTGATCAGGTCCTC
>JAKOXM010000746.1 GCA_029781095.1 Bacteroidota bacterium
ATAGATATGAGCGGGCTGTAACGGATCAATCAGGATGGTATTGGTCGGTACGTCCGGCAACCCGTTGTCGATGGCCGTCCAGTTTGTTCCGTTGTTCGAAGAACGCCAGACGTGTTGGGTATTAAATCCGGCAAAAACGGCATAAACCGTGTTGGGAGTAACAGGGTCGATAGCGATATCCATGCAAATCCGGTTGGGCAGCCCGTTCATTTGCGTAACAATACCATCCTTGAACCTGAATACGCGGGCAGCATTGGTAACAGAAGGGACCGTACTGCAAAAAACAATGCCGGGGTCCACAGGATGCACCGCCATGGTCAGAATGGCATCGCCCCCGGCGAGGTAACCTCCCGAAACGTTGAACCAGTTGTCACCCGCATCATTTGAACGGTAAAGGCTCTGCGCACCGGCATACAGGGAATTTGGGTCGGAAGGCACTATTTCAAACGGTCCGTTGAAGCAGGGCGATTCATCCGACATTTCACTACTGCCTATACCATCGAAATTCTCGCCGCCGTCATTTGACCTGAGCATGTTGAGATATTGCGACGAGCCGTACATCACCAAATCATTTGCAGGGTTGATGGCAGTACATTCCCCGTCGCCGCCAATGACGCGCGTCCAAGCAGGATCGCCGGTATATATTGCCGTAGCATTGTCCTGCATGCCGCCGATGGCCAGCAGCGGGTTGGTTGCCGAGTTGCTGAAATTGGCATAAAACTGCTGGGTCTGGTAGCCGCCGTTGCGGCCGTCCCAGGATTCGCCGCTGTCGTAGGAGACAAAAATACCGCCGTCGGTGACGACATATAATTTGTTCGGGTCGTTTTCAAGCCAGTATGCCCGGTGTATGTCGGCATGCACATAATCGAAGGCCCCTTCCTGTTCGCCTGCGGGCACCTGACCGAAAAACCAGTGATACCAGTATGATTTTTGTACAATACTGCTGCCCCCGTCAGTCGATTTCCATGCGTCGATACCGACCCATATGATGGTGTTCTGATTTGTCGGTTTTATTACGACGTCGTGTGAATACCAGCCTTGGTAGGTGCAGACGTCCTGGCTGCTCATTTTTGACCAGTTGGCGCCGCCGTTCACCGTTTTATAAAGACCTTCCTGTGTAAAACTATTCCCCACTGAAGCATACATGATATCCGGCTGGGCCTGGAAAATGGTCAGGAGCGCTTTTCCTGAATAGGAGGCAGGCAGACCACCACCGAGTTTTTGAAATGAACCACCACCGTCGGTAGAGCGGTAAATGCCGCTGACATCTTCATCGTCCAGCGAGCCGTGGGTCACGAAAATTTTGGTGGTATCCTGCGGATTGATCTCGATATCGACGGCCATGCGTTTGTTGTGAACCGTCTGCCAACTGGCGCCTGCATCACGGCTGCGCAGCAAACCTTCCGTTGTGGCGGCAAAGACCGTTGCCGGTCTTTTGGGGTTGATCTTGATATCCTGAACGCCGCGCAACTGGCCATACGACCAGTCGAGACTCTTGGACCAGGTGACGCCGCCGTCCGTGCTTTTCAGGATGCCGATGCCATAGGTGCCGCGTGTGGTGCGAAACGCGACGTTGGGCGCCGAATTTTCCACGTTATATACCTCACCGGTGCCAATATACATCACCTGGGGATTGCCGGGGTTGATGGCAATGGCGCTTACGCCAAGTACCGGAAAACCGGTTTCCACACGCACCCACGCGTGGGCGCCGCGGCCGCCGGTAACGCTTTTCCACAACCCGCCTGAAGCGCTGCCTGCCCATAAAATATTGGTATCCAATGGATTGATAGCCAGACACAGTGTGCGTCCGCCAATATTTTCCGGGCCGATGGCTTCCCATGTGTTACTGCGGTCGCCGCGCAGTTGGGCCTCCAGCCTCATCTGTGCCAGCCCTTCCGTGTATTTTTCAGTGTAAAAATGCCCGTCAGGGAATGTGCGCGCCATGTCCCAGAACTGAAAGGCCTCACCGGCGCGGGAAGGGGACTCTTCTTTGTCGTTTTCAAATCCGGAATGACGAAAGCACCCGGCAAGCACAAAAAGGGCGAGCAGAGCTGGCAGAAGTTTGATCATGTTTCCTGTTATTTGTTGTTGATCAAATGTAGGAAACGAGTAAAGATGTTGCCGGGTTAAATACCTGTTTTGGCGGTGGTTGGCAAAAAATCAGGCATCCTCACCTGCGCCCAGGCGTGGATACAAGTATGATTTTCGTCATTCCTGCCAGGCTGATAAAATCACTCAGGCATTCGCAAACGCTGCAGCAAAGTACTGTCGCCTCCACAGGCAACGGCACATTTATAGAGCCGCGAAGCGCGTGCGTAACCCGGCGAACCGGCATCTGCCTCTACGCCCGTCGTGGAGTATTTTGCATAGAGATCGGCAAAAGCGGCTATTTGCCATGCTTCTTTTGTATCGCAGAGTTTTTCTTCGTTATCCTCCTGCATGCCGAGAATATCTTGCAGGTTCCACGAAAGAAGTTGCGGGTATATTAGAGTAGACAGCTTCCGTTGCTCGTGCAATTTGCTGATAATCGTTTCGGCATCGATTTCCCAGATTTTGGCCGCTCCTTCGTAGGCAGCGGTGGCGAGTTTTTTTCCGTCCGGGGAAAAAGCGACTCCCGTAACCGATTCGGTGTGACCGGTAAGGGTCATAATCGATTTACCGCTCTGGAGATCCCATATTTTTGCGGAGTGATCGTCTGATCCAGTCGCAAGTTTTTTCCCGTCGGGAGAAAATGCCACACTATTGACCGGTTCGATATGCCCGGCAAGGGTGGCTACCGACCTGCTGTTTTTCCAATCCCAGATTTTGACGGCGCCATCGTAAGCGCCGGTAGCGAGCCTTTCCCCGTCAGGCGAAAAAGCGGCGCTTATGATCTCCGAATTGTGCCCTTTCAAAGTTTTTTCCGGGAGCATGATTTCCTTCATGTTGCCCGATATATCCCAGATTTTGACATTGTTGTCGTCAGCCCCTGTGGCCAGTCTTTTTCCGTCAGGTGAAAAAACGACACTCGTGACCAAAGACCCCACGCCGATTGTTTTAACCACCTTTCGGCTCCCGATATCCCAAATTCTGACCTTATTGGCATCCGTTCCCGCAGCAAGCCTTTTACCGTCAGGGGAGAACGCGATACTTAAAACCGAAGAGGTGTCACCTTCAAGGGTTTTGTCCACTTTGGCGTTTTCCAGATCCCAGACCTGAATTTTATTATTGCTGCATGCTGCGGCC
>JAKOXM010000006.1 GCA_029781095.1 Bacteroidota bacterium
TGGACTCCCTGGCCGCTGATATTCGCGTCGTTCGATTTCTCGAAGAGATCCAAAAGAGCCTTATCCTTCAGATCGACATTAAGCGGTGTGATTTTAATGCCGGGGAACTCCTTGCCCGCTGCCTTGTTGATCTCGTAATCCGTTATGATTGCTCGTCCCGCTTGTTCATACCCGGCCAGGAACTCGTCTAACTTTGACAAAAACGCCTTGCGAGCCTCCGTTTCTTTCTGCTTGGCGTTGCTCTTTTCAATCTGCGTGTTTTGCAGGCTGGTATAATCCCAGAAGTAATCCTTCGGGATTTCAATATGCCACCGGATCGTATATCCATTGCGCAGGTTGTTTATATGAAAAATCGGGATGGCGTTGGCACATTCGATCCAGGCGCGACCACCCCACCAGGTCGGAATACCAAGATAGTCGTCGCTCAGTAAATCATCCATACAGTGCATTATAAATCGTGTCTGCCGGCGCAATTCTCCCTGGTAGGCTTGTATCTGCATTGGGTCGAATTCCGGCTTCCGGTAATCCTTCCAGTTTCCGCTCCAGTACCAATTCAAAATCTCGCCTAATTGGGTCATCTTTTCCGGGCGCATGTGCCGGCATTCCAGGGCCTCGATGGAATCGATTTTGCCGCCGAGGTTTCGCACCATCTCGGAGAAAGTGTTGGCGTGGAAAATCAGGTTTCGGCAGGCCTTCAGGAAATAGGCATCGATATCCTGCCCCATATTTTTATCCGGCAGCGCCGCAAACCAGGCTTTTGCCTCTGCAGGGAAGTCCACCTCCTCGATACGGCGTTTCCCGTTCTCGAATATTTCGCGGAAACACATAAGGCCACCGCCCACGGTTATGTCGCGCTTGGTGCCCATCAGTTCCGGCACGATGTTGTTATCCCACACCAATGCCTCCCGGTCTTGTGGCAGGAGGTTATTCTTTCCCCAGGTCCATATCGTAGCCTCCTGACTTTTCCCATACGTCAATCGCATCTCTTTTCCGCCGTTTCCGGGTTTCCCGGTTACAGACGGTGTTCTTGATTTATCGGATAGTTTGATCAGCGCGCTGCTGCCGGGCAAGTAGAAGGTGTCGCTGCTAATGGGTTGTAGTTGGGGTTCTTGGGTCATGGAGTCAGTGTTTTACCTGGTACAAATTGTACCCGATAATGTGAGAGATCAGCGGCGTCAGGTAATCGCCATTGGTGCGGTCGGTAAGCGGCAACGTGCCTTTTTCGGTATGCAGCGCCGCAGGCTTCAACGGCCCACCGGCAGGCTTATGCTTTCCGGTATTCTGCATCCTCGGTGCCCCATATAGTGCGGCAGGCACGACTTTAATGCTTCCGGCGTGCCTTCCGGTGGCACGAACGAAAGCGAGCCAAAACGCCTTGTCCGGTTCGCTCCTTATTTCTGCGAGCACCTGGTTGATGCTTATCTGGCCGCGCCAGGGTATGGTTTTAGAGTCCATGCCGGCAAAAGTGTAGGGACGTTAATCAACCGCATAGGACAGGATCAGATGCTTGCCTCCGTGCGAACTTTGCTCAAATCGCTTCCTGCATCCTCAATGTCCGTATAAGCCACTCGCAGGCGCCCCTGCCATGCTGATACCTCACTTCTGAATTGCCTGAATTCATCGGCCAGCATGCCGAACATCTCCATACTGTGGGAGCCGGCCGACGCCGCGCCTGCCGCAGGCGTCACGTTCACCGTCGGCGTAGTGGCGAATCCACCATCTGCAAACCCCCTTTGCCGAACAGCCTCCAGACTCCTGATCTGTTCGCCATATAGAGGGTGTTGTGTCATCCAGGGAGGTGATACCCATTCGTTGGCGTGCACCACGCCAACCGGCCGGTGGCCGGTATTGTCCGGCACCTGGCCGAATCCAGGACCTGTGAAGCCACCACCGGCGAATTTCGTGGTGGCGATTTTTGCAACGGCTAAAGCCGTCCTTATTCCTGCCGGTATTGCCTCTGCCTGGGCCAACAATCCGCCACCGGGTAAGGCTGCATATTTCAGATATATCTTCTGGATTTCATTGTAGCCACTCACCAAAACCTCGCCGATCTGGAAAGCCTTGATGGCTGCACCATATTTTTTGCGGGCATTTTCATCCTTTGAAAGCAATTGGATACCAAAATCCACAGCGTCATTAAAGAGCCCTGCATCGATTTCATGCAGTTTCTGTTTAAAATCCGATGTTCGCTTCTCATTTTCCTTCAGTTTGGCCTGGAAATCTTCGTCCACCTTCGCCTTGTCATCCAGCGCCTTTTTGTAGGCTTCCGTCTCGAATAAACCCTGCTCCTGCAATACCCGCAGGCGCTCAGTGGCGGCATTGCGCCTGATCTCCGCGATGCGCAATTCGTGGTTTTGCTCCAGGTCGATCAGTTGTGCAAACTTATCCCGAAGCACCGTTGTCTCGTCCAGGCCTGCCAGTACGCCGGCTGTATTGGCGCCGGCTGTTTGGCTACTTACTGCGCCTGGCGCCCGAGAGGGTAGGGTAGCGAGATCGGCAGGCTTCTGTATATTCTGTCCGGCCTGTATCTCCAGCAGTTTTTTCTGCAATTCCAGCGCCTCCTTCGTCTGTTCCTGCCCGAAACTCTTGTACACAGCCAATTGCGCCTCCAGTTGCTGCTCCTGCAGTTGAACCATCACGTTGCCGAATTGCGTCTCGTCCTTTATTATGCCGTCGTTTTTCAGTTTCAGCGCTGCGATTTCCTCTTTGGCAAATCGTATGTCGATCTGCTGGAGTTCGAGATCGATGGCTTCCTTCAGTTTTTTGGCGCGCTCCTTGGCGTCGTTCGCGCCTGGCGTGTTTGCGGTAGCAGAGCCGGATTTCTTCCCTTCCTGGTCCAAAATATTAAACACGTCGGCATACGTGCTTCTCAGTTCGGATACGACCTCCTGTCGTGTTTTTTCGGCCTCAGTAACTTTCTGGTTCGCGAATTTCTGGTTTATCGTGGTTGCGTCGATCTGGCTCAAATTCGCCTTTATGTCGTTCAGCACTTTTGCCTGATCGTTGAGGGGCTGTGAAAAACCAATTCCTTCGCGGAATTGTGCAGTTTTACCAAGCGCATCTATCACGGCCTGCGTCTGTTCTGCCTGTGTCTTGAATTGCTGAAGGTTCACGCCTGCCAGTTCCGCCCCACGTGCCAGCAGCCGGTTGGAGGCTACACGTCCCTCAGCGAGCCGGTTCTCCTGCTCTGCCTGTGCTTCGAGGAGCGGCTGTATTTTCT
>JAKOXM010000010.1 GCA_029781095.1 Bacteroidota bacterium
GGATTTCGCATGTCGCCAACCGCTTCTCCGTCGAAGCGATAAATGGCAAAGTAGTACGGCATTTCTTCGCCTGACAGGATGTCGCACACGTGCCAGGCGATTTTAACCGAACTCGGAGTGCCCTTTACGCGACATATCTGCGGGGTAGCCGGCGGCACTTTCGCAAGTGCGGGCATGCCGGGTATCAACGCCGGCGTATGATACACTACCTTGATGAACGTATCCTGAATACCCAACGGGTTTCGCAGCAAGGGCTTGACGGAGTAGTAGATACTTCCCTGAATATTCGGGTTGGCCCGGTTGAGTTTGATCTGCCGGCTGATCTGGCCAGGCTGGTTCCAGTTGGCATCATTCGGGCTGTTGGCTATTTTATACGCGGCGTGACCGATGTATAACTGCCGTCCGTAGGTATGCTTGCTCCACCAGTCGACCAGTTTTTCGTAGTCGGCGGGCGGGAAACCGATGCTCCAGTAGATTTGAGGCGCCACATAATCGATCCAGCCGTTTTTGAGCCAGAGCAACACATCGGCATAGAGATCGTCGTAGCAAGTGATACCGGCCCTCGTATCGGAGCCATTGACGGGGTCCCGGTCGGCGTTGCGCCATACTCCGAAGGGGCCCACGCCAAACCGGACGTAGGGCTTGTACTTTTTGATCATTTGCGACACATTTTCGATCAATTTATTTACATTATCTCTTCTCCAGTCTTCGATATTCGTAAATCCACGCGGGTTTGCAGCAAATTCGTTGTAATCATTCAGCGTTTCCCCCGTTTCTTTATAAGGATAAAAATAGTCATCGAAATGAATGCCGTCCACGTCGTAGCGCAGGATAATATCCCGAACCACGTTTGTGAGATATTCCCTGACAAATGGGCTGGCCGGATTGAAATACCAGCGACGGCCGTATTTGAAGAACCATTGCTGCCGCAAGGCAGGCGGAAACGAGCGCAGCGGGTGAATGAGCGACAAGCTGGCCGTATCGAGGTCCCAGGTAGCCCTGTATGGATTGAGCCAGGCGTGAAACTCCATATGCCGCTCGTGGGCCGCCTTGATCATATACTGCATCGGATCATAGGAGGAATCGGCGGGCGGCAGGCCTTGTTCGCCGGTCAGAAATTTACTCCAGGGCACGGTAGGCGATTTGTACATGGCATCGCCCGCAGGGCGCACCTGTACAAATACCGCATTCATATTCATCGCCCTGAGCACGTCGAGCAGACTGTCGAATTCCGCTTTCTGGCGATCTACCGGCAAGCCGGGCTTCGAAGGCCAGTCGATATTGGCTACCGTAGCAACCCAGGCGCCCCGCATCTCGGCGATTGGCGGCTGTGCATAAAGCATTATGTGCTGAAAAAACAGAAAAAATAAAACGGCAATAGTGAACAAGCGAAAACGAGGCGTCATAACATATCAGGTTTGCGGTAAAAGTAGCAGATATGTGTGAAATGTAAAGGGTTTCGGGTTTTTGGGTTGGCGGGTTTCGGGTTAACGGTTTTGAGGAAATTGTTTAGGGAGGCAAAAAAGGAAATGATTTTCGGACTTTTGCCGCAAAATTATTTTTCAACACAAAATTTCCGTAAAAAACATTACCCGCTGACCCGCCAACCCGAAAACCCGCCAACCCGAAACCTTCCATTCCTGAACATATAAAGCATGAAATTTCCACAACCCATTCCAGTCAGTGAACTTGCCCGGCGGCTGAATGCCCGGGATGTAATTGGAGACAGCACGATCGTTGCTACCGGCATCAATGAAATTCACAAGGTCGAAGCGGGCGACATCGCATTTTCCGACGTCAAAAAGTATTTTGAAAAAACGCTGGCCAGCGCGGCCACGATCATTTTGCTGAATGAGCCGGCCGAATGCCCGCCCGGGAAAGTCATCCTGGTCGTGGAAAATCCGTTTGAAGCATATGATTCCCTCATACGCGCATATCGCCCCTTTGAACCGCTTACGTCTCCTGTCAGCCACGATGCGGAAATACACCCAACCGCCATCCTGGAGCCGGGGGTGATCATTGCCAGGCACGTCCGGATCGGGGCGCATTCCTATATACAGGCCAATACATATATCGGCGAATACACCTGCATAGGCGATTACGTCTCCATCGGCCCCAATTCGATCATCGGATCCGACGCGTTTTATTTTAAAAAACTGCCCGACGGCTCTTTTCAAAAATGGCGTTCGGGCGGCAGGGTTATCATCGAAGACCACGTCGACATTGGAGCGGGCTGTACGATCAACAAAGGCGTGAGCGGCGATACCATCATCGGCACGGGAAGCAAACTGGATTGCCAGATACACATCGGACACGGCGCTGTCATCGGTAAAAATTGCCTGTTTGCCGCCCAGGTCGGCATCGGCGGCAAAACGATTATCGAAGATAATGTCGTGCTGTATGGGCAGGTCGGGGTTGCACAGGCCATCCGCATCGGAAAAGGCGCAGTGGTATCTGCCAAATCGGGCGTTTCAAAATCGCTCGAAGGCGGAAAATCGTACTTCGGTATTCCGGCAGATGACGCGCGGGACAAATACAGGGAACTTGCCGCGCTCAGGCAATTGCCGGAACTGATCAAAAATTCGGGGAAATAAGAGCCTCATATCATGCAAGCCGTTCAACGCCATACCGATCTGATCCGCGCCGAAGCACAACGCCTGGGCTTCGGCTTCGTCGGTTTCGCACGGGCAGAACAGTTGGACGAAGAAGCGCGGCGACTTGAAAAATGGTTGCAGCAAGGCGCCCACGGCCGTATGGGGTATATGGAAAATTATTTCGACCTGCGGATCGACCCGACAAAACTGGTGCCCGGAGCCAAAACGGTTATCTGCCTGACCTACAATTATTTCAATCCGGAAAAGCAAGAGGATACGGCAGCACCGAAGATCAGTCAATATGCTTACGGCGAGGACTATCACATCGTCGTCAAAGATCGCTTGCATACATTGCTACAATATATGCAAACGGCAGTGGGTGAAGTCAGCGGACGATGTTTTGTCGACAGCGCCCCCGTCATGGAACGCGAATGGGCGCAGCGGGCCGGACTGGGCTGGAACGGCCGCAACACACTCACCATCCATCCCCGCCGCGGCTCGTACTTTTTCCTTGCCGAGATCATTTGCGACCTGCCCCTTTTATACGACGATCCCGTTCGCGATCATTGCGGCACCTGCCGCCGCTGTATCGATGCATGCCCGACGGAAGCGATCGCGCCGGAAGGTTATTTTCTCGACGCTTCCAAATGTATTTCCTACCTAACCATCGAACTGCGCGACGAAATACCCACCGAATTTCAGGGAAAAATGGATAACTGGATGTTCGGCTGCGACGTATGTCAGGATGTATGCCCCTGGAATCGGTTTTCGGAAAAACATTCGGAACCGGCGTTTGAGCCGCATCCGGATCTGCTGCAACTTTCCGCCCGCGACTGGCAGGAACTGACGGAAGAGACTTTCGGAAGGGTTTTTAAGAAATCGGCGGTTAAGCGGGTGAAATACGCGGGATTGAAACGGAATATCGACTTTTTGGGGAAATGAAATGGTTTCCCGCAGATTGATGCAGGTTTTTAATTAAGGTATGTTGTAATCGGGATTGTAACGGGCATCGGCTTTTTGGGGAAATGAAAAGGTTTCCCGCAGATTGACGCAGAAAAGGCCGCAGATTCGCGCAGATTTAAAAAGCGGAACATCGGCTTTTGGGGAAATGAAAAGGTTTCCCGCAGATTGACGCAGAAAAGGCCGCAGATTCGCGCAAATTTAAAAAGCGGAACATCGGCTTTTGGGGAAATAAAAAGGTTTCCCGCAGATTAACGCAGAAAAGGCCGCAGATTCGCGCAGATTTAAAAAGCGGAACATCGGCTTTTGGGGAAATGAAAAGGTTTCCCGCAGATTAACGCAGAAAAGGCCGCAGATTGACGCAGATTTTTAATGGGAATCGGCGTTTGTCCGCGTTTTATTTCGGTCATGTCGTCTCCAGGATTGATCCCGGACTTGTTTTGAAGCACCGTTTTTTTTAAATCTGCGCGAATCTGCGGCCTTTTCTGCGTTAATCTGCGGGAAAAACAACCCGCCACTTAAATCCCGACTACCGACCTGCTCCCATTAAAAATCTGCGCGAATCTGCGGCCTTTTCTGCGCTAATCTGCGGGAAAATCCCCCGCATTGAGCTTAAATCAACGGATCACCACTTTTTTCACACCGTTACCGGCAGCGCTCTCGAGACGCAATACATATACGCCTGCGGGTACTTCCTGCACGTCGAGCGGGAGTATCTGGCCGTTGCCCACGCCATTTACCTGGCGGCTCACAACCGTACGACTGTCGGCGCCGACCAGCTGAATACGAAGCGGTCCGTCGACGGCCTGCCCGAGGCTGATATAGAGAAAATCGTTAGCGGGATTCGGCTGCACCTGCATGGCCAGCGTGTTGGCATCCGGTTCTTTCGTGCCGACGAGACCCGGTTGCACGATGACGCCGCGCTCCGGCGCCCTGGCGCAGACATGATCGCCGGCATCGTCCGT
>JAKOXM010000018.1 GCA_029781095.1 Bacteroidota bacterium
CGTGCTCGTGACATACAACGGCGGCGCAAACTGGGAACCGTTCGGCACGGATTTGCCCAACGTACCCATCCTCGATCTTACCCTGCACGCGCCCACGCGTACGCTGGCGGCAGCCACGTTCGGGCGTTCGATGTTCAAGGCAGCCCTGCCGCTTCCTACGGACGTTTATTCGCCGGAAATGATTGATAATGTAGTGGTTGCACCGAATCCTTTCACCGCTGAAACGGCTGTTTCCTTTACTGTTTCGGAAAAACAAAACGCCCGGCTGGCGTTGTACGACCTTTCGGGCAAACGGATAAAAACCGTTTTTTCCGGGGAATTGAGTACCGGAACACACCGTTTTGGCATTTCGCCCGGAGCGTTGAGTGCCGGGGTCTATATCTTGAAAATGGAAGGAGGGCGTGGCGGTTTTTGCAGGAAAGTCGTAAAGTTGAACTAACTTTATTTCATCTCCATTTCCGCCTTCGCCACACCAAACGGCGTGTTCAAAAAAACGAAGTACTTGCTACCTGCCTTTATCCCTTCCCGCGGGATTTTGACGAGCTGTTCCTCTGCCGCATACTTGCCTTCCGTCAGGTGGACGAGGTTTCCGTTCGGTTCGAATATGCTTATTTGGCAAAAAGCCTTTTTCGGCAGTTGGAAGCGGATTTGCATCGAATCTTCTGTCACAACAGGCTGAAAAAGTTTGGCCAGGGTGTACATGGCCGCCGTTTTTTGCAATACTTCGAACTCGTTGGGTACCAGAGACAAATTGCCAAAGGAAGCAAAATGAACCAGAAAATGCATCGGAGGCAGGTCAACACCGGCCAGTACAAAGGAATCCAGTTGCAGCGGGTTCTTTGCGTCGCAGTTGACCAGGATTGCCGCTGCCAGCGTGTCCGGGAATGATTCGCCGGCCTTCAATTCGAAGGTTTTGTCCAGGAAGGTCGCCCGGCAGGAAAGACCCGAACGGGATTCTCCGTCGATGCGGCAAACAAGGGGCTGTTTGACCATACTGCTTTGCAAGGCATCGGCATACGTGACCATGGCAAAACGGGAAACGGGTCCGTCAATCGGCGCGGTTTTTCCGTCCGCTTGCGTAAACGTGGACAGATAAAGTCCGCCAAGGTTTGCCATGAATGCTCCCCAGCGGATTTCTACAACGCGCGTATCGCGCTTTCGGCGCAACAGCAACCGGGAATCGCTGTCCGGCACGAGGGTCATTTGTTTTTTATACAGTTGCTCGTACCGCTCGGCTGTCTGGAGCTCCAGCGAAATAGTGGCGCCTGGCCGGGCCAGGTGTTTGTAATTGTTCAGGTTGTCCAGCATTTGCCTGTAGGCGTCATCATCCGTCAAAACGGTTGTAAGGACGAAGGGGCCCTGTTCGGGACCCTGAAAATTGATGCTTACCCGGATCGTGCCTGCGGCTGCATACGGCTGCCACTCCAGGTACGGTTGCTGGCGAACGGTTTGCCAAAACTCGGATACCGTAAAAAAATCCCTGTCGGACATCCTTGTGATATCTTCCCTGCCCCAGGCAACACTTTGCAACAGCTGTTCATTCAGGAATGGCGCGGTGGAAGACCAGTTACCGCGAACAGGCAAAATGTCTTTTTTATCTTCATCTTCCTTGAGTTGAATGTCGACAAAGCCCGTCAGGCCAAGCCTGTCAGGCCATCACCCAGACCCAATTCAGTGATATGGAACACCTTTCCGGCCGTTGTTTGGGGGCCCAGGGCCGCATCCAGTTCGCCGAGCCGGGAAGCATAGGCGGGGGTAGAAATGGAAATCCCTTCCAGTTTGAAGGAAAAGTCGCGCAGCAATGACGACCCGTTCCAGATGTTGGGCGGGTGCAACAATATTTGCCTGAAACCACTGAGGCTAACGGTCAGTTGGCCCTTGTAGCCATTGGCCTGCGTCAGATCGCACTGGTAGTTGCC
>JAKOXM010000039.1 GCA_029781095.1 Bacteroidota bacterium
GTAATCGCGCAACAATCCGCTCGAACGCGCGACACCCGCCAGCCACTCGCTGCACGTAACGAATTGTATTCCGGCAGGGAAATGATCCTTTTTACGCAACCAGACCCTGTGCGAAAGATCATGAGGCTCCGGACGACGCAAATACGGACAGTTGCCGCAGGCGTATATAAAATGCTCGCATCCCCGGCTGTAATGGCAGCCGCCGGTAAAGGCCCACATGTCGTGCAAAGTCCACACGATCGGCTTCCCGAGCGATGCGAGTTCCCCGATCATTTTCACCGATAAAAACCCCTGGTTGATCCAGTGCAGATGCAGAACGTCGGCTTTTTGAACAAGCGGATGATTGAGCAGATCCTTTCCGAAATTGGCAGGCGAAAAAGCGAAACGCACAGATTTATCCCGCTCATAGGGTAAAAAAGACAGCCTTTCGGCATAAAAAGGCCAGCGGTTGCCAAGATCAGCGGCCGTCAGCAGATCAGCGGTCAACCCGGATTCCTGTAGCGCGCGCTGCAAACGCCGGGATGCAATGCCTGCACCGCCGTGCGCGTAGGTGTTCAGTAACAAAACGTTCATAAGCGACGCTGGTGGAGCAGTGTGTAGTTATGGCAGTTATGCTCTTTTGCTACCACGTGAAAACCGGCCTTCATGAGCGACCGGAGCGAAGATTCGATGCGGTCCAGATACTTTGCATCGAGGTGGTTGGCGGCAGACTCGTCAAACTCAATACAAAGGATATCGACTTCTATTTCATCAGACAATAAAGATTCAATAACCTGGTATTCAGCACCTTCGATATCAATTTTCAACAAATCGAGTTTGCGGTTTCCCAATTCCTTCATCATTCCGGATAAACGACGCACGGGCACTTCAATAGAACGTTCGGAATGTTGAATATTTACCAGCGAATGCGAGATATAGGCCTCGTTTTGAGGTGCAAAAAAGCGCAGTGTCGTGTCTTCATTCCAGATGCCGACCGCGTGAAAATGCAGTCTTTCAGCGAGTTCCGCCGGGTAGTCGGGATAAAAACCTGTCGGACTGGTTGAACACCGCGTAGGCTCACCGTGTTTCAGGTTTTCCTTCAGGGTCTCGAAATGGACGACCGAGCGGGGTGTAGGGTCAAAAATATGCACCTTGCACCCGAATTTTGAGGCGACTTCAAGGTCGAACGAAATATCTTCACCGGCGCCAACCAGGTAACACACGGAAGCCGGGTCGAGCAGGCCTTCCGGAATCAGCCAGCCGCCATAAGAAGTACCGAGGCGTTCGATGGGCACTATTGATTCAACAGGAATGTTGATTTTGCGCTCTGACCATTTTAATAACCTGGTGCGCAGGCGGCGGAAAATCGATTGCATGTATAAATTACCTTTATTTTGCCCCAAAAGTCTTTCTTTTTCAAAACTACGCCGCAAAAATCGCCATGAGTTGTCAAGTGCCGGTTCTTTTTCTGGTTTTTAATCGCCCGGAGCATACCTGTGCATCCCTCGAACGCATCAGAACAGCAAGGCCGCCCAGGTTGTACGTTCATTGCGACGCTGCGCGACCGCAGATCGCCGGAGAAGCGGAAAAAGTAGAGTCCGTTCGCGCAATAATACAGGAAAAAATCGATTGGCCATGTGAAATAAAAACATTGTATCGAACAGGAAATCAGGGACTTAGAGAGGGCGTTTCAGGCGCGATCGACTGGTTTTTTGAGCAGGAAACCTATGGCATCGTACTGGAAGACGACTGCGTACCGGATCCATCCTTTTTCCCGTTTTGCGCCGAATTGCTGGAGCGATACAAAGACGACGAACAGATCATGCACATCGGTTGTTCCAATCTCGTGGAAGCGCACACGGAAGGACTTGATTCCAGTTATATATTTTCCCGTTTTTCATTTGTCTGGGGGTGGGCCGGCTGGCGGCGCGCATGGAAAAAAATGTCGCTCAGCCTCGAAGGCCTCGATGCTTATCGCCAATCCGGCCATATCTGCCAATTGATTGACAATCCATGGGCACAAGAATACATGATGGATAAGTTTCAGGTGACCAGTCGGCGGGAAAATAATTCCTGGGCATACGCATGGTTTTATAGTATATTGAAAAACAATGGATTATGTATTGTACCGAGCGTCAACCTGATTCAAAATACGGGGGTAGGGGAGGCGGGGGCCACCAATACCACCAAACAGAACACCCTTGCCCGTCGACCGGCCCGGCAGATGAATTTTCCGCTCAGGCATCCCGGGAGCCGGAAACCGCATCCTGAATTGGAGCGGCTGTTTTTTTATGTTTCACAAAAAAGCCGCTTCCGGCTGGCATTATGGCATTTTCTCCGGATTATCGGTCTGCGCTAAAAACGATACGTGCCCGTTCTACTGATAATACAGCACACTGACATGAACTACATAGTATACGACCTTGAAGCCACTTGCTGGGAAAACCAGCCACCCGGCTACGTACAAGAAACAATTGAGATCGGCGCATTTCGCATCAATCATTACGGCGAGGTGCGCGGCAAATTCAACCGCTTTATTCGCCCGGTCGTACATCCTACCTTGTCGCCGTTTTGCCGTCAACTTACGAGCATCAACCAGGAGGACGTAAGCCGTGCGGGCATTTTCCCGGATGTGATACAGGAGTTTTTCGATTGGGGCCGCATCGAAGAAGAGGATTATATTTTGTGTTCCTGGGGCAGTTTTGACCGGAAGATGTTTGCCCACGATTGCTCCCTGCACAGGCTTGACGCCGCATGGACCAACCATCACGCCAACCTGAAAGACCAATACAAGATCATGAAACGCATGCGTCACGGCATCGGCCTGCGCAAGGCTGTGGAAAAGGAAGGCATCCTTTTCACGGGGCAGCATCACCGGGGTATTTCGGATGCCGAAAACCTGGTCAAGCTATTTTTGAAATATTTGGGCAACTGGAATTTGTAGTATTCACAGGCAAATTCAAGCCTTTTACGATGCATAGGGTGAGTCATACCCCAAAATCCGCAGCATGGAGTCCGCGTCCTGTTCCTGAAAAACCTCCCAGTCGGTAAACTCGCCGTAATAATTTTTGTCGATCAGGATGTGCTTGGGGGAGGGGAGGAGGCAGTGTTTCAGGCCCCCGTAGCCACTCAGCGCTTCCTGGTAGGCGCCCGTGTGAAAGAATCCCAGGAAAAGGGGTTCGTCCTTTTCTTCATCATAAGCCGGGAGATACACCTGATTGATGTGCGCTTCCGAATTGTAATAATCGGCGTTGTCGCAACTGATCCCCCCGATGTTCACTTTCTGGTATTCCTTGTCCCAATGATTGATCGGAAGCAGGATAAAGCGCTCCTTGATACCCCAGCTGTCCGGCAGCGTATTGATCAGCGAATTATCGAGCATATACCACTGTTCGGCGTCGTTTTGCTGTTTTTTCCCGATAACAGAAAATATCGTGGCGCCGCTTTCGCCGACGGTATATTTGCCAAATTCGGAATAAATATCGGGCTCGGGCACCCCTTCATCATCACAGTATTCCTTGATGATGCGTACGATTTCATTTACCATATAGGGGTAATCGTATTCGAATCCGAGCGAATTGCGGATCGGCATTCCTCCGCCGATGTTGAGGCAGGTCAGGGTAGGGCATATTTTGCGCAACTCGCAGTAAGTCTTGATGCCCTTTTTAAGTTCGGTCCAGTAATACAAGGTGTCCTTGATCCCGATATCCACAAAAAAGTGGAGCATTTTAAGGCTGAATTTCGGGTTTGTGGCAATTTTATTCCTGTAAAAGTTCAACACTTCGCTTTGGCGAATGCCAAGCCGCGAAGTATAGAATTCAAAATTGGGTTCCTCTTCAGTGGCCATGCGAAGCCCTATATTGCATTGTTCGCTCTTGATCAGGTTGTTATAGAGTTCCAGTTCATCCTCGTTGTCACAAACCGGGATGACATTCTGAAAGCCTTCGTCGATGAGGCGGGCAATTTTCTGCACGTAGGCTCGGGGCTTGTAACCGTTATTGATAATAATGGTGCCTTTATTGATCTTGCCCAGTTTGTACAGCCGCCAGATCAGGTCAATATCAAAACCGGAGGAAGTTTCCAGTTGTGTGCCGTTCTCCAGCACTTCGTTGAGCACAAAGGCAAAGTGGGAACTCTTGGTGCAATAGCAGTAAACGTATTTTCCGTTGTATCCATACCGCTGAATGGCATCCCGGAACAATTTGCGGGCCGTCTGGATTTTCTCGCCGATTTTGGGCAGGAAGGTAAGTTTCAGCGGGGAACCATATTTCTTGATGAGTTCGTAGACGTCGATCTCATTGAATAACAGGTGATTGTCTTTAAGGCTGAATCCGTCCTGGGGAAAGTCAAAGGTTTGGGCGACAAGGTCGTAGTACGTATTCTTCATCTAACGTGTCAGTCAACTATGGGATGGCAAATGCCGTTGTCAAAACGAGGCACAAATGTAACCTTTAACCGAATACCGGTCAGAATGTTTTTAGCGAACTTTATTTAACATAATATAAATTATAGAAAAAATAATAAGCAGTTTTAAACCACGACGACACGACGGAATTATCAACAGCGTCGTGTTTCGTCGTGTCGTCGTGGTTTAAATTCATGTCGTGGTTTATACGTTACGACCGCACAAACCGAACCTTTTCCACACCCTCCAGCATCTCCATTGCAAAATCAGCCGATGTAAACCCTTCAAATTCAGTAAATTCCGTTGACGTTAGTACCTGCTGGAGCGATTTTCTCAAGGACGAGGTCGAGGATATTGCCATAGCATCGAAATTCAGCACCCGCATTGGTTTGTCGTGCCAGTGCTGATCTGCAAGCGTAAAGGGCTGTATACTATCATCCAGGCTTGCGCCACTCGCCTTTCGCAGTTGTTTTGAGTAATTTACACCCCCATCAGAATCCAGTCCAAAATGCAACACATCCGGTTTTTGAAAGAAATCCACGGTATTTACGTCGCCTTTGAAAATGCAAAGCAGCACCTGATCGGATATGCGTTCCATACGGGCGACCTTTAAGGCCGTATCTTCGTCAGGGTTATCTGAATCGCCGAAGCGGGCGGCGTATCCGAGGATTTGTAACCCGGGATAGCCCGCCACCAATTCGGAGCGAAGGAAAAAGCCACTCAAAACCGGTACCGCCTCTGCGGCGAGATCATCCAGTTTGTCAAGATCAAAATCGGCGGACGAAGTACGACCGATGCTGCATGCGCCGTCCTTCAGGCAACGCACCCACACGGGGTCAATATTGAAAAAACGGATGCTTTCGGCGGGAAGCATATCTTCTTCCGGCACCAGGTAGTGGAAAGGAACCTGCTCCAGCGTATGGCGGCGTTGCAACCATTCCTGTATTTTTGTTTTTACCTCATCGAGGCCATCTGCATGCGCAGTATTCCCCAATTTCAGATAGGTCCGGTCGTTCTGGCTGGTTTGCTTGCCGACTAACGACATGCGCTTTTTCCAGTTGTACAGTTGCAGTGAAAACTGCCGGTCCTCCAAAGCCATGAGCCGCCCGAGTTGCCAGGCCGCGGCGTAACTGACATCAAACATGCCGCTTGTATTGTCCATGACCAGCAATGCATCGGATGAAACGGCAGGCAGGGCAAATCCCGGATTCGCCGTACGTACGGACAGTGGCCCGCGGTACCACGATGCCGCTTTTTTCCCGATTCGGAATTGGTGCGGCAATGCCAGCATGCCCCTGTCGAGTCGCGCTGTCACAACCGGTAAATTTGCTGTCGCGGTTGCTGTAAATATATCTCTGATCTCGGCAGCGGTCAATGCACGCCGGAAAATGCTTACATTCTTCAGGTTGCCGGTGAAAAGATTTGCAGTATCGCTGCTGTTTATCTTTCCAATCAGGTATGGACTGTCTTTTGTATAGATCCGGCCGGGAGCAGACTCCGTGTGGAAAAGTTGCCCGTCGCGGTAAAAACGGAACCCCCTACCCTCTTTTACCCATACCAGCCGGGTAAAAACATTGTCCGGCAGAATATTGGCCACGCTCCCGTTGTATTGCACCCCGTCTTCGCCGGTTACCTGGTATTGAATACCGTGTATGCCCGGAACATACCACAGGCTTGGTTTGAATTTCCCGTTTTCCTCAAATCCCATAATTGTCTGATTATCAGTACTATTAGAAGCAGAAACCTGCAATTCCAGGGCGATGGAAAATACGTTTGGATCTGGAAACGGATCAAGTTGAGGGTTGTTGTCGGCGTCAATTCCTGTATCCGGAACCTCCACGCTGAGAAAGGAATTTCCGTTAAAAATTCTGGATTTGTCCGCCGCCAGACTGGTGCCGGTGGTGGCGACCGCAAAGCCGTAAACGGAACGGTTGGCGATCGGATTCGACGCAAGGTTGAGGTCCAGAATCTGGTCGTTCAGATATGGCTTGCTCAGGATGGAAGGCGCCCGGTTCAGGTGTTCCAACATCCCGTAGAGACTAAATTTCTGGTCGATACTCGCAAATGACCAGGATTTCAGGCTGACCAGCCGGATCGTGCCGTCCGGTTGAGTCCCTATGCCGTAGTCAAACGCTCCTCCTTTACTTTTATCAGCAAACCGGCCTTCCAGCGATACGAGGTGTACGGTACTGATTGCGTTGACCTTTGGAAGACGATTCCCAATAAGCACTGCACGTTCAGGGCCTATGAGGTCAACTTTTGCTCTTTTATTGTTTCCGTCCTTTTTCGGAGCATTGGTGGATTCCCGTCGACTGTGTGCAGTAAACTCCATGTCGGCGCGGCTGGGCATTATTTTTTCCAAAACGCTACGTTTCACGTCGATAACGGAAATGGGCTGGTCATCCGGTCCGTCGCCCAGTTCGTGAAATGGACCGGTGCCGGTTGCAGGAGGAACAGGAGGATTCTTGAAGTTTAGGGACGTTTTGAATTCGCCGAGTGAAATATTTTTAATAACAGGGTTTTCGGTTTCATCAAACAGCAACAATGCCAGCCATATACCGGCCCGTTCACCGTCAACGCTGCGCTCCCATGGCAAGGTGCTGCGGTTCAGGATAATGTGTGGAAAATGATTTGAATGCTCTCCATGACTCCCCTCCGGCGGATAGACGGAATGCACCGAATCCGGTTCCAGTACAAACCGCTCTCCGAAAACCGAGAATTTCCGCACCGTTGCTGCAAACGCCTCATTCACATTTTTTCCCGCTTTCAGCGTCTGCTGGACCGTGATTTCATAATCGCCGGCATCCATGAGCGGTTCGTGGGACTGGAGGAGGTTGATATATTTTTTAGTCGCCATTTTTCTGTTATTTTCCTGGTTACTATAAAGATTAATAACTGCCTGCAACCGGATTTCCCGTGAAAGCAAATGCATTCTCACCCGCCGTTTCAAAATCAATCGCCGGGTCGAATCCAAGTGCGCCAAGCAGTTGGTTGCGAAGCGGCTTTGAAGCCGGCACGGTCACCGCAGCAACCGCAGGGTTAGCCAAAACGAGCCCCTCTCCTATCGCGAATGCGCGGGAGATCGTCAGCGTCTGGAATGCGAACTCATCCTGATCCAGGAATCCCATTTGATCGGGATCGGCAGGTGGTTTGGCTTTGATCTTTACACCCGATTGCAGACCTGTGATCAGGAGTGGTTTGTCGTCTTTGCCCGGCTTCAACCTGTTGCCCCATAGAGCCGCCGGATATGATTTGGTAATGGGTTCGTATGTAAATTCCTGCGTGAAAATGGCACTGCCCTTCTTGATGCTGATCGTATGCACGGTATCCAGGTCGCTATTCCCGACGCCCATAGTGCCGATGCCAAAGTCTTTTTTAGCAACGGTCATACCTGGGCCCGATACCGTTTTGGTTGGAATGGATGAGTCTGTACTGATCAGAAATTCTTTTGGGTTGACTATCCAAATGGCCTCATCTCCCTGTGAAACTTCTTTCAGTAATCCGGAAGTCACGGCTACCGTGGCTACATTTTTCGACGGCAGGAATGTCTTTTTAAACTCGTCATAACTGATGGGATTGACAACCTGGGAAGCGCCGCTGCCGAATTTTACGGTGAAATCCACGATGCCGAGGTCGATATAGGCGGTGCCTGAAAACTCCGGACCCCAGATGTGCAGATCGGCGCCGATATCGAAGGAGACGGTGTGTTTGCCAAAGAACCAAAACGTGTACGACACACCCATACTCAGGTAAATCCGCGCATCGTAAGAGTATGGTTTCCAGCCGATAATGAAATCAGCGCCTATAATAAACCACGCTTTCAGACCGCCGGACCTGAATGTTGCCTCCAGACGCCCCCCTGCCATAACGAAGGCCGGCGTCAGGGCAAAATACATCTCTCCCTTCACGTTGATCTGGCTGGAAACATTCCAGTTCAGGCCCAGCCTCGGCACCACCGGGTAATGTGCAGGTCGTTTGAATTGTGGGTGATAACCGCCGATACTGACGACGAAGTCGCCTTCATGTGCGCTCCCTTCAAACCAGGTAAAAAAGGCAAAACCGCCGGTCAGGGTGCAATCTTTGGAAAGGATGTAAGAGTTTTTGGTCAATTGGGCCTGCACGCCGACGAAGCCTTCCGCCGGTGCGAAAGTTGCCTTGATGGCCAGTTCGATCTGGGCCAGGGGCGTCTTGGGTGGCGCTCCGGGCACGGGAGCCGGCACGACCAGTTTGGAAAGTCCCAGCAGATCGAGCCGGAAGGAGTCGCCGAAAGTAGCGATGATCAGCAGGAAGGAATCCAGTTGTTTGAATGTGGTGAAACGCACCCCGATCGCGAGGAAAATTTTTCCAGGGTCGATGGGGATAAAATTGCCGGAAGCCATGCGGTCTACCACATGGATAAAATCTTCCTCGCCGACGGCAATCGCCACCAGCGGGAAGGTTTTTACGTCGCTGATGGCGGGTACGCGTACGGAGCGGTTGAAACCGAATCCCGCTGCGAGCCCTTCCACGAAGAAAAACGCCGGGCCGCCGATGGGATACCCGAGGTAGGCATAGAGATAAAACGACGGTCCGTCTGTCGTCATCGCATAAGCACCGACAGCCTTGAGTGTAATTTGCGATGTTTTAATAAGCGCGGCACCGAAGTATTCCTCATTCGGTTTGCGCAGGAAAAACCCGCTGATGGAGACCGGCCCTGCGCTGTATTCCAGCCCGAAACCGCGCAGTCCGAATTCCGGCGCAAACCGGTCGAGCGGCGATCCCATCGTCATTTCTTCCAGGATGAGGGTCAGCGGCCCGACGGCCACCGAGGCATCGAGACCGAAAGTAAGCACGGAATTTTTCAGGTTGATCCCTACCCTGTCGATACTCAGTGGGCCCAGTCGTTTGTTTACCGGAAACCACTTGCCTTCCGCCGCGGGTTTGGCAGGCGGCGGTGGCGGGGCACCAGGGCCGGCAGGAGGCGCCTGTTCCGCTACAGGCAGGGACATGTATTGTTTGAGTTTGCCAAAGGCCATCAACAACGACATGTTGATGCCGCCGGTTACATCAATTTCCGGCAGTTTCGGCTTGGTCTTCGGAATACTGAGGTTTAATTTCCTGACATCCGGCAAACTCAATTTGGCCGTAGCATACGTGACCATGACAGAATCTACTCCGATGCTTTGCCCGTTGAGCAT
>JAKOXM010000045.1 GCA_029781095.1 Bacteroidota bacterium
GGTGAACGGAGTTGCGGTCGATTTTGACCAGCATGCGCAGTCATACACCTATGCGCCCCGCATCCAGGCACTTGCCGCCGGTAAAAACCCGCTGGAAATCGGCGATTCGACCAGCATTTTCGCTACCGTTTTCGATGCCGATTCCGGCCAAATTACTTACGAATGGAGCAGTTCAGCAGGCAATATTTCCGGTATGGGCGCCACGGTAACGTTCAAGGCTCCTCCGGTTTCCGGAAACACTGAAATCCGCCTCGTCGCGACTGATCCGCAGGGCAACAGCGACACCGCCACACTGTTCCTTTCCGTCGTGCAGAATATCAACCTGGCCCCGCAAATACTTGATATTCAAAAAAGTGTGAATTATGTTTCAACCGGGGAACCTCTGCAACTCAGCTGTCTGGCTATCGACGCCAACAATGACCCTCTGATGTATGAATGGTCGGACAATGGCGGGAACCTGAGCGGAACCGGCAGTGCAGTGGAATGGACTGCTCCCGCAACGGAAGGAATATTTCAGATCAGCGCAAAAGTCACGGACGATGGCGGCTTGTCGGCTCAGGCAAACACAACCATTTTGGTGAAAAACTTTAGTGCCGTATCCGGAAATCTGGTCGCGCATTATCCTTTTACCGGCAACCCCGACGACGTCAGCGGCAATCAGCTGAACGGACAGGCCAAAGGCGCGATCCTGACAACAGATCAAAACGGTATTCAACAAAGCGCTTACTATTTTAATGGCGGATCGCAGCGAATCGAGGTGCCCGATAGTCCCTTGCTCAATTTTCAGGACGGGATCACCGTGAGTTGCTGGTTTAAGGCCAATGCACTGCCCGAAAAAGAAACATTTCTGCTGTCGCACGGCAGCTGGCAAAACCGCTGGAAAATTTCCGTCACGCCGGACAAATACCTGCGCTGGACCGTCAATACGCTCAATGGTATTGCTGATCTGGATGCGTCCGAACAGCTGGAGCCCGACATTTTTTACCACGTCGCGGCAACCTACGACGGTTCCGTTCTCGCATTATACCTGAATGGCAACCTGCACACGTACAAGGCTTTATCCGGCAAAATCCGCACGACGACATTCCCTTTTCTTATGGGCCAGATGCTGCCGGACCTGGCGGATTACAATTTCAAGGGTGTGCTCGATGCAGTGAAGATATTTGATTATGCCCTTGCCCCGGATGCGGTGAAAACGCTGTACGGTCAGGGTGTGACCCTTGTAAATGCTCCGGTTTTCAGCGACGGACCCAAACTCGTTTTGTCTCCCAATCCGGTATCCGATATTCTGACAATAAGGCTGGCCGGCAGTGACCCGGTGGATCAAAGCCATCAGGTCACTGGCATGCTGGTGGTACGCGATCTCACCGGCAGTGCGATGCTGCAAGAAAACGCGGTATTTGGCGAAAATTTCAATTTGGATGTAAAGAACTATAAACCAGGTGTTTATGGGATTTTTTTTATTTCAAATGAAACGAGGCTGGCTGCCCGGTTTATTAAAATCTGACATGAAGTTTTTGAAACAATTTAAATCAATCAAAATATGAAACGGAATTTATATCCGCTCTTCCTGCTCGGCTGCTGGCTCTTGACAGCGGCGGGCTTGAATGCGCAAACAGCTGTTGCGTATTATGCCTTTTCGGGCAATGCACAAGACCAGTCGTCTTTTGCAAACAACGCCTCGGTCAATGGCGCTACCCTCACACAAGACCGCTTTGGCTGGTCGAGCAGCGCCATATCTTTCGACGGTATCCAGGGAGCCGTACGCGCTACCAACGCCGCTCAACTGAATTCGGCTTCGGCGACCATCAGTTTTTGGGTGAAACCCAATACTTTTCCAGCGCAAGGGGAAGCCTACCTGCTTTCCTTTGGCGGCTGGCAGGAACGCTGGAAGATATCGCTCCCTTCGCACGGCAAGCCTGTTTTTACGACCCATTCCGGCGGCGCCTGTTGCAGCGATCTGGATGCGGGCACACCCCTTGCGTTGAGCACATGGACCCACGTGGTCATGGTGCATGACGGAACGAAGGACATTATATATTTGAACGGCGTAAAAGTCAACGAGAAAAGCGCACCCGGTGTGCTGGATCAAACCACATACCCGCTCGGTATCGGCTACGATCCGATTGACAAGGCCAACTATTTCGACGGCGCGATCGACGAGGTGGCACTTTTTGATGTTGCCCTGAATAACGCCCAGGTTGCCGCACTTTATGCCATTCAAAACACCCCTCCTTCCGTTGTGCCGGAAAGGGTTGCATCTTATTCTTTCAACGGCAGCGGAGCGGACAATACGGCTTTCGGTAACCATGCCAATATAGTGGAGGGGTCCATCACAACCGACCGTTTCGGATACGGCAACAGTGCCCTTTTGTGCAACGGCGCCTCCACGGAGGTAACCGCATCGAATGCTTCACAACTCAACTCGGGCACTGCTACGGTCAGTTTCTGGGTAAAAGTGAATGCCCTGCCCGGCAATGGCGAATCTTTTCTGCTGTCATACGGCGGCTGGCAGGAACGCTGGAAAATCTCCCTGCCCATGCATGGAAAGCCCGTGTGGACTACCAACGGCTCAAGCGGCATTTCAGATATGGATTCCGGCGATGGCAATGAACTGCCCGTTGGCGTGTGGAAGCACGTCGTTATGGTGCATAACGGCGCAATGGACAAAATTTTTATGGACGGAGTGCTGAAAGCGTCGAAGGCGGTTACCGGGACACTTAATCCGACAACCAGTCCCCTCGGCATCGGCTATAACCCGATTGACGGCGGCAACTGGTTCGACGGGGTGCTGGATGAAATACAGGTTTACAATTATGCGCTGTCCGACGCGGAAGTCGGCGCCCTGTACACAACGCAATCCGCTTTTCCGGGAACAGTGACCGACCTCGTAGCGGATTACAGCCTGAACGGGAACGGTACGGATGCTACCCAGTTCGGCAATAATGCGACGGTGAGCGCTACGGCGACCGCGGTCACCAACCGGCATGGCTGGGCGTCAAATGCATTCTCCGGCTATGCCACGGCCGACAATTCGACACAACTGCAATCCGATTACACGACAATCAGTTTCTGGGTGAAACCCAATTCCCTGCCGGGTTCGGGAGAAGTTTATCTCCTGTCAAATGGCGGCTGGCAGGAACGCTGGAAAATATCGCTGCCTTCGCATGGCAAACCGGTGTTCACGACCTATGCAACTACCTGCTGCAGCGATATGGATTCCGGCGACGGGAATGAATTGCTTGTCGGCGCCTGGAAACATGTTGTCATGGTCCACGACGGTACAAATGACAAGATTTTCATGAACGGCGTGCTGGTGAACCAGAAAAGTTCCACCGGAGCCCTGCATAAAACCCGTTATCCGCTGGGCATCGGTTACGATCCGATTGACAACGGCAGTTTTTTTGACGGGAGTCTGGATGACGTCCGGGTTTATAACCGCGCCCTGTCGGATGCCGAAGCGGCTGCCCTGTACGCCGCTCAAAATCAGGCGCCTTCCGTTCCGGGAACGCTTGTGGCGCATTATCCATTCAGCGGCAACAGTCTGGACGCCACGGCATATGCCAACAATATTTCTACCTTCAAGGCGAGCCTTGCTGCCGACCGTGTTGGGAAAACCAATAAAGCCGTTGCGCTGAATGGTTCTAATTCCGAAGTCACAGCCGGTAATTCGCCCCAGCTCAATTCGCCCTTTACCACAGTCAGTTTCTGGGTTAAGGTCAATTCGCTGCCCGCAAACAGCGAATCTTACCTGCTCTCCTTTGGCGGCTGGCAGGAACGCTGGAAAATTTCCCTGCCGCAGCACGGAAAACCCGTTTGGACCACCAACAGCTCAAATGGAATTTCAGACATGGACGCCGGCGCCGGCAATGAACTGCCCGTAGGCATCTGGAAACACGTAGCCATGGTACACGACGGCGCGAAAGACAAAATTTTCATAAACGGCGTCATGATTGCTTCGAAAGATGTGACCGGGACGCTCAATAACACAACGAAGCCGCTGGGAATCGGATACAACGCGGTGGACGGCGGCAACGTCTTCGACGGGCTGCTCGACGAAGTACAGGTCTACAACGTAGCACTCAGCGATGCCGAAATCGCTGCTTTGTATGCGGCCCAGAATCAGGCTCCCGCCAACGGAGACAACCAAGCACCCGGTGCGCCGCTCAACCTGACGGCGGAAGTCGTCTTTACCAGCGTACAGCTATCCTGGTTTCCGGCAACCGACAACGTAGCCGTGGTAGCCTACAACGTATATCAGGATGGCGCGCTGGTCGCAACCACCCCTGATCCGAAAGCCGGCATTTCCGGACTTACTCCGCTGACGGATTACCTTTTTGGCGTATCGGCCGTGGATGCTGCGGGCAACGAATCTTTAATTACCACCCTGACAGTGACTTCCGGAGTGGACCAGACGCCTGATGTGACACCGCCGAGTGTTCCCGGCAATCTCGCCGGAACGGCAGCATCCAACTCCGTTTTGGTTACCTGGGATGCATCTACCGACGATACACAGGTGGCCGGATATGTTATCCTGCTCGACGGCGTGGTGTACGATACCGTTTCGGCTTCGACACTTTCGGTCTTTGTCGGCGGTTTGGACCCTCAAACACTTTACACCTTTGAAGTATACGCTTTCGACCTTGCCGGAAACAAATCCGCATCTGCCGAAATCACGCTCAGCACGACCCTGCCCGTCGATACCGGCGAACCCGGTATGGTAGCGTATTATCCGTTCGACGGCAATGCAAACGATGCCACCCCGTATGCCAACCACGGCGTAATCGGTGGAAATCCGGTATTCGAGGTGCCCAATCACCCGAATGGCGGTGGGCAGAATATTAAATTCGACGGCATGCAGGATTCTGTACTGGTGCCAAATGCCGTGCAATTGATCTCGGATTACGCGACTGTTGCTTTCTGGATTCGCGTGGACGGAGTGCAACCGCCGGCCGGCGGAGAGGATTATGTCATTGACTTCGGTCACTGGGATCAACGCTGGAAAATATCGCTGCCGGAACACCTTAAGATCGTTTGGACGACCAACAGCAGCAATGCACAGTTCCCCAATTTTATTTCTGATATGGACAGCGGCGACGGCAACGAAATGGTGATGGGATTCTGGTGGTATGTCACGATGGTGCACGACGGCACAAACGACATTGTGTATGTCAACGGGCAACAAACGAAGATCAAGCCGACCCTGGGAAAACTGAACACTACCGCCCGTTCGCTTTGCTTCGGCAGCAACCCGGTCGAAGGCGGCCAGTATTTCATCGGAGCGCTTGACAACGTAAAATTGTACAACAGGGCGCTGACAGCAGCCGAGATAGAGCACCTTTACGATACAGGCACTACGGCTACCGGCGATTTGCCGGGCAACGATTTGAAAAACCTGGTTTTGGGTGTTTCACCCAATCCGGCAACCGACATCCTGACCGTCCGGCACGCATTTACCGGCAACCAGCCGCTGCTGGTTCGGGTGTTCGATACCGCAGGCAGGCAGGTAGATGACTTGCAATTCGCAAAAAACGAGGTAACGACCGGGCAGTTCTCGCTGAATGTGCACAACTATCCGCAGGGTATTTACACGCTCAATTTTGTTCTGGGCGGCAAAAACCTCGGATCGTTGAAATTTAACAAGCAGTAAATAGTGATGAGTGATGAGTGATGAGCGGTGAGTGATGGGTGATTTCACTCATCGCTTATCACTTATCACTCATGGCTCATTGCTATTTAACAATTTAGAAAAGCGAGCCATGGTAAAGCGATTTATTAATAATCCGATTCTTACGACAAATGACATAAAACCCAGTCAGCCGGGATTGGTAGTTGCCTGCGTATTGAACCCCGGCGTGTTTCAATTTGAAGGAAAAACATGGCTGCTGTTGCGCGTAGCGGAACGACCTGTACAGGAAGAAGGCAAAATATCCTTCCCCGTGCTTCGGGAAGACGGGAGTATGGAAATCCTCATATTCGACAAGAATGACCCCGATATAAACCTTTCGGACGCCCGTATGGTGGGCTATAAAGGCCGGACTTACCTCTCGACCATTTCGCATTTGCGGCTTGTTTGCAGCGATGATGGCATTCATTTCCATGAACCGGACCATTTCCCTACAAAAATATTCGGAAAAGGAGCCCTGGAAACCTTCGGTATCGAAGACTGCCGGGTAAGTTTTATGGAAGGCGAATACTACCTGACGTACACGAAGGTTTCGGAGAACGGGGTGGGGGTGGGCCTGATGAGCACCAGCGATTGGCGGCATTTTTCGCGCGAAGGAATGATACTTCCTCCCCACAACAAGGATTGCGCGTTATTTGAAGAGAAAATCGGCAACAAATATTATTGTTTGCACCGCCCTTCTGGTCTTGACCTGGGCGGCAATTTTATCTGGGTTTCTTCATCGATTGACCTCCGCCACTGGGGCCGGCACGAGTGCATCCTGCGAACACGCGAAGGCTGGTGGGACAGCGCCCGCATCGGAGCGGGGGCATCACCTGTAAAAACCTCGGAAGGCTGGCTGGAACTGTATCATGGCGCCGACCGGCAAAACCGCTATTGTCTTGGCGCCGTATTACTCGATCTCGAGAACCCTTCCAGAGTACTGGCGCGTTCGCTCGACCCGATTCTGGAACCTGCTGCCGATTATGAACTGACCGGATTCTTCGGCAACGTCGTATTTACCAATGGACACCTGGTGGATGGCGATAAAATAACGATGTATTACGGCGCATCGGACGAAGTCATTTGCGGCGCCACTTTATCCATCGAAAGCATTTTGAACGAATTGCTAACCACTGCCTAACCATGTTGGAGAAACTGACGAAAGAAATCCATTTTTTCAATTCGCACCCGCTCGGGATGAGGATGCTCCTGCTCACCAACCTCATCTATGCGCTGGTGATGCCTATTGTCGAGTTGTTTGTCGGGGCTTATATCATGCGCAATTCGTCGGACATCAGCCTGGTCGTGATATTCCAGTTGGCGGTCTACACCGGCATCCCGCTGACGTTCATGATCAACGGCTTTCTGCTGAACCGCGTGCCGATCGCACGGCTGTATTCACTGGGCATGCTGCTGAGCGGCGTTTCGATGTTTGCCATGATGTCGCTGGACAATCTGAATACACCGGGCGTATTTCTCGCCGGGCTGATCATGGGTCTGTCCTACGGTTTTTTCTGGGCAAACCGCGATTTTCTGGCCCTCAGTACCACCCACGATGGCAACAGAAACTATTACTACGGCATTGAGACCTTTTTCTACACCATGACCGGCATCATTGTGCCCCTTGGCGCCGGCGCGTTCATAGCTGCGACGGAGCACAACGGCTGGTTTGGCGGAAAAGTCAATGTAGCCTATTACTGTCTGACTGCAGGTGTGTTTGCGCTATCGGTATTTGCCTCTCTTTTGGTACACCGCGGCCAGTTCCAAAACCCCAAGAAATCACCTTTCCTGTTTATTAAATTTGACCGGCTCTGGAATAAAATGCTGGGTCTTGCGGCTCTGAAAGGAGTGGCGCAGGGCTACATCGTGACTGCACCGACCTTGCTCATTATGAGCCTGGTGGGAAAAGAAGGTGCGCTGGGACTGATCCAGGGCGTCGCGGCTTTCCTGTCGGCCATATTGCTGTACGTGCTGGGCCGGACCACTGCGCCGAAGCACCGGCTGCTGATCTATGGCCTCGGCTGTTCACTGTTCGTTCTCGGAGCCTTGTTTAATGCAGGGCTTTATTCGGCACTGGGCGCCATCCTCTTCGTATTGTGCTTGCTTTTTGCGCGTCCGTTACTGGACATAGCGTATTTCCCCATTCAATTGAAGGTAATCGACGTCGTTGCTGAAAAGGAAAAGCGGAATCAATTTGCCTATATCTTCAACCATGAACTGGGATTATACCTCGGCCGCTTGTTTGGTTGTGGCTTGTTTATCCTGCTCGCAAGGTATGTGAGTGATTATATCGCCTTGCGGTATGCGCTTCTGGCGATTGCGGTGGTGCACTTTTTGGGCCTTTTTGCGGCAAAAAGTATTGTGCGGGATTTGGAGGAGTAACCGTTGCCGTTGTTTACGACACCATAAAACCCGGTGTGAAGGCCTTGCCTTTCGGGGGCTGGCGTCAGTGTGTTATCTGGCGAAAAAATGGTATTTTTGTCTGAAATCAAACAAGCCTGAAAACGGGCCCGGAAGTTTCAATATGAAACTATATATCAAGTATATGGTCAGCCTGCGATGCAAGCTGCTCGTGAAGGAGGAATTGAAGAACCTGGGAATACATTATGTAATCGTTGACCTTGGCATGGTCGAGATATTGGAAGACATGACGCTGGATCAACGCGAAAAACTGAAAGAAAACCTGCTCAGGTCAGGTCTGGAATTACTGGATGACAAAAAGAGCATCCTGATTGAAAAAATTAAGAATGTGATCGTTGAAATGATCCATTATTCCGATGAAATACCCGCAGTAAATTATTCCGAATATATTAGTGAAAAACTAGGGTACGATTATACCTACCTGGCTAATACATTTTCCGAGGTAAAAGGCATTACTATACAGCAATTCATCATCAATCATAAAATTGAAAAAGTGAAAGAATTGCTTTTATATGATGAGTTAAATCTGACGGAGATATCCTATAAACTGCATTATAGCAGCGTGGCGCATTTATCAAACCAGTTCAAGAAAATAACCGGCCTTTCTCCTTCTTTTTACAAGCAATTGAAGCAGAAGCGAAAGGGCAACCTGGAAAATCTTTGAAACCGATCAGGATTTTCGGGTTCCTTTTGTGTCGGATTTCGGGATAAAAGCTTCGATTGCGGATTGCTTGGGCTGCCCGGTTTTACTTTCGGATTTATATGCCGACAGTATTTTCCCTTTTCCGGCTGATTTATCCGCAGGTGCTTTTTTGTGGTTTTTGGTTCCTTTATCCTTGCTCATTTTTTACAATTTAAGGTGTGTATTATGAAGTTTTAAAAGGCTTCGTACCCGCTTTTTATGACCGTAAGGATTATTTTGAACCGTCCGTTTGGCTTTATAAAATTAGGTGCGTGGGCGGGTATCACAATTGACTGACCGCTCTGGAGAATATTTGAGTCTCCGCTGATTACGATCTCCGCCTTGCCCTCGATGATTTGAACGAAAGTGTCGAAAGGAGTTGTTTTTTCGGCCAAGCCTTCTCCACTGTCAAAAGCCAATACGCGGATGCTTCCTGTGATCTTGTTCAGTATGGTCTTGCTGGCTATGGATTTGGACACATACCCGATAATCTCTACGTCTATGTGCGCTTTTGATTTTTCAATTTCGTTGGTATTCATGCCTTTGCATTGCGTAGTTCATGAAATTTAATCCTCGCCAAGTAACGATTGAAAAATAACCCCTCGATATTAAGCCACTAATGAATTCGTGTGTTGAAATCAAAATCGGGAAGTTGTTTTTTGACTGTACTAATTATCTTTTTGCTTCCTGTCCAGCGGAATTATCCCCGCCATTTCTCCGATAATATTCACCAGTTCGGTTCCGGCCGGAATCACGATTTTGGCATTTTTGCCGAGTGATACTTCTACCGTTTCCAGTTTTCTCAATAACTGGGCATTGCCAACAAAATATTTATCGGCCGCTTCATTTACCAGTTTAATGGCTTCCGCCTCGCCTTCGGCATGTAAAATTTTCGATTGTTTGAAGCCTTCTGCCTCCTTGATTTTGGCGCGTTTTATGCCATCGGCGACGGTTTCCGCGGCTGTGGCGGAATCGATCGCGGCTATTTTTTCATTTTCGGCCTTCACCACCTTATTCATGGTTTCCTGTACATCTTTTGGCGGATCGATTTCCTTCAGTTCCGTACGCACGATTTCGATGCCCCAGCTCTGGGTTTCTAAATGCAGTGTTTTGTAAAGTTCTGCATTGATTTTCCCGCGTTCGCTGTTGGCTGATTTAAGCGTGAGTGTGCCGATAATATTCCGGAGAGTTGTGCGCGCAAGGTTAACGATCTGCAACTTATAGTTATTAACGTTGTAGATGGATCCCTTCACGCTGTCTTCGTCCGATTTTACCTTGAAATAGACCTGGGCATCGACCCTTGCATTGAGGTTATCGTTTGTAATGATTTCCTGCGGTTCGGCGTCTACCATTTGCTCTGTTACATTCACCATATACAGCTTGTCGATAACCGGAATAATCCAGTGGAATCCGGGATTGGCGAAAGCATGATATTTTCCAAGCCGTTCGATCAGGCCTCTCTGGGTCGGCCTTATGATCCTTATCCCTGACATAAAAAGCAGTATGAGGGGTAGAATCAGATATATAAAAGTCATTTTGATTTTGTTTTTTATTTAAAGCCTCGAAAAATGCTCTTTAATAAAAGCAAATTTTTGATTCTCGGTCATTTTATCGGTTTGTTTGATCTTGATCCTTGTTTTTTCAAATCGGGCATCGGCTTTCAGTACGTTTAAAAGTTCCACTTTTGAATCTGTCGGGCCAAACAGAACAACTTCATCAAAATTTTGAATTACATCACCTAACTGGATGTAATATTCCGATTGCTGATGCTGCTCTTTATTATGCATCAGTTTTTCTCCCTTTGCCAGACTCTGCTCTTTTTCCCGGCGTGTGAATTTTGATTCAATGACATTCGATTCAATACGATCATTGGTAAATTCCATCAAA
>JAKOXM010000057.1 GCA_029781095.1 Bacteroidota bacterium
GGACACCCTTGCGCGCGCGCTCACGTACGTAACGGATGACCCCGCGACCAAGGATTATTACCGGCGGCTGCTCAATTATAATTCGCTCGACAGTATCCCCGAGCAGGATTTCCTTGCCGACGACCGTATCCTCACGAGCACCAAACTGGCCTTTGGAACGGGTTACGAACTGAATATAGGTGACACGATCTACAACACGGTTTGCCATATCACCAAAGATTATTACGATTATTACGAAAGCGTGCAACTGGCTGTTATTGGCAATATTAATCCCTTCGCGCAGCCATCGCCCATTAAAAGCAATGTGACAGGCACCGCTAACCCGCTCGGCATTTTCACCTGCCTCGTGTATGACCGGCGAACCACCGTGATCAAGAAGTAGATGAGAACGGGTAGTGATGAGAGATGAACGATGAGTGATGAGTATATATATGATTATCAATGGCTTGGAATCGGATTGTCAGGGGAAATTCGGCGCTGGCGTGACTTGTATTGTCCGGAACAATAAAAAAACGCCGCATTCCGTGGGAAAGAATGCGGCGTTCAGGATGCTTTCAATGGTAAAGTCTGCGGGGTACGTTATGGCGTTGCTGCCGGACGGGTACCGGTCACTGAATGGGGGGTATCAATTTTGACTGACGGTGGTTTTCCAATGTCCGCGTTTGAGGTATCTCCCGTATAGAGATACAATACGGCGGCAAGTGCGAGGTGGAGGGCGACGGCGAGTACGAGGGCCTGGCGGCGGCTCTTGCGCTCATTTCTTTCAGCGTAGTAGTGCATAAAAAGACGTTTTGGTTGGTTAATTGAAAGGAATTGTAACTCGAACGAAAGGCCTCGCAATAATAGTTTCAGGAAAATCAAAAATATTTGTTAAAAAAATCATAAATAGAAATACGCCTGCGCCCGGCAAGGCTTTTTTGGCCGATCATTTTCATTGAAATACCTTCGCAGCGAAATATTCAGGGATGTCAGATCAATTCGAAAAAAGTTACTCGCTCCACGAACAGCACTTTGACAAATACAGCAAAGGCGGCGACAGGGAACAGATTGCCCGGAGCTGGTTCCGGGAAGGCACTATCGGTTACGAACAGGCGATGCTGCGAAACGCCGTTTCGGATCCGCTTCTGCTGGCTTATCCGGGCGCCAGATGGCTGACCGTGGGCGACGGCCGTTATGGCAGTGACGCGCACTACCTCGCCTCGAAAGGCGCCATTGCCACCGCGACGGATATCTCGGACACCCTGTTGCGCGAGGGCGCGGCCTCCGGCTATATTTCGGCTTTCAGCAAGGAGAATGCGGAAGCGCTTTCTTACGCAGACGATTCGTTCGACTTCGTACTGTGCAAGGAATCGTATCATCATTTTCCGCGCCCGATGAAGGCGCTGTATGAAATGTTGCGGGTGGGATCAAAGGGAGTGGTGTTGTACGAACCCACCGACCATTACGTATACGCCCATTTTTTGCAAGCCTTTTTCCGCGCTATGTTGCACGTTGTCAATGCATTGGGTATTTTTAAATTCTTTTTGGGCAAAGAGATAAAGCGGCATACCTATGAGGATGTCGGCAATTATGTATACAAAATTTCGGAACGGGAAATAGAGAAAGTCGCTCTGGGCCTTAACTACCCGTACGTGGCTTTCAAGGGGATGAACATTCACCACGTCGAAGGCGTGGATAATGTCCCGGTTACAGGGTTTTCAATGGCAAAACTGAAAGTGCGACTGGTGACAGCACTGCTGAATCTGATCAGTTTTTTAGGGATTACAGCGCCTCAGTCCATGGCAGCCATCATCCTTAAAGACAACCCGACGGAAGAATGTTTGCATGCCTTGAAGGCTGCCGGATACCGGGTCGTGAAATTGCCCAGAAACCCGTATTGGTAGGGCTTAGAAGTTGGTTGAATTATTCTTATCGGGTCAAAAAGGCTTTTTTTTGCACGGAGCACCTCAAAAAACGTCTCGCCTGACTTGGAAACCTTCTCTTTTTGTCTCGGCAGAATAACTCAAACAACAGATATTCCCGGTTTGTAAGAGGTGACATCTTTTGAGGCACGAAAAAGGTGTCATCTCGAATCGTTTTTGAGATGTCGCCTGCTCCTGCGTCGCAGACAACACCTCAAAAACGAGCACACAAACCGGGAATCGCTGCTCGAACAACTTCTTACATATCGAGCAACCCTTCCGGCAGGTCCATAAAAACCTTTTTTGCTTTTTCGTCAACGGAAGTCACGAGCCGTTCATTGAGGGGGATCAATATTTCACGGCCCTTGTATTTCAACATGGCCATTTCCTGCTGCGGCATTTCAATCACCTCGTCGATGCGCCCGATCTCGCCCGCCGTCTTGTCGACCAGGAGAAACCCCGTAATATATTCGTATTCAAGCGTTTCTTCCTCAATATCCAGTTCGCGGTCCTGCAGCGGCACAAGGTCCTGTTCCCGCAAGAAAATTTCACGCGACTGGATACCATAAGCCGCGTCCAGAGAATCCACGTCTTCCAGTTTGAGAATCATTTCGCCTTTACCGCGCACGCCTTCAATGAAGAAAGGGACTTTGGCTCCTTTTACATCGACGAAAATGCGCTCGTTCTTGAGAAAATCTTCCAGGTAACGATCCTCCACCACGAGCTTGATCTCGCCTTTAAGTCCGTGTGTTCTTTTGGTATATCCGATGTTAATGTATTGATATTCTGCCATTTTTAAGCCTGATTACCGGCTGCTTTTGAGGCGCAAACATGTTTGTTAGTTAAATTCGAGGATTACCTGCCGCAGGATATATCCTTTTTCCGCCTTGTCTTCCCAGGGTTTCGTTTCGCAATCTGCGGGCGGCGGCGACTGGTTGCAATATTGCGAGTCAAGTATCCATTGCTCCCGCCATACGACGCCGACGTGTTTGGCGTAGCGTACGCGCGAATACCGCCTTTCAATGATGTTGTTATCGTTGGCTTCCGTGACGAGGAGGGTGGAGTCGAATACAAACGCCCCGGTTGCGGCCTGAACATCGATGGAATCCACTTCGTAATGCCAGTTGGTGAAAGGGCGTATCCGCTCGCCGGCGATCTCTATTTCGCGGTTTTTGTCGATCCGGATGTTGCCGTCCCATTCGCTTCGGCGGTCCATCGGGAATATCAGTTTGATAAAAGACAGGTTATTTTCCGTCCGGATGGCCTGTCCGGCCGTGCGGGCCGCCGTCCCGATACTTGCAAGCTGCCAGCTTGCGGTATCGCTGCTGCGTTCGTATCGTTCGATCGTGTACAGCAGCTGGCCGGTCTGGTCGCGAAGGGTATCGCCAACCAATTCTTTTACAAATGTCCGGGAAGAATCGCGGACGGTACCACCGCCAACCGCGAAATCATAAATGATGCTGTCAACCTGGTAAACGACATATTTTCCGGTTTGCAAAGGAAAATAGTCGGATTGGGAGTCCGGCCCCGGACTCGGGTCCAGCGTGATTCTTTCTCCGCAAGCACTAATAATCAATGCAATATATGCGAAAAGTATAGATAGACGAATTGAATGCATTGCGATCGGTCGGGAAGTTTTGCACAAAGGTAGTTCGGCAGCGCGAACATCGGTTTGTGTTTTCTGAGAAACTGTTTTAAAACTCCTGCCGGAGTAGAAAGGCTCAGATTTTGGGGATAGACAGGGTTCATTTTTTGGCTAATATTGGGGCATATTCGCCAAAAAATTGCCGCAGTATAGCCGCAAAAAATGGATCTTTCCGCCCGGTAAGGGGTTTTAAAACAGTTTCTAATTTTGCAGTCGCGGCAGCGCAATATTCCTGCCTCGTATCTCTATTGCCAAAGCCCGACTCGATTTATGAGAAACCTTCCTCTTGTATGCGCCCTGCTCTGTTTATTTGCAACAGGCCTTTTTGGACAAATATGCCCGGCTCCTGCCTTGACCTGCGAGGCCGCTACATTGTCTTGCGGATATTATCTGAATAATCAGTTTGTAGGTTCAAGCGATTTCGCGAGCGCTCCTTCCGGCAATTATAATTTTTGCGGTACGCTGGAGAATACCCAGTTTTTAAAAATCGTACCATGCTCGTCGCAACTGATTGCCACTGTCGTTCCGGGTAACTGCCTGTCAGGTAATGGTTTGCAAGTTGCTTTGCTGGAGGATTGCCAGGGCCAGGTAATAGCCTGCAACGGCGGCGGACTGGGTATGGGCACTGCCCCGGTTGGTATCGGGGCGGCAGTGGAACCCGGCAAACCCTACATTCTGATGATTGATGGATATCTGGGTGATCAATGCGATTTTACCCTCGACATCCAGGGCATCGACAATACGATACCCTCCGGTACAGGCACAGCAATGGCAGGTTTTATTGAATTTCAGACACTTCCCTGCGGACCTGCTACTTTGACCGCACATTTGCCTGTTTGTCAGCAAGATGCATCGCCCGGCTGTTCTCAGAGTTGGGCGGATTTTTACGTGGACAGTTGCCTCGGCATCCAGTGGAACCTCCCGCCGGGGGCGGAAATTATCAGCCCATTCCCCAATGCCTTTACCATTACTGTCCAATTCAATCAGACGGTGACAAACGGAATGGTATCGGTTGATTTTATCCATAATTGCCCGGGAATCAACGAGATGGAATGTGCCAACTGTATACCGGGGTGTTGTACTGCTCCTATACCGCCCATTTTTATCTCAAGCCCGGCTTCGTCTTTTACCAACGTGCCATGCAATGCCGCGCCCCTTTATTGCGCGGGCTCGCTCGACCAGGAAAATTTCAACAACGGCTGCACCTTCGCGGGTTTCGGATGGTGGCAATCGGACCTGTGGAACCTGCTGTCGCCTTGTTTTCCGCTCGAAAACCCGAATTTGTATGCGATTGCCGCTTGCGGCGATATCCTGAACCTGGATATCGACGTCAGTAATTGTGTGAATCACCACGGCCTGGAATTCGCTTTGATGGGGGGCGGGGCCTGTGATTTTCTTTATTCCCTCGGTAACTGCACCAGCGTTTTGGAGGGAAGCACTGGTCAGATGTCCGTACCCGTTTTTAACAACCCGGATAATGTTTATTACCTGGTCGTCGATGGTATCGATCTCGATGCCTGCGATTTTCATGTATCGGCGAGCCAACTGGATTCGATGGGATTGCCCATTGCCAGCTGTCAGTATGGTACAGACCCATTTCTTCAGGTATTTGACTCGACGTATACTGTTTTATTTGCCGTTAATTCTTACCCGGGAACCCAGGTAACGGGGGACAGCGGGACGCTGATAAACGGCGTGTTTACGTCAGACCCCATTCTTTGTGGTACGCCATATGCTTTTGAAATAATAACCAACGGCTCTTGCACGCAAACACTTTCCGGGAATGCTCCCTGCCTTTTGCCGCCCGATTGTCCGAACTTCAACCTTCCGGCGCCTTTGGCCGACAGTTGCTTCCAGGCGCCCCTGTTGTGCGGAAACTTTCTGGAAGGCTATTGCAGCTCCACGGTGGGACTCACGGCTGATCAACCGCCGTATGTTAACGGACAACTGCCTGATTTCGAGAACAACGGCTGGTTGCGCTTTTCTCCCTGCAAAGATTCCATTGCTATTGAATTTCAGGTGTTTGACTGTCTGTCTGGCGATCAACTGGGCTTTTTTCTGCTTTCGGGAAATTGCGATACGCTCACACCATTGTCATTTACCTCCGCTGTGGTTGACAGCTCTGTCATAATGACCGCGGGCGGGCTCATACCGGGTGATATTTATTACCTGATCATTGACGGCTACTACGGAGCGGAATGCAGCTTTAAAACGCATGTGCTAAGCGGTATCGGAACTGCCGCGCCAGGTCCCTCGACATGCACCTGCACTGATGGCTACATCGATGGTCCGGATGACCTGTGCCCTGCCGATATCGCCACGTATACGCTGATTCCGCCGGTTTGCGATATACAGACCGGGCCGCCGGTAGGCGGGAACGGGATATATTGCCCGCCGCCTGTCGAAGCCTGCCCGGCGCCCCAAAAGGATTCTTTGGTGTTACATTGGGTTATACCGCCGTTTATGAATTTTTTGAGCGACAGCATCAATGTAAGTACGATAACCGTCCAGGTCGACAGCAGCCTGCTGGGTATTGATACGGTTCTAACCGGAACGGTATCAGTCTATTGGGAGCATATTAATTTGGGAGATTCGACCGCAGTTGACTCCAATGCCTATTGCAGTTGCACCGCCGTCGCTTGTCCCCCGACTATGGTTACGCCTAAAAACGTCACCGTGCATCACAACGTCGATTATGATTACGGAGTGCTGACATGCATTCAGCCTTGCTACTTATACAACGGGGTGCCCTATTGCTCGCCGGGCGTGTTTATGGTATCGCAAACAAATTGTCAGACACAATTTCTCGTGCTTGTCTCGAATCAGGCCGCCCCGAATGCCAATGCCGGGCCCGACAAGACCATTTGCTTTGGAGAGAGCGCTGTGATCGGAAGTAATGTCTTTCCGAATCCGGTCAATTCATATTTCTGGAGTATTGGCGGGAACACCCCGATGCTGAACGTTTCCCCCACAGTAACAACCACCTATTCGCTTACTGTTACAAATACCGTCAACGGGTGCACAAATACGGATGCAGTGACGGTTTCCGTGATCGGTACGGCCCCGCTGATTTCCTTTCAACCGCCCGTCTCCATTTGTGCGGGTGACTGCGCAACTTTAGCCTGGGGAGAAGTCGTATGTCCGGCTGCTTCCCAGGCATACACAGAGGTCCTGACTTCATACCTCGGTTGCGACTCCATTGTCAATCAGACGGTATTGGTAACACCCCAATTGGTATCGGACCTTGGGACGGTGGGTTCTTTGAACTGTGATGCACCGTCTTTGGTGTTCTTTGGGACAACATACACCCAGGCGGGCACATACACCATACCCGATCCGGCCAGCCTGTTTTGTGATTTTATTACATTTACGATTCTCGCAGATTTCACGCCGCCGGTTGTCCAGATCGACCCTGTGTTGCCCATTTGCTCGGGTGAAAGCATTACCCTTACTACTTCATCCAACCTGTCCGGTCTGACGTATGAATGGAATACAGGGGCCGGCACACCGCAAATAACGGTGGCGCCTGCATCGACGACGGGTTATTCGCTGATCGCATCCAATCCTTCAAATGGCTGTACCGCCACTGCTTCTGCGACAGTGACCGTCAATCAGCCGCAGACCGTCCAGTTGGGTGTGGTTGGTACGCTCAGCTGCGCACAATCGTGCGTGACGTACAACGGCATGGAGTATTGCCAGCCCGGAATGTATTCAGATACAGCCAATTGCACGATCAGTCAATTTGAAATCGCTTTTGATCCGGCTTTGCCGACGATTCAACTGGGGGTAACGGGGACGCTTTCGTGTACACAGCCCTGTGTGACTTACAACGGGCAACAATACTGCCAGCCTGGCATTTTTTCGGATACTTCAAATTGCGTTGTCAATCAATTCGAAATCGCTTTCGATCCGGCGCTTCCGGTCGTGGAACTGGGTACGGTAGGCTCCGTTTCCTGCTCACAGCCATGTGTGGCGTTTAACGGACAATCCTATTGTCAGCCCGGAACCTATGCCGATACATCCAATTGCGCGATTAATCAATTCGAGATCGGCTACGATCCGGCGCTTCCGGTTTTTCAACTTGGGGTGGTCGGTACCATCAGTTGCGGCCAGCCGTGTGCGATTTTCAACGGACAGGAATATTGTCAGCCCGGTATATATTCGGATACGGCAAATTGTACGATCAACCAGCTTGAAATTACGTACGATCAATCAATGCCGACGGTTCAATTGGGCGTGGTGGGCACTTTGAGTTGTGCACAACCCTGCGCGACGTTCAACGGACAATCGTACTGCCAGCCCGGCATGTATACCGATACGCTGAACTGCACGATCAACCAGTTCGAAATTGCGTCCGACCTGTCATTCAGCAC
>JAKOXM010000063.1 GCA_029781095.1 Bacteroidota bacterium
AGCGGAAGTAGCAGCGCTGCTCGCCCTGCGCCTCCACCTCGAACACAAGCGCCGGCTCACAGCCGTCGAACCGGTGGAATCGAACTGGAAAAACAGGGGATAATGGTAATGTGCTAGTTTTCAGGATATTGCAGGCGCCGGCTTCCACGATGTCATAACCCGTCTGACATCAATCTTTCTTCAGCACGACCTTTCGCTGTAGCGGTTTCTTCTCTTCCCCCGTCAGCCGGACAAAGTACATGCCGGCGCTGAGTCGACTGAGATCAATTTCGGTGATGCGTCCGTTGTCGGGCAAAACTTGCATGATCAATAACACACCGCCGGAATCGAAAACCGACAATTCGCTGTACCCGGTTTCGTCCCACATAATGCGAAGCCGGCCGGTTGTCGGGTTGGGGAATGCCTGAAAACCGTCGTTTTCTTCGCGCAAAAACACTTTTTGGTCAGGCTTTTGGCCGCAGTCTGGCAGTTCTTCCCCGCAAAAGTGCAATTTCCCGATTTTTACACTTGGTGTCCGCGCTTTTCCATAGGCAAAAATCTTTCGGAAATACAGTTTTTTTACCGGCTTGGCCGGCAGGTTATTGAATATGGTAACCCAGTTGTTGCAATCCGTTGGATGGAAGGTCGTGAGGAGTTTTTCTTCATCCGGATGCTCGCAGGAAGCGTAGTAGATATCAATGGGATCTATTCCCGAATGGTGGTAAAACCGGATAGCATCCAACCGGACGGCATTGTCGAATTCAATGATTGCTTCCGGTTTGTTGCAGAGCGACCAGAGCTGGTCTGCCGGGAAAAGAGTCGCTTTATTACACCCGCCGGATTCATATGTGCCGCAGCCGATCATGGTCACGGGATTGCCTGAAACGCAGGTCTGCGCAGTGCCCTGACAAGAGCCGTTATATGCTGCTCCCGCGTTCTCGATCACCAGTTTACAAATATCGTCGGTCATAAAGCCGCAATCCCCTCCGGATGTTATTTGCAGGCACGGATTGATGACGCAGGGCGGGTTGGTATTGGTGGAAAAGCATACCACATCCGGTTCGCGGGCAGAAATGCCCTCTGCATTTGTAAAAACCATAAATGCCACATACTGCGTATTTGCCTTCAAGCCTTCTATCAGCAGGCGTTTCCGGTCCGCCCGCAGGTCGCAGGTATAGGTATGGACAAATCCCGAGCCGAGCAGGTCGATATTCTTGTATTCCCCGCAATCGGCGTAGTTTGGCAAACTGTTTTTTTGCGCATAAAATATTTTCCAGCTGCCGTCCGGATCTGCGTCTGTATCCCACTGCAAAAGGGCGCCGTTGCAAAATGCAGTTACCTGGGGTGTGCCTGTCATCGGGCTGATGACGTTCGGATCGTCCGTTTTTTCACCCAGCAATACAAATACCGGGGTTTCGGATACGGTCGAGGTCGCAGCGTCGAGCGATATCTTTCCGTTTGTTACATCGTATCCCTTCTTCGCGCCCGTCTCTGCGTTATCCTGCATCCGGATTAGAGTGTATGAATCGATACCTGTCAGATCAGGCTCGTTTATGGCTGCCAGCATACCTGCCACGGGCAGCGTCAGTTGCCGGCCCTCCACTTTGGCCGAGGTGGGCGACCATATCGTCAGTATCCGCTGACCCGCATCGCCTTTGTAGTAAAATATGCGTGGCGGAACGCCGCCGTTGTCGAATTGGATAAGCCCGTCGGGATTCAGGTCTTTTGTGAATCTGGTTTCACCCAACACATTTTTCAGGGTTTGAACGTAGTACCACGAGCGTTTTGGCTTAAAATCTCTGGTCAGCAGGCCGCAATGCGAATAAAGCCAGCCGCCCGGGCTGTATTGGTCACCTTCTCCATAATCGCCTGAATCGCGCAGATCGAATGCAGCGACCTTGTCCAATGTGATTTTCGTTCCGTTGTACTGATATTCCACAGCCGAGAGCTCGAGATAACTGCGCACCAGCCACTGAGCCTGTGTAGTAAAATACGACTGGTTATTTTGCGCCAGTTTGGCCTTCACCGCCGACCCGTTGTTGGTATCATATCCGAATTCGGTAAGCCAGAAATCCTTTTCTGCGAGCTCGTTTTTGATGTCGCTGCTGGAAATACCGGAAAACAGCCTTTCAAAGAAACGCTCATACCGCTGCTTTAACTGCCCCTGTTCCGGGCTTATGCCGTTGGCATTGAGGCCATAATAGTCGTACGTATTCCACAGGGCATTGTTATTGATGTACGCAGCACCGATATTCGGGTTGTTGCTGACATAATGGTGCAGGTTCAGGATGTCGAACGGTATTTTTTTTACGGCGTTCGGATTGGATGCCCGCAAATCATAGGCTTTTTCCATCATTTCGATCAGGTAACGCCCTCTGAAATCCGAAATACCGCCCATGGCCACCTGTACGTCCGGATCTATGTTTTTTATTCCCAGAAAAGAGGGGTCACTGTCCGAAATGTTGAACGCCGGACTTTTACCTGCTCCGTCGTATGCTGCGTCCAGCAGTGCGGCATATTGCCCCGGCATCATTTGCCACAGCGCATTCGGTTTGTTGCGGAATTCGCTGTCATACCACCATTTATCCGGCTCGTTGCCCAATTCGATGTACTGAAGGTTGGCGAGCCCCGATCTGCTGGCGCCCAGAATATCCTTGTCGATCACGCGGCCGTTGATCAGGTTACAATAGGGGTTGCCGGGTGTTGCGCATACATCATTGCCGCCATAACGCGCCGTGAAGACGGATACCCAACTGGTATAATCGATATAGGATTCGGGCAAATCCTGGTTGAGGCTTCCAATATTTCCACAGAGTGGTTTTTGTTCCTGTAGGGTGGGATCGTACCATTTCAGTCCGCGCATTTCCGGCGCCAGCCATTTCATGACCGGTGAGACCCTGCCGGACAATTGTCTGTAAAAATCGTCGAGGTCAATAACGGCTGCTTCACTGTTGCTGGGACTGAAGCTGAGCAGGTTTTGCGGACAATTCGGTATGCCGTCCTGGTCGAATCCGGTATCGTCGGACCATTCGTGGTATTCCCGTACGAAATCAAATTTGCGGATATAGGCCAGGTCATCGGAAGAACGGGTGTTGATGCCGATAAAATTCTTCATCAAAGGCCTGGAATTCGTGTTTTGGGCGTATGTGGCGGGACAATGCAGGCAAAAAACACAAAGGCAAATTGGAACAGATATTAAACTTTTCATGCACAAAGGGGGGGATTGGATGATGAGATTAGAATCCGGATTAAATGGCATGAAGCGTTTATTCTGCACAGAATACCCCTGCGAGATACCGCAAGACGGGTATACGCTGGTTGGAGTACTGTTAAATTTTTTTTGAGAAGGTCCTGAACGGGGAGGCTGATGCTTTCTCTTGCCTTATGGCGTGGGGATATGATCGTAGATTTTCCTTGAAATCTGACGGATTGCGGCGGCCTGTTTCATCGTATCCCGTCCTTTGGTCATGATCGTAATGAGGTATGGCTTGTCTTTGATATTAACGACCCCCGATTCGTGCAATTCATAGTCATAACCGACATTTCTCCATTCGCCGAATTTGTGCCACATTTTGGTTTCCTGGGGAAATCCCTTGACAAAACCTTCCCCGAATGCGCAATTACTCATCAAATCCGCGGCATACTCGGAGTATTCGGGGCTCAGGAAAGAACACATGTAGATCGCTTTGATGAACATCGAATAGTCTCTTGCTGTCAGGGTAAATTTCAGATCGTCGGGTACGGGTTCCGGCATACACAAATCGAGGAACATCTTGTTCATACGTTTCGGATCAAAATGCTGGGCCAGCAGCCAGGTGGCGTTGTTGTCCGAATAAGCGATCATATAATAAAGCAGCTCGTGCACAGTATATGATTTTCCCGGCTTGATGGTGGGAAAGGTATAGAACTGGGGATTGATCCGGATGCTGTCAGGCTTGTTGTACAGCAGTTTTTGATCGAAAAGGCCGGGATTTGCCTGAATTGTCTGGAGACAACAAACCAACAGCGGGACCTTCATCAGCGACGCCGGATGGTATTGCTCGTCCTTGTTTATCGCCATCCAGTCGCGGTGATCGAATTCCCTGATATAAACAGATGCCTGGGTGATGGCCCCTGCAGATTTCAGGCTATCGATCAGGCGAATCAATTCGGATTTCAGGGGGTCATAAATGGCTGCCTCATCGACATGTTCTACGGAAACGGGTTTGATTTTGCCCAGGTTCTTAGGGTTGCAAATAGATAATCCGGAAGGGATATTCAAACGGGAATCTTTTGCCGCAGGCTGAGGTCCGGTTTGATTGTGAAAGAACAAATAGGTGCAAATACAACCAAAAACAAAGGATAATAAAATGTAACCCCTGCTACTTATTAATGACCGGACGGATTGTCTTTCAAGCATGTTTGATTGTATTTCCAGCCGGCAATATTAGACGACGCCATCCATTCGCGAGTCGCTAATATATGTTTGCGTCGCAAAGTAGCATTTTGGTTAATCGGTGAAAACCAATGTATTACCACGGGTAAAATATCCTTGTTACTGCGGCAGCCGTTTTCGCAACAGCCCGTACACGTAAGTGCCTGTCATGGCCGTGATCAGATAGACCACAAACACGGTATATCCGCTCCCAAGCAGGATAAACATGGGAGCAGGACAAGCGCCTGCCAATGCCCATCCCATCCCGAATATAAAACCTCCGATCAGGTACCGGGGCACCGAACGGTTCTTGTCCTTGATCACGATTTCCTGGCCCTCCACATTTTTCATATGACGGCGTTTGATCACCTGCACAAGCAAAATGCCGGTGATTACTGCCGAGCCGATAATGCCGTACATGTGAAAGGACTGAAAGTGGAACATCTCGTAAATGCGAAACCAGGATACTGCTTCGCTTTTATATAGTGTCATCCCGAGCAGAATACCGATCAGGATATAGCGCGACATTTTCATACGTTCTCCGCTGGTTTTTTAAAAAATGAGTGGGAAAATAAAGTAGGTCATAAACATGCCGCCCAAAAAGAACCCGGCGACAGCAATCAAGGACGGCAACTGGAGTGCTGACAAGCCGCTGATCGCGTGGCCCGAAGTGCAGCCACCCGCGTAGCGGGCGCCAAAACCAACCAGAAATCCACCTCCTGCAATGATCAGCAAGCCTCGCCAGTGGAACAGATATTCCCAGCTGTAAAAATCGGGCACCAAAGGCACACGCCCGTCTTCAAATTGGAAATTTGCCTCACGCAGGCATGCCTGTGTGGCAACCGAGACATGCGCTATATTGCCCTCGGGCGCCTGAAAATAATGCGACGCAAGGTATCCGCCGAAAACTGCGCCCAATGCGACCAGCAGGTTCCAGATGCCTGATTGCCAGTTGATCCGGAAAAAATCATTGAGTTCGTCGGCGCCGTCCGCTGCGCACATGAGCCGGAAATTCTCCGAGATGCCGAATTCATGGCCGAACCACAAGAGCACGAACATGATCATGGACAAGAGGGGGCCAGCGACCCACCACGGCCAGGGCTGGCTGATAAAATTTTTGAGTTCCAGTAAAAACTGAGGTGCCATTTTAAATGAAATAATTAAGGTGCTCCTTATTTTGCGGATATTCCGGTCCGCCGTTCCGGTGGATTTCGAGGTGTTTATTTTATCCGTTACAAAAGTAGAAGTGAGGAAAACAGGCCCTGAAAAATAAAAATCAACCCACTATGTGATATATATCACAAACCGGCGGCCGAATATCTCCTACCTATGCCCTAAAGAAACTACAAATTCCAATAATTTTTCATCATGAAACATCAAATTGTAATTGTCGGCGGCGGAAACGCAGGTATTTCAGTGGCGGCCAAATTATTACTTGCCGATAGCCATCTTGATATTGCTATCATTGAACCATCTGACAAGCATTATTACCAGCCTGCCTGGACATTGGTGGGCGGCGGCGTCTATAACATACAGGATACGGTTCGCCCGGAAGCGGATTATATCCCCAAAGGCGCAAAATGGATTCGCGACGCCGTTACCGCTTTTCAGCCGGAGCAAAACAGCGTCACCACGCGCAACGGCCTCAATATCTCCTATGACTATCTGGTCGTTTGCCCGGGGATTCAAATCAACTGGGCACAGGTCGAAGGCCTTCCCGAAACATTGGGTAAAAACAATGTTTGCAGCAATTATTCTTTTGATACGGCGCCCTACACCTTTGAAAGTATAAAAAATGTACAAAAAGGCAGGGCCTTGTTTACTTCTGCTGCCGGAGCGATCAAATGCGGCGGCGCCCCGCAAAAGATCATGTACCTGGCCGGAAATTACTACAAGCGCCACAGGAATCCCGGCGATGTAAAAATTGAATTTTATTCGGCAGGATCGGTGATATTCGGGATTGAAAAGTACGCCAAAACGCTTCGCAAGGTGGTGGAGCGGTATGATATCGGGACCCACTTCAAACACGAACTGATCAAAGTGGACGGTCCGCGTAAAATTGCGGTTTTTAAAGTGACCGACGCCGAAGGCAATGTCACCAATGTCGAGGAGAAATTCGATATGCTGCACGTTACGCCTCCGCAAAGTGCCCCGGATTTTGTGCGCAACAGTCCGCTTGCCAACGCAACAGGCTGGGTAGATGTGGATAAATACACCCTTCAACACATCAAATACCCGAATATTTTTTCCCTGGGCGATGCTTCCGGATTGCCGAATTCCAAAACCGGCGCAGCCGTGCGCAAGGAGGCTCCCGTACTCGTGCAAAACCTTTTGTCGCTGATGAAGGGTCAGACGCTCTCCGGCAGGTATTCGGGATACAGTTCCTGCCCGATCGTGACCGGATACGGAAAATTGATGCTGGCCGAATTCGACTACGACAACAAACCGATGGAAACTTTTCCTTTCGACCAGTCGAAAGAAAGATTCAGCATGTGGATTCTGAAACGGTATATGCTTCCCTGGCTCTACTGGAATCAGATTTTGAAAGGGAGGATGTAAAACGCCGGCTTGTTTGACATATCTGTAAAAACGCATTGGCGATTACCGGGTATTTTTCACGCGAAGGCGCAAAATTTTAAATTTCAACGCTTTGCATGAAATAGCAATGTCCGGCAGCATACATGAGTTATTCCGAATTTTTAACCCGCGGTTTTAATCGTGGAATCAGGATGCTAAAACACAGATTATCAACCGTTTTAACGGTTCAGGCAACCTGATTTAAAAATTCGGGGTGGCTCATGTTGTTCAAGTGATTTCCCTTCATTCCTGTATTTGTAATGTATCCCAGCGTAGCTGGCGGATATGTCTCGTCATCAGCCACAGGACCACAAGCGATACGAGGAGAAAAACGCCTACCGCTATGCTATACTTGTATATGAAATAATGGGTCGAACCGACTACCAGACTGAAAAACATCATGGACAGGCTCCGTGCAAACTGTCCCGTTTTTTGTGCCGTGCCGATGGGCTGCGAAAACGGCAGTTGCCGGAACGAAATCATGGCAATGGCGTAGGTGATCAGTATCTGATTGCAGACTGCCAGTATCAGGTTGGGCAAAATGGCGGGGCCAGCCATCCATAAACCGCCTCCAAAAGTGAGAATGGCCATAAAAAAGGCAAACTGAAACACCGTGGCTTTCAAGGCGCCGCTGATGATCTCGCCGGGGCGCGGCACAGGTACAATGAAAAAAATCCAGGAAGCCCTGAATTTGTCGGAATAGATCATTTGGGAAACTGCGACCGTGATGACAATGCTGCTGAAATAAATGGCCGCCATCGGCTTGAAACTGAAGTATGTATCGGTATTGCTGATAGCTATTGCACTTCTGTTTTTGAAAAACAGCATGAATATGATCACGACGAAATAGCCGATACTCGGATATACCCGAATCCTGAATTCCCGGCTGCGCGCCATCATTTTCCAGGTAAATAAAAAGCCGGCGCGTTCTGCCTTGTTTCCGGTCAGGAATACGGATATCTGCTCGGCCAGGCCCTTGCCCCGCACTTCCCGGGTCGTTACAACGGTCTCGGCCGGCCCTTCCCCGCCTGAAATCATGGCCAGTTTCTGGTTGAATGCAGGCGCCAGATACCTGACAACCAGATACATACTTGTAATCGGGAACAGGATTGCGAGCGCGGCCCCGGCCAGTTGAGCCTGCGTGCCATGCCCCGTTGTCAGGTATTGCACAACACAGGCAAACCACCAAGGAGGAGCAACAAGCATGGCCGTCTTGTTCGAAACATCGAGGCCGATAGCGCCCGGGTCTTCCATCATCCGCGGTAGTATCTGGTAGCCGGCATATATCAGGATGGCAAAAGCGATCTGGATGTAACTGATGATGTTTTTGAACTTTTCCGGTGTGGTAATGCGCAGAATAATGATATACACCGCATTAATCAGGAAAATCGCAAACAGGGTAGCCAGCACGGCAGTCGCGAGCACAGTCAGGCCGGTTGGAATACCGACGGAATAAGACACATAAACAACTGCCGGCAGGCACATCGGCAGCAATATTTTGCAAATGTATATAAAGATGTGCAGGAGCCTGGCCAGGACGAAGGTGCTGTCGTTCACCGGTTTGGGCAGGATAATTTGCGTATCCCGGATATCGATCAGAACGGATGTGAAATCGCTCACCAGCGACATGCACAGCATGGTGATAAACATGCTGAAATACAACGTGAGTTGTGTGATGAAGTCATCGGAAAGGGAAAATGCCATCAAAAACGAAAGTCCCATCAATCCGCTGATCAACATGGTTCCGAGCGTTGCTCTACTGATTTCCTTGTTAGTATCGCGGCGCTGCCTGGCAACCTGAAGCGTGTTGGGTCGCCGGTCGTCCATGACCAGTTTGGTCGTCAGAATAGACGTAAGGCGCGGCATGTCTATGCCCCATTGCCGATATAATTTTTGTGGCAGCAGTACAAATGCCAGTAAGATTCTGTTGAAGGGGTTCATATCCTAGTTGTCAAATGCACTGAGTAAATCATCGGCTGCCTTGCCGAGGCTTTCTTTGGCGGTCAGTCCGGCAAAAATTTGTTCCAGGCTTTGGTTGCCTTGCTGCTCCCTGAGTTCTGCGAAACTTCCGTCCGCTACGATACTGCCGTTGTCGATCAGGATGATCCGGTCGCTCACTTTTTCCACCACGTCCATCATGTGGCTGCAATAAAAAATTGTTTTGCCATCTCTTGCGAGCTTGCTGATCAGGTCTTTTACGATAATGACGCTGTTGGCGTCGAGACCGCTCAGGGGCTCGTCCAGAATGATGATGTCAGGGTTGTGGATGATGCCGCTGGCAAGCAGCACCTTTTGCTTCATGCCTTTGCTGAAGGTGTCCATCCGCTGGTGGATGTTCGGCTCGAGACCGAAAGCCGACATCATTTTTACGATCCGGTCTTCACAAACGTTTTTCTCAAGGCCGTACAGGTCGCCCATAAAATGCAAAAATTCGGAAGGCGTCAGCACATCGTACAATTCTGCGAGTTCGGGTACGTATCCAATATGTTTTTTGGCTTCAACGGGGTTTTCTTTCACATTGACGCCATAAACGGTCACGACTCCTTCATAGTCGCTGATCAGGCCGCACAGGATTTTCACTGTTGTGCTTTTTCCCGCGCCGTTCGGGCCGATATATCCGAGCACCTGACCCGGATAGACTTCAAGGTCGATGCCGCGCAATACCTGTTTGCTGCCGTAACTTTTGCGCAGATTTTTAATTGTGATGGCTGGGTTGGTCATGAGAGATTGTGTGGTTTCCGAAATTGAAGGACTAAAAATAATGACATTCTGATTGCGAAACCTTTCTTTTTTGGAAACCCGCTTGTTTTGCAAAATTCGGCGCGTGGAACATTTGCTTCCACCCGGAATTTAATCGGTCGCCCGCCCGCCTTTTTCAAACCATTTCAAAATCACGTCTTTATCCGCCTGCGACAATTCACCGTCGAGCGGCATGCGTTTGTTCTGTGGCGAAGCGGGGTCGATCGTGGCTGATTTGATGGAGGCTGCGCGGCTCGTGATGTCTTCGTCCGTTTCAAAGATCACGGGCAATCCCTGCCCGCCCGGAGAATGGCATGACATACAGTTGGCCTGGATAATCTCCTTTACACGCGGAAAATAACGTTCGTCGACAGGGTCTTTTTTGCAGGCGGCGAATAAAAGGGCGACAAAAGCCGCAAAGACAAGTGCTTTTTTCATGTGTTTGTTTATTTGTTTGAACGAGATAATGCCCGCAAACGGGCAAACGAAAAGACAGCATGAAACCGGGAAAGGTTGGGCGCCCCGGAGCCGCATAAAAAAAGCCCCCTGCGAATGTTTTGAACATCCGCAAGGGGCCATTGCTGTCACATGAGTTCATGTGCAATTTAAAACACTATGGTAAAATGGGCAATGTTTTGAAAATTAGCACATTAGCACAGTTTCGGCCTGATTATTTATTCGGCACGTTATTCGGATTCAGCAAATCGTAAAACTGATCGAGTTTGGGCAGGATGATGATGCGGGTGCGGCGGTTCATTGCGCGGCCCGTTTCGGTATCGTTGCTTGCCAGGGTGTTGTATTCGCCACGCCCTGCGGCAATCAGCCGGTTCGGGTTGACATTGAAACTTTTCTGCAGTGCCCGCACCACCGAGGTGGCCCGTTTTACGCTCAGGTCCCAGTTGTCTTCCATACACGAGTTCTTGATGGGGTTATTATCCGTATAACCTTCCACCATGACTTCCAGATCGGGCCTTGATTCGATGATTTTGGCGATTTTGCCGAGCACTTCGTTGGCGCGCGGGGTCAGACTGGCACTCCCGCTCTGATACAGCATTTTATCGGACAGGTTGACAAATACGACCGTTTTGTCCACCTTGACGTCCACATCCTTGTCGTCGATGCCTTCTTTCAGCACACCTTTGAGGTTGACAGCCAGTGCGAGGTTGATGGAGTCGGCCTTCGTCTTGGCTGCCTGCAACAGATGGATGTATTTATCTTTTTTCTCCAGTTGCGACAGGGTCTCTTTGATGTTGTCATTGGCAGATTGTGATAACACGGTCAGGTTGCCCACCTGGTCGAGTTGTTTGTCGCGCTGGGCTTTGTAATCTGCGATTTGCGCGCGGAGATCCTGCATTTGTTCTTCACGCAACTGAAGGGCGTTTTTAGCGGTGCTCAGTTCGCTGCGCAGGTTATCTTTATCTTTTTCACAGCTTGTGAGTTTGGCCAGAGCGGCATTCAGGCTTTCGCCGCATTTGCCGAGGTCCTTGTTGGCGGCGTCCAGCTGGGTCTGGAGGGACACGAATTTTTTCTTTGCCACGCAGGATGTCATGGTAAGTCCGGCGCACAGAATAAAAACAAATTTTGTCGTTGTACTCATGAAATGTTTGATTGTAGTGATATAAGGAGCAAGCAGGGTAAAAGGAAAACTACCCAACCAACCGTTTTATTTTACAATAGTTGACCCGTGTACCGGTTTTTAATGGTGATTTAATGCCGTTTTAAGGCAGAAGGGTCCAATGAATCATGCCAGTACCTGCTGCGCAAGTTGTATGATCTCCGAGGCTGCAACTTCTTTACCGAAAAGCATAGAATTGGAATTCAGGATAAGCACCCGTTCCTCGTAGCCATTGTCATTGGTAAACTTAAGGTGGGTATAAATGGTACGGCGCAGCCGGAAAGTGGATAATTTGGTGATTTGACCGAGGCTTATTTCCTGCTCTCTGCCAAAAATGCTTTTCAGCAATATCTTTTTGCCTCGTATTTCGGCATACCGGGAGAATAACAACTGGCAGGTAACGAAGGCAAACAGCAGGACAAGTGCGAATCCTGCCAGAATCAGGCTCGGTTTCACCTCGTTTGCGGGATTATATGTTGCAAGCATGCACAGGGCAAACAAGGTGACAATAACAAAGTTCAGGATAACCAGTCCCCTTGAATAACGCATGGATAATTGGACGGGAGTTCCGTTTTTCAGGTCGTTTATGATTTCTTCGGCGTTGTCGATCATGGTTTGTGAGAGTTCGGTGATTGTTTGATACACGCGATTTACAGGCGAAGATAAAGGTGTGGCGGTAAAATGTGTCAAATAAAAAAACCGCAGACTTTCGCTCGCCCAGACAGGCGTTTTTGCGAATGTCCGCGGTTTCTTATGCTAAAACTGCGGGAATATGGCCGATAACCGCCGGCGCTATACCCTCGGCATCAGCACGATTTTCTTCGAGATGACTTTCTTTCCTTGCTGAATACTCAGCGTATAAGTTCCCGCCGTGCCGTTCAGGTTGATCTGTTCGCTAAAATATCCGCTAAACTGGTTCATCTGGTTGAAATAAACCGTCTTGCCGCTTGCATCCATGATTCGCACTGTTGTCGGCACGGCCTCGGCTTCAAAACGGACATTCAGGGGGCCTGCCGTCGGGTTCGGATACAATTCCAGCGATTGAAGGGGTAATTCGGATTCCGTATTCACGGGGGTATTCCGCTGGTCTGCGGGTTTTTCCTCGGGAATG
>JAKOXM010000067.1 GCA_029781095.1 Bacteroidota bacterium
GACGTAAAAAAACTCGAAATCGCCATCTCCGGCAGCAGCGACATGACGCTCAAAGGCCAGGCGGAAAAGCAGGAAATCGCTATCTCCGGCTCCGGCGATGTGAACGCTTCAGAGCTGAAAGGCAAAGAAGCGAGTGTGGCTATCAGCGGCTCCGGCGACGTGAAACTCAGCGTCAGCGGCCCGGTGCATTCGATGGTATCAGGTTCGGGAGACGTGACCAACAACAACTAATGGCAGGCATTGACCAGTGGCGGTGGGCAAATTTTCCCTCACCGCCGCCACTGGCCACGGCCTGAAATCGCGTTTGTAGTCCAATTTCGTGGGGCGTGGTCGTATTGATCGCGCCTCATTTTTTATTTTCAGCCTGGTTGCCCGGAAAATCTACCGGAAAATAATGCCGCCTTCTGGGTAAAGGCCGAATCGAGCCGTTACATTTGTCGCCCGATGGAAAACAGCCTGCCGATCGACGACTTTCTTACCGCATGCAAAACGCGTGTGCTGCTCGATGTGCGTTCGCCGGGCGAGTATGCACAGGGGCGCATCCCCGGCGCTTTGAGTTTCCCGCTTTTTACGGATGAAGAACGCGCACAGGTAGGTACTTTCTACAAGCAAAAAGGCCGGGAAGCGGCGATGGAACTGGGTCTTGAATTCGTGGGGCCCAAAATGGCGGCTTTTGTGCGCCAGGCACGCGAACTGGCGCCCGGCCGCCTTTTAGCGCTGCATTGCTGGCGCGGCGGACAGCGGAGCGGCAGTATGGCCTGGCTGTTCAGACAGTCGGGCTTCGACGTCGTGACCTTGCAGGGTGGCTATAAAACTTACCGGCAGCATGTGCTCGAACGGATCAATGCACCGCAGTTTCATCGCCTGATCGTTGTAGGGGGGCGTACAGGAACCGGGAAAACGAAAATCCTGCACGCCCTGCGAACACTCGGCGAGCAGATCATCGATCTGGAGCGACTCGCCAATCACAAAGGTTCCGCTTTCGGCTCTATCGGCGAAGCGCCGCAGCCGAAAGTAGAGCAATTCGAAAACGATCTTTATGAAGTCCTGAGCCGGATTGATCCCAAGCGGCGGGTGTGGATTGAAAATGAAAGCCGCAGCATCGGTCGCGTTTTTATACCCGATGGCTTCTGGAAGAAAATGAAGGCTTCCACCCTGTTGAACATCGAAATTCCCGATGAAGAGCGGATACAAAATTTGCTGACAGATTATACCGCTACCGACAAATCGGACCTGAAGGCGGCCTTTCTAAAAATAGACAGCAAGCTCGGCGGTCAACACCTGAAAGAGGCTCTGGAAGCACTTGAACACGACGACTTTGCCGCCGCGGCCCGCATTGCCCTTCATTATTATGATAAAACTTACCAGTACGGTCTTGACACGAATCCATCGCCCGATATTCGTCAACTAAAGTTTAATCACGGAAATTCTGAAGAAATTGCCCGTTTTTTGGTAGAAACCATCTAATATTGCCACTGATTTAATCCTTTTCTCGCAGCATAAGACGCTCAATTCTTTTAATCCGCCGGTTCACCCTATGCCCTGGCACAGGTAGATGTTCACCCAAACTTCGGTTACATATGCGTTATTTGCTGTCCTTCGGCATGCTATTCGCCGTTTTCGCCGCTTCTGCCGGCGCAGTCCGTTACGAAATCACTCCCGTTTTTTCTGCAAATGCCGCGCCGCGCCTCCAGGTACGGGTCCTGTTGTATGGCGAAACGGACGGCACCACCGAATTTGCGTTGCCCAATGAATTCGGCCCTTCCGAACAATTGTTCAATTGCATCCGGAACCTGAGCTGCCGTTCGCGCGGCTGCACCCTGATCATCAACGAGGAGGCACATATGGCGCTGGTGCAGCACCCCGCCAGTGCCCAGATTGAACTTTGCTACGAGGTGTTACAGGACTTCCCAGGCAGCGAAGTGACCCGGGAAACGGCATTTCGACCCTTGATCCAGCCCGATTTTTTCCACATCCTCGGCGGCGCCCTTTTTATTACCCCTATGTTTGGCGAAGGCAGCTGCGAAGTAACGCTCGAGTGGCATGGATTTCCGGATAACTGGGTGATACACAACAGTTACGGCACCCAGGAAAGAACGCAGCATTTTCAGTTTTCCAAAAGCCGGATGATTGAATCCGTCTTTATGGGCGGCGATTTTCGCGTGCTGAAAACCGAAGTAGGCAACCGGCCGGTTTACCTCGCCATACGCGGCAATGACTGGTCGTTCAAAGACGCGGACCTTCTGAACATGCTTCAAAAAACGGTGGCGACCCAGCGCGCATTTTGGTCGGACTGGGACATACCATATTACACAGTGACGCTGCTGCCCATGGCGGCCCGCCCTGCCATGTCGGGCGGACCCGGCTATTCCTCCGTCGAATACATGGGAACCGGGCTGCGCAATTCATTTGCCGCTTTTGTGACGCCGTCTCCCAACCTGGAAGTGGCGGATATCCGCCATTTGTTCAACCACGAAATGATGCACAACTGGATCGGCAACAAGATCCGGAGCGGCGGCGGCCCCAATGACATGCGGTTCGGCTGGTTCAGCGAGGGCTTTACAGAATATTTTGCGCTGAAAAACATGCTTAACGGAGGGTTTATTGCTGCCGATCAATATGTAGAAACCCTCAACGACGATTTTTTTGACCGGCTGTACACATCCGAAATCGGGGAAGAACCGAACGACATCGTGGCTGCCGGTTTTTTCAGCGATCAGGTCAAAGCGGAATTGCC
>JAKOXM010000070.1 GCA_029781095.1 Bacteroidota bacterium
CTGCGGCGCCTGCTCGCTGGTGATCGACGGCCGGCCGCACGGCCCGATGAAAGGAACCACCACCTGCCAGGTGCACATGCGCCACTACCATGACGGCGACACCATCGTCATCGAGCCGTTCCGCGCGCAGTCATTCCCCGTGGTCAAAGACCTCGTAGTCGACCGCTCTGCGTTCGATCGCATCATTCAGTCGGGCGGCTATATCAGCGTCAACACCGGCCAGGCCCAGGATGCAAATGCCATCCCCATCGAAAAAGAACAGGCATCGCATTCGTTCGACGCGGCGGCCTGCATCGGTTGCGGCGCCTGCGTGGCGGCGTGCCCGAACGCTTCGGCCATGTTGTTCACTTCAGCCAAGGTGAGTCACCTGGCCTTGCTGCCGCAGGGGCAGGTAGAGCACCAGAAACGCGTGCTTGCCATGGTAGCACAGATGGACAAGGAAGGTTTCGGGCAATGTTCCAACGTAAAAGCATGCGAGGCCGAATGTCCGAAAGATATTTCGGTGAGCAACATTGCGCGGATGAACCGCGAGTATTTGTCGGCGGTATTTGCTTCGGACAAGGCAATGGTGTAAAGCCGGGCATCACAAAACGCAAGAACACCTGGTTTGCCGGATAGCATTACACTATCCGGCAAATATCAGGTGCGCTTGACTTTGATTATTCGGGGTGGTTCAATGGGGAGGCTATTCGGGACAGTGGGGGTTTATTAGCCGAAAAAAGGTTTAATGGGGCATTTACAAATGGATTTGGGTATACAGGGTGTGATCAGGGATGTTGCATCCCCTTCTCCTGCCGGTGCCGGTCGGCAGGAGTGCATTGGAGTCCACACTACTGGACATTTTCCACGCAAAGGCGCAAAAACCAAAAACGCAAAGAGGCAAAATTTTAATTTTTAACACTTTGCGTCTTTGCGAAAACTTTGCGTCTTTGCGTGAAATAAAAATGTCCAGTAGTGTGATTGGAGTTACAGTCTTTCTTCTCTTACATACGGGCTATTCGGCCGGCCTTACTCTTCGATAAGCACTGGAAATAGCGGCCTTGCTCAAAAGCATGGTAAACGTGTCATTGTCAATTTTTAACCTGACGGGCACGTAATCACCGTGGTAGCCCAGGGATACCGATTCAAATCCGGGTATCAGAATAGAACCGTTTCCGCCGGTCGGCAGCGGCTGCGAGACCGTGCCGTAGCCTGCTTCGTTCACAGTCGAGGCGAGAAATTGCCCGTTCGGAGCGATGAAGAAAATTCCCGGTGCCTGCTGGTGGACGGTCGTGTCCTGATCGACGATAATAATACCGTCGGCTACCATCGAAACGATGGGAATGCAGTGCCGCGACGTGTCCTGATCGACGATAATGATTCCGTCGCGGCATTCCGGTTCGGTCGGCGTTTTCGCTCCGGGATCGGTATTGCAAGCAAGAAAAAAGGTTAAAAGGGTCGTTGAAAGCGCTAAACACGATGGTGTTTTCATGTACTGCTGATTTTGAATGACTGAAAATGATCTGCGTTTTCATTTGACCATTTGTTCAAATCGATTTGATGATTCAAATGTAAATGAGAAAAATAATACACATAAGTTAATATAATCCGATTTTTATGATTCAATATTGGTATTATTTTTTTATATTCTATTGTTTTATAGATATTTAAGTAAATATATTTGCCTGAAAATTTAGGATTCAATATGAAAAAAGACCCCCTTTTTTCTTTCATAAAATCGCTTGACACCGGCGAAAAAAGGTATTTCAAACGCTTTGCCCAGTTCCATATCGAGCGGGACAGGAACAAGTATATCAGGTTGTTCGAATTAATGGATGCCCGCGAGGTGTACGACGAAAAGGACGTGAAAGCGGCGTTCAGCGCCGGCGATAGTTTCATCAAAAACCTGTCGTTCAATAAAAATTACCTTTTCCAGCTAATTCAGAAAAGCCTGCGGAACTACCATAACCACCGGTCGGCGCGCATACGTTTTTTCGAAATGATGATCGATATCGCCGTCATGACAGAAAAGGGGCAACCGGAAGCGGCATTGACGCTGATCAGAAAGGCCCGAAAAAAAGCCGCCGCCAGACAGCTGTATTCACTCGAAATGGACCTTGCCGTGCAGGAGCGCAAAATCATACGGCAATTTTCGTCGCATGAAACGGAAGAGGAACTCCGCAGGATCGATGAGTATTGCAGAAGTTCGCTCCACCATCAGTTGACGGAGCTCGACATCGCCCGTCAGTACGAACAGGTTTTCCTTATGGCGCGCAACAAGAATGCCGCCACGCCCGCGCTCGGCAGCATGGAACAGGAAATGGAGCGCCTGATCGCCGGACAGAAAAAAGACGGAAACCTGAGTTTCGAATCCGTGGCCTACTTTCACTTGCTGAAAGTACAATCGACCCGGTTATTGAAAGAGCATGAGGCCTCGAACGGACATCTGTTGGCTCTCCTCAATCATTTTGAGGCATTTCCCGACCTGCTGAAAGAAACGGAATACCAAACGCGGTATCTCAACGTGCTCAACAACTATTTCAACAATTGCTTTCTGCTGGGCAACAAGGCCAAATGCCTCGAAGTTCTGGAAAAAATGAAGACGTTCGAGCCTTCCAACGAAAAAATGAAGGCGGCGTTCTTCGACAATTACCATTTTTGCAAAATGGTGTACCACCTCAATGCGGCCGAGTACAAGGAGGCGATCAAACTGGTTGCCGATATAGAAAAAGGATTCAAAAAATACCGGTCGAACATCCCGAAAGGTCGCGAACTGGGGTTCAGATACAATATCGCCCTCTCCTACTATATGGATCGGCAACCCGAACAGGCGCTGGACTGGGTCAACTCCATCGTCGCCGACCCGCGACAGGAAGTCAGGGAAGACATTCAAATCCTGGCGCGAATATTCCAGATAGCCTTGCAATATGAATTCGGCAACGAATACCTGGCCGGGAACCTGATTGCCAGCTACAGGCAAACCTTGAAAAAACACCGAAAACCCGAATCGCCCGAATGGAAGATCATCGAAACGCTTCGCCTCGTCATAAAACAGGACAACCGTTCCCTCCTCCAGGGCCTGAAAAAAGACCTGGAAAAAGAGAACGGTTGGGAAGAGTTTAAAGAATGGATCGATAGAATGATCGGCCGAACCCGCTAAAAAGTGCCCGGTTTAGTCTGCCTTCCGCCGCGCAGGCGGTGGGACAATGACCATCTGCGGCGGCGCGGCGGGCGGCGGCGCCGGTTCCTTCGTAAATGATTCCAATCCGGAATCATCCGCTCTGAAACTTTCATGACCTTCATCATCATTGGCAGGCGGCGCGGCAGGCGGCGGCGGGGCAGATACCACCTCAATCGTGTTGCCGGCGGATGATTGCACGCCAAACAATGTTTGAGCCGTTTCCTTGAGCCGCTCCATAAATTCCTGGGAAGCAAATCCGGCGATAAACGCGATACCGATATAGGGGAACATTCCCTGCAGGGTCTGCCAGCCGGCCGTATCGCCAGGCGACAGGGAGCCGGAGAAAAAACTGCTCACAAAAAAGGTAAACAAACCGCACAGAACACCGGATACCGGACGCAGATAGAAGGGCAATTCCAGGTAGGCGGGAAAATAGGACTGGTCGCGGGTAAAGCCAAATACACCGCGCAGGTTGCTCAACACACCGCCCAAACCACCGGCCAGTGAAATAGCCCACAGGACGTAAGCAATCTGGCGGGGATCTGCCGGCTGGGGTGTTTGAGGCTGCGACACAGCCGGCGACACCGTGGTAGTCACGACCGGTGCCGCTGCGGTATCACCTTCTCCTTCCGAAGCCAGGGTATCGGAAGCAGTGGCGGCATCTCCCGCCGTTTTGGCCGCAGGTTGCTGAACGACAGCCTTGACAGTCACCTCGGGTGGCGCCAGTCTTCTGGCTTCGGCTTCGGCCGCAGACATGATCACCTGGTAGAGCAGAAGAGAAAAAAGAAGGGTTAGGGAAAGGTTGTACAGTACGAGTCGAACGGTACGGGGTCGGCTGAGTTGGTCGGAAGCAGAATTGTCGGCCATGTCGTTTCGTTTAGTTCAGGATAAGGTGGTATGCAAGGCATTAAGAAGGATCAAATGGATACCTTCCCTGCTTGTCAGCGGAAATGTCGGCATTTCTTAACACTCATCCAACATTCCTTCCTTCATCGCATAAACAGAGGTATAAATTTCCCTGATTTGTGCTTTTTCCAAAACATAACGGATAAGCAGGAGGGCCACTACCACCATTTCAACCCGTTCGTCGGGGAG
>JAKOXM010000074.1 GCA_029781095.1 Bacteroidota bacterium
TTCGTCAGCACCGGCGGCGGCGCGATGCTGGAATTTCTGGAAGGGAAAGAGTTGCCGGGAATTGCGGCGATCGAGGCGTGATTTTCACGCTTGTCAATAGATAAGCAAGGGTCAAAAAAAATTCCCGACCGGGATTTCAACCTGCGAATTCGTTCCTCGGTTGAAATCCCGGTCGGGAATTTTTTTAATCGTTACATGCAGCCATTCCCCATTTTTACCTCAAATCTTTCGCACCGAACCAGAACCGCTGATATCGGCAACCACAACAGGGTTTCCGGTATACATGACATCTCCACTGCCGGAGATGTTAGCCTTAAGCAAATCGGAAACGTTTAATTTTACAGATCCCGAACCGCTGATATGCGCATCGGCATTTTTTACGGGGCAATTCAGGGCGTCCAGTTGGCCGCTGCCGGAAATCGAGGCCTCGAGTACGATGGCTTCACCGCTGAGGCCAATGTGGCCACTGCCGCTCACTTCCGCCGCTTCTTTATTGTAATCGATATGACTGATCTGAATATTACCGGAACCGGAGACATTCAGGTCAAGTAATTGTCCGGAAAATACATCGTTGGAAACCAGTATGGCGCTGCCGCTGAGGTCGACGGATGTCAGTTCGGGCATTGTCACGGTTACCACCAGATTGTCCACGTCGCGCACATTGTAGGAAAAGTAAATGTGCAGTTTGCTGGCCTCGACGTCCGTTTTCAGGTAGGGCAGCAAATTTTCCTCCACTTGCACTTCCACCTTGAATGCAGTCCCTGAGTGGATTACCACTTTCCCCGGAATGGATACGTCAAGTCCGTTGAAGTCTTTTTCATTGCGCACTTCTTTTACGATATCGCCGCTTCCCTTGATGGCCGTGGGATCGCAGGCGGTAAAGAACATGAAGGCCGGCAGCACGAGCAAGGCGATTGTTCTCATGATACGTTTGTTCAGCATAGCTTTGGATTTTATTTGTGAAAAGCAATGCGAAATAGACCGGCCCCCGTATGCTTATGGTTACAGCGCCGGAAAATATTAACGAAACCTTATGAGAATCAAACAGCCTCTTACTTTCTTTTCTTTTGCCCGCCTTTCGCAGGCGGAGGCGTTGTTCGTGCGGCCCGCTCTGCCTTTTCCGGCTCGATATCGGTCAGCCGGTTCGGATCTGAAAGCGGATTTTTGCGGAACCAGAGGAACAGACCGCCAAAAAACAGCAACAAAACCAGTACGGATGCCGTGGAGGAAATGGTTTCGCCGAGATAGAAAGAACGCGGCTCGAAGCGCATTTCCAGTTTCATATTCTGGCCCGCGGGAAGACGCATGGCCCGCACCAGGTAGTCTGCCTTGATAAAATCGGCGGCTGGTTGGCCGTTGATGAAGCATTTCCAGCCTTTTTCCGGCGGGTAGTACATTTCCGAGAACAAGGCCAGTTGATCGGTTTTTGCCGAATATTCATACTCCATTTTATCCGGATAATAACTCGAAAGCCGGATGCTTGCCGTGCTGTCCGGCTGGATATTCAGCCCTTGCAGGGCAGCAGCATATGACTGTTGCACCACCGCGCTGTCCCTGAAATTGAGTCTGCCGATAGCGGCCAGTTCTTCATCCCCATTAGCAACTGATTTCCAGCCTTTTACAAACCAGGCATTGCCCAGAGCAGCGGGATTGGGCACTACAACTCCCGTGGGTTTTATCACATATTTCGTGTTGAAAAGACCTGCCATCTGCAGGATGCCGGGCAGGAATTTCTCGTCTTCGGGATAAACGTCGCCGAAATATTTTTCCACCACCTCCTGGTAGCGCTGGAGTTTTGCGGCATGGTAGCCGCTCATGCTCTTGTAGAAATAAGAGGAGGTTGCATTGCCCGTCATCTTTCCCCGGCTGTAATCGAGTACGCGGTAGAACAAATCCTTGTCCTGTTTGATTTGTTTGTCGTAATCCCGTTCCTGCGGCGCTGCGGTGGCTTCGCGTTTTGTTTCGTATTTGTCCGACGGCAGCGTGCGGTTGCAGATCATCCAGTGATCCGCGAGGGCCAAAAGTGCAACACCACCGACCATCATGCCGGCTTTCAGGCTTCCTTTCAGATAAAACCAGATCAGTGCACCGGCGGCAAGGATGAACCCTATCGAACGGAAGGCGTCGCTGCGCACCAGTGCGGAGCGATCATGCTGCAACGCGCTCAATAAATCGGGTACCTGGGCAAGCATTTCATCGCGCGCTCCGGAGCCGGGCGCCAGCGCAATCGCAAGCAGGCACCAAAACACTGAAATGCCCCCCGCTATCCAGAGCGAACGCTTTTTTCGATCCAGAGCGATGTCCGGGTCTCCCAGTTTTTGGAGACCCATAGCCGCCAGGACGGCAAAACAGAGTTGTCCCGGTCCAAGGGCCATGGAAACGGCGCGGAACTTGTTGAACATGGGGAAATAGTCGTACAAAATATCATTGAGGAAAAAGTTTTTTCCCCAGGCCAGCGACACCATAAACATGCCGGCGCCTGTCAGCCACCATTTCACGTTGCCGGGCACCAGAAATATCCCCAACACAAACAAAAAGCAGACGATCGCTCCAAAATATATGGCTGTCCCGACAAACGGCTGGTCACCTGTGTACATGAGTACGGCAGTCTGCTGCTCTGCCTGCTGAGGCGGCAATTGCTGGCTGTATTTCCGGATAAAAGTCTTGTATAGTTCGGTGTTTTTAAAAGATTCGTTTGCGCCGCCGCCGGCAAAATGGGGTACGATCAGGGTGAAACTCTCCCGCACGCCGTAACTCCAGCCAAACAGGTAGTCTTTGTCGAGACCGTCGCCTTTATCTCCCTTGCTGGCGAGTTCTGATTTTCCGCGAATTGTTTCCTTGCTGTATTCGTAGGTTGGCCACAGGCGGGAAAGGTTGCAGGCAAAGCCGATGGCGATCGCCAGGCCGCTGGCAATGACCGCTTTTCCCCAATTGGCAAAGGTTTTATGGCGAAATGCATCGGCCAGTTGGGCGAGATAGTAAATGCCCGTGATCAGCAGGGTGTAATAAGTAATCTGTACGTGGTTGGCGTACAGTTGCATGGCTATGAACAAGGCCGTCAGTCCGCCGCCGACAAGAAGTCTTCCGTTGAAAAGCAGCACGGCCCCCGCCAATACACCCGGCGCCAGCGCCAGGGCGGCCATTTTTGTCGAGTGCCCGGCCTCCAGAATGTCCACATTATATGAAGTAATGCCGAAAGCCAGGGCGCCAAAGACGGCGGTTCGCCAGTCTGCTTTTAATACACTGAGCAGCAGGTACATGCAAAGCATGGCGGCGAATACCTGAGCCCAGGCTGCCGTATAGTCAGTCCACAAAAACAGCGACTTGTAAACCGGCGTGGTCAGGTTGCCCTTCACAGGAGAATAAATCTGATAGCCCGGCATGCCGCCAAACGCACTGTTGGTCCACAGCGGCGCCTTGCCGTCTTTTTCCACGTAATATCGGATTTCGGTCGACATTCCCCGGGCCTTGTCATTGTCCGGCTGGGGAAGCACTTTGCCGTTGAAGGCATTGGGGGCAAAATAAACGGCTGACACGAGCATCAGGGCCGCAATAGCAATCAGATGGGGGATCAGTTTTTTAAAATCCATGTTGCTTAAAGTATGGCTTGGAAGAAGAGTGCCTCTGGGTTGATTTTTAGGGCGCGAAGGTATAGAATTGTTTCAGGAGCAGGGATCAATTGAGGTTTCTGGACAGATTTTCAAGCACATCCGAAGGTATTTCATGGCCGCCCTCAAATGATTTTTCGCCAAAATCCACTCCGTTCTTATCTTCTATTTCCTGCAAAAGCGACAGCCGGTCGGGTGTCAGGAAAGGATCGCTGGTGCCATAAAGAAGATACAGGTTTTTGTCTCTCAGATAGTTGCGATGTCCCGCGTAGTCCAGGTCTTCCGGAGGGAGGCCGGCCCAGAGTATCAAATCGTGAAAATGGGGTTGATTGCGAAGTGCCCAGCGGCAAATAGTGGCGGTACCTTGCGAAAAACCGAGCAGAACGATCCGCACATCGTATGGCAGTAGTTCGGAATACTGATTGTAAAGGGCTTGCAGGAAATAGGAATAATCTGCAATTTCATCCTCCCGGTGGTGGCGCGTCATCCAGTTGGCTACCACCTGGCCCTCAAATCCTTTCTTGTAAAAGTGATTCATTCCTTCCGGAGCGATAATAAGAGTTTGGCCATTGTCCAGATGCCTGAAATTCTCCAAAAAACCGGAAGCAAGTTGTGCATACCCATGGCAAACGATCCACAATTGGCGAATATGCGGGCCGGGTTGCCCCAGCATGCAATAATGTGCTGTTTTTGAAACGGTCATTTTGTAGTATTCCATTGCACAGGCGGTTATGCGAGAAGAAGCGAAGGTATAAAAATCAGCGCCTTTTCGACAAAACACGTTTTGTGCCGCATACAATTTGTTGGTTACCATACATTTGCTTATGCTGGTTTAATCCGTTGACACTTTACATCCAAAAATATCAGATCATGCTCCGTTTTTTCTCTGCCACCGTTCTCCTTGTTTTTTTTGCCGGTTCATATGTTTTCGCTTGCGGCTACAGTTTCGTCGGCGATTGTTCGAGCAGCATATCGCTGAAGATCAACGGCACGACAGACAGTTTTGCCATTGCGCCCTGTCCGGGTCTGCTTCAATTCGACGGATTTGCCTTCGGCAGTCTGCAGTCGCTTTCAATCACCCGCGCCAAAGCGGTTACCTGGGAAAGTTGTCAGAATAACGTTACTGGGGTAGCACTCTTCTACAGGGTGTACGAACAGGGCGGTTCTGCTGCACCATGGCAAAATTTTAATCTGCAGGAAGATTATAACACCCTGGTTGGTCCCTATACCACACGCTACCGGAGCGCAAACGTGACCCTGGACCTGACAAGTGGGCTCATCGCCGGAAAAACATACGTGCTGGAAATTTATCTGTCGGCGGCAGTGGACACAATTGGCGATGACTTCATCCCCGAGACCTCCATTTTTCAGGACAACAACGGACAGAACTACCACCTGGCTTTTCAATACGGGGGCCCCTCGGCGCCTCCGTTTATAGTTGCCGTTACAAAAAGTGCCGGGGCAAAATGCAACGGGGACAGCACAGGTGTGGCAGGCGTGACCGTGTATGGCGACCAGTCCGGACTGTTTTACCAATGGTCGACGGGCGGCAACAATTTTCCCGTCCTGGCAAATATTCCTGCCGGAACATATTCCGTAACAGTAACGGGAAGTAATCATATTGACAGTCAGACAGTTGTAATTACAGAGCCGATGCCTTTGGGGGTTGGTTTTTCATCTGTCGCCGGACCCGGCTGTTCAGGTATGCCCGGTCAGGCGACTGCCGTTCCAACCGGCGGCACAACGCCATACGAGTTTCTTTGGGACAATGGGCAGCAGTTGGAGACGGCCGCCTTTTCAAATGGCGGGGCGCACACGCTCACCATTACGGATGGGAATGGATGCGCTGAAATATTCCCGGTTGATATTCCCTCGCTTCCGCTTGTGGCCGTCAGCATTTCGGCCGAAATATGCGGGGGTGAAGCCTATTCGGGTGGGGGACAGACCTTTACCACAACTGGTTTCTTCAATTTTACCCTGCCCGGCAACAACGGCGATTGCGACACCCTCGTTCAATTGACACTCAATGTTTTAGATCCGAAGGCGGCTTTTGTTTTATTATCCGATTCGGCTATTGTTTCCTGCACGGCCCCTGAAATAAACCTCTGTGCGGCCCCGGTGCCCAATACTGCCTACCAATGGTCGAAGGATGGCAGCCTGGCTAACACCACGCTTTGCCTGCTTGCCACTGCCGGTGGTGAATATATGCTGACGGCCACCACGACGGGCACAATAAAAACCTGCTCCGAATCAAAGATAATTTCGGTCGAAGAGCATCTGTTGCCGCCCGCCGTATCTGCATATGGCACATTGGAATACGTCACTCATTGTTATGACGCGGATTCCGTTATCCTGAGGATGAAGGCGGTTTCTGCTGCGGACGGTCCTCTGTTCACGTGGCATTTGGACGGCGCGGTTGTTTCTCAGGCCGATACATGTCAGATAATTTCCACACAACTTTCTCTTCCCGACATTTTGTTCCCCTCGGTTTCCGTCCAGGACAAGTATGGCTGCAAATCCTTTCCGGTATTACCAGACATAAGTATCATTCAACCGCCTTTGCCGCCTTTTCTGGATTTTTATGAAGAACCTGATTTTTGTACCGGATTGGTTAATGTCCATCTCGATGTTACAGGCGGTATTCCACCGATTTCTATTCAGTGGGGCGATTCCCTCGTTTCCCTGGGCACTTCTGCATTTCCGCCGGGTTCGTACGAGGCCGTACTGACTGATGGCAACGGCTGTACAACGGCATATTCGGCAGAACTTCCGCCTGTACTCGACGCGTGGGTTAACCATGATGCAGGTGGCGGAAGCGGAGAGGCTGCAGTGTTTGTTCCGGGAGGAACCGGAGAATATACCTACCTCTGGAGCAATGGCTCTACGGAGCAGAATATATCCGGCCTGGCAGGGGGCCAATACTGTGTTACGGTCACCGACATATTGAGCGGGTGTACGCAGGATACCTGCCTGACCATTTTGGTTCCTGTCACGGAATTGCCACGCAATAACCTTTCGTTGTCACCCAATCCCGCGGCGCCGGGCCAATGGGTTGAAATATCGCTGCCTCCGGGCTTTGTAGGGGCGGGATCAAGCCTCGACATATACGATCTGTACGGACGGAAGATCAGCGATGTATCGGTTCGACAAGACAGTGACCGCCTGCTTTTCCGGATGCCAGAGGGAGTTCTTCCGGGCTTTTTTGCGATTCATATACATAATAACAAACGATTTTCGTTAATGGGGAAACTACTGCTCAAAAGGGCAGATTAGTCTCAAGTCCTACGGGATAATATTTGGACATCGGATGTTTTTAGTACCTTTGCCCAAATTCTATTTGACAAAACAACCATACTATTATTCACTATCAAAAATTTTCAAAGCATGAGCAAAAAACTGTTTCTCCTCCCGGCCCTCCTGCTCGGCGCCTTTCTGATGTTTACACCGGCTTGCGGTGATTCTAATGCCTGCAAAGACGTTGATTGTGGCACCAACGGCACCTGCTTCAGCGGCGACTGCGTTTGCGACGACGGTTACGAGATCGGCGCCAGCGGCAAATGCGATACAGAATCCCGTGTAAAATTCTACGGCAGCTACAATGTAAGCGAAACCTGCGGCGGTCCGGCTGACACTTACGCCAGCGGTATTCAGGCAGGCTCTTCGATCACAGAGGTTAAAATTACAAACTTCGGCAACTCCGGCCTGAATGTGAACGCAACCATAAACGGCGATCAGTTGACGGTTCCGAGCCAGACACTCTCGATCGGCGGCGGTTCTGTAACCGTAACCGGAACGGGTACGCTGGCAGGCAATATCCTGACGCTTACCTATGCAGGTTCGGGTTCCGTAACCTTCACATGCACGGCTACGATGACCAAGTAATTCCGATCCGGATTACAGCATGAAATAAGAATGGGCAACCTCCGACAGGAAGTTGCCCATTTACTTTTATCGCGAAAAAATACGATTATTTACCGCCGCCACCGCTGGGCTTGGTCCACTTGCTTTTCGAGGGAGCATCCGTTGCGGGTTTGGCGCCGTCCGGCTGGGCGGGCGTCCATTTTTCTTTCGACGGCTGGCTGGTATTTCCATCCGGTGACCACTTGTCTTTCGACGGGGTGGAGGTTGGCTTGGAAGGTTGTGGTAGCGGATCAACCTTCGGGCCTTTGGAAGTTGCCTTCTTTTTTGTGGTTTTCCCGGGCGATTTAGCTTCTTCTGCGGCACGCGTGGCCATGACTTCGTCGAAACGACGTTGTGCTTCGGCGTTTACTTTTTCCGTGCATTCCTGATCTTTCTGAGCCCGGATTTCGTCGAGCTTCATGGTGATCGTTTGCTGGATTTCAGCCTTTTGCTGTGCGAGCGTTTTGCCGTCAAATGCGGAGAAAACGAAGAAGCCGGCCACCCCGATGGCACCGGCCAGGATCAGTTTTTTATTCATCATTGTTGAATTTTTCATTGAAGAGTGGAAAATGGATGATCATAGGTTACAGTCACCAGTTGCCGTTATTGCATCTGTGAAGCGGCAGCGGCATCCATGTCGAGTTGATGGACGCGTTCCTGGACGCGTGTTTCGAATTCCGCGTCGCATTTGGCGTTCATTTCACTTTCAACGGCGGCCCGGCCGGCCTCGACTCCTTTCTGGACTTCGGCATCAAACTGCTCCTGTGTGAGCAGTTTATCTCCGCAGGAGGTCATGCAAAGTGTAAGTGCAGCCCCGGCGAGAATTCCCAAAACAGTTTTTTTCATGTTAAGAATTGTTTTGTTGGTTAAAAAATTGCTGTGCAAAAGTAGAGCTGATGCTCCGAATGGGTGTATTTATTATACGGTAATTTTCAATTGAATCCTTGGACGAAAAAAAAATCAAAAGACACAAATTCACATAATAGCGGGAACGTAATTAACGAAATTTTCACGCTATCATTGTTTCGACAAAATATTCCCCCTGTATGATGTTCAGTTGCGGAAAAAATACACAAATCCGGGCAATTTTATTGTTGCGCACGGGCTTTTTCTTTTGCTTCGCCGTTTGCATGGGGCAATTTCAAGCGCGGGCCCAAACGGATGACTCCACCGTCGGAGAGTTGCTTGAGAATTTTTTCCGGGATAACGAACAGGCCACCGAGTCCGATGCGCAGATTTTTCTGGAAAACCTCGAAAATTACCGCGCCAACCCGCTCGATCTTAACAAAGCCTCCCGTGACGACATCCTCGGGCTTCACCTGCTCAACGAGTTGCAGGTGGAAAATTTTCTGCAGTACAGGGATCAACTGGGCCCCTTGCTGAACGTGTATGAATTGCAGTCCATTCCCGATTGGTCCTTGGCAGATATCAGAAAGATACTGTCTTTCGCAACCGTTTCATCAGGGCTTGATACCCGCAATGTCAGGATTAC
>JAKOXM010000082.1 GCA_029781095.1 Bacteroidota bacterium
GTCCGGTAACCGGAATTGCGGACCTTTGCGACCTTATGATACATCGCATATATCAGTGGCTGATACAACCGTATCCATTTGAAAAAGGATGGAACAGTGCGTTTCGTACCGGCCTGTGGGCAGGCGCTTTCGTGGCACTTTTCCTGTACTTTTTCAGGCCGTTCGGCATGCAAATAAATCCGGGGGAAGAACGGGCTTACCTGAAAATATGTTCGTTTTTTGGACTGGTTACTCTTGCTGTTATGCTGATTGTCAGCAGTTTGAGCATTTTTTTTCCGAAAATATTCGATGAAGACAAGTGGCTGGTCTGGAAGGAAATTCTCTTCAATATCTTTTTTGTAAGTTGTGTCGGCGCCGGCAATTTACTGCTGGCCCATTTCCTGTGGCATGTGCCCCTGAACGCGGGAACATTCGCGACCTGGCAGATGCTGACCTTTGCCGTCGGGATTTTCCCGATCATGTTTGGCGCCTACATGGGGCAAATGAAAATGAACCGCCGGTATGCAGCAGAAGCCGCTCAGATGTCCCTTCAGGTGCATCCGCACGCGATCACCATGCATTCGCAGGTGACATTGACGGGCGATAACCAGAATGAAACCCTGCAACTCGATACGTCTTGGATTCTCTTTCTCTCTGCCGCGGATAATTACGTGCAGGTGTTTTATACGGAAGATGGCCGGCTGAAAAAGCGCATTCTGCGTGCGACCATGAAAAAAATGGAAGAAGCGCTGGCCGGATACCCGCAGTTTTTTCGCTGCCACCGGACCTACATCGCCAACCTTGACAAGCTGGAAAATGTGAGCGGCAACGCCCAGGGGTACCGGCTTCATCTTGCCGGCGCCGACGAAACCATCCCCGTTTCGCGCAACCTGAACGAGACCCTGCGGACCAGACTGGATGAAACCTGAGACCGTAAAAAATGGATGCCGGAGCGGGGAATGCCTTGCAATTCGCCCCTGAAATACCCGTTTCGCCCCTGCCAGTTGCATTTCACCCCGAAGAAGCGCCTCTTGTCCCTCATCCCGGCGCCGTATTGTCACAGGCTTTTCCTTTGTCCCATCGTTTTACAAAAAGGAAAAGTCATGTTTGAACTCATTGGAAAAATCACGCTCTATATCCACGTCATTGCCGGGGCTTCCACACTCATAACCGGCCCCTTCGCCATTTTCTACAATTTCAAGGATCCCAGAAAGCACCGGATCGTGGGCAAAACATTTTTCTATGCCATGCTCATCGTCGCCTTTACCTCCGTCGGCGGTTTTATCAAATACCCGGATCGTCCCTTTTTCCAGTTTTTGCTTGGTATCGCCATACTTGTGCTGGCGGGCGTGTTCAGGGGTGTGCGGGCTATTTTTCTGATGAAGGACGGGCGTGTTTTGCCCTTTGACTTTGGTTATACCGCCATGCTGGGTCTGAATGCCGTTTATATGCTTGGCATGTCTGCCTGGCATATTCAGGCAGGCACCATGATCGCGCTGCCGATCCTGTTTGCGGTGTTCGGGTTCATGTCGCTGGGCGATACGGTCAGAAACTGGAAGGTGTTCCGCGAGCCGGGCACGCTGTTGCGGCTTGACTGGATGCACCTGCACTCGACAACGATGATGGGCGCCTTTACCGCCTCTACAACGGCTTTTACCGTGAATGCCGCACATTTTTTGCCCTGGTATCTGCAATGGTTCGGCCCGACCCTGCTCCTGCTTCCTTTGCAAATATATTTTGGCCGGAAACTTAAAAACATGCGTCGCAAGGCAATGACTGTCGGCGCTATTGCCTGAATGAAATCTTTTGCCCGTTCGGGAAAACCAATGTGTTGTTTGTCTGTTTCGGATAAACGATGAAAAGGGTTTTGATTTAATTTTGCCCCACAATCTTATTTTTCAATCCTTTCTCGCTGGGGTGTGATACTTTTAGCCCCACCGACTATTATGCAAAGACAAGCAGAAGCCCGGATCCCGACGCAATTTGGCCAGTTCACCATGCTGGCCTTTGCCGATAAGCCCTCTGAAAGGATGCCCCACATCGCGTTCATATCCGAAGGATTTGATCCCGCGGGGCCTGTTCCGGTGCGCATCCACTCCGAATGCATGACCGGCGATGTGTTCGGTTCCAAGCGATGTGACTGTGGCGAGCAATTGGATGCCTCGCTCCAGATCGCCGCCGAGCGCGGCGGCGTGGTCATTTACCTCCGCCAGGAAGGA
>JAKOXM010000085.1 GCA_029781095.1 Bacteroidota bacterium
GTAATCCGGATGAAGGGTTGGTTGTCGTATGTGACGGTAAACTGGGCGTTATTGGCTGTTTCGGGCCGGAGTTGCGGGTTGCCCTGCTGAAAAGTGAGCGAATCGATAAAAAAGGCAAAGGGGTTTTGCTGTTGAAAGCCCGGGCGGTTTACCCTGCGGCTGTAAGACCCCTGCAAGCCGAAATGTTCGTTTACATGATACAAGGCGCTGGCGCTGGGAAACCACTGCAAGTAATTTCGGTCGAGCACCCGTTCATTCATGGTTTCGCCGGTCACGATTGTCTGTTCGGCGCGCAAACCGGCGTTAAAATCGAAACGGTCCAGTTTTTTCGACAGGTTGAGATAGGCCGCGTTGATGTTTTCCCTGTACAAAAAATCGTTCGACTGGCCGGGATCGACGGTCTGGCCGCGCAGGAATTTCAGGTCATTGTCAATGGTCGCAAAACTCGATTTCAGGCCTGTTTCGGCCTTGAATGTGGAGTCGAAGGGCAGCGCGTAATTCATCTGTCCGACGTAGATATGTATCGGCTGGCGCAGGTTTTGTTCGGACAGAGATTCGTCGCTACCCGGCTGGTTCTGGAAAATGTTGAGCCGGCTGACGTTCCGGATATCAAATTCACTGTAATCAAAATCGAAGTTGAGTTCGTGGCCGGTATCGTGGTTGAACTCATGTCTGAAGTTGGCGTTTCCAAATAAATTGCTGCGATCGGACGCGGTATTGTTCAGGGTGGTAAAGGAGCCCTTCTGTTGCGATTGATCCTTGTTAAATACGTTTGTTATATTATTGGACATGCTCTCGCCCGAGCGCGTGAAGCCGCGGAGGAGCACGCCGACGGTCGTTTTTTTCGTGGCAAAAAAATCCGCCCCGAACCGATAATGGTGCACGTCCCAGAATGAAGGATTGTAATTCGTTTGCACATAGGTCTCGTCGCCGATAAACCGTTCGACTTCGATCGCGGAAAATGACGTGCGGTGCGCGTAGGAATAGGAACCAAACAGGTTCCAGCTGCCGCTGCGATAGTTGAGTGAAAGAGATGGATTGAGCCTGTAAAACGTGCGATCATCGGTACCGGCGTCCTTCAGGTCATACACACTGCCACCGGTCGTCATGGCAGCCGTACCGTTGAAGCCCAGGTCGGCATTGCGTTTCAGGATAATATTGATGATAGCGCCGCCCGAAGCATCGTACCTGGCGCCGGGCTGCGTGATCAGTTCGATCCGGTCGATCTGATCGCCGGGCATATCGCGCAACACGGCGTTCATATCGGCATATTGCGAAGGCTTGCCGTCAATCCAGATTTGCACGCCCTGATTACCGGCCAGGGTTACGCGATCCTGAATGACGAGTACGCCCGGCATTTTTTGCAGCATTTCAAGTGCGGAGCCGCCGGCAGCCACCGGGCTGTCGGATACGTTCATGATCAGGCGATCGGCTTTTTGCTCGAAGAGGGGCCTCGTAGCTACCACCAGCGCTTCTTTCAGCAAATTGTCGGCCGCCCGGAGCGTTATATCGGCGGTCACGTTTTTGCTGCCGCTTTCAACCGTAAATGGCTCCGTGTATTTTGTTTCAAATCCTGTAATGCTGGTTATCAACCTGTAAGTGCCTGCCGACACTCCGTTAATGGAAAAGGCGCCGTTGTCATCACTCAATGCGCCTTTAACCAACTGGGAATCTTTGGAAACCACCAGCGCAATGCTTGCAAATGCTACGGGTTGACCCTTTTCATCCGCAACTTTGCCATTCACGGATACCTGGGCTGTTAAAGAAAAAAAGGAGCAAAAAAGAAGGACAAACGGGAAGTACGATTTTTTCATGCGTATGAAGGCGTGTGTTTTTGTGTTCAGGTGTCTTCAGGCCGGTTTCCGATAAAGGGAAAGCAGGAGAGACTCCGCCAAAAGTCATTCGTTGCAATACGTAGCACAAAAATTTCCAGACGAACTCCGGGCGGAAATATATCTGAACGTCGGAAATCAGGCGCGCTTTGCGCGTTCCCAAAGCACCGATTGCCGCCCTCTTACCAGGCGAAAAAAGCCGGCGTACATAGAGTAATTCATCAGGCAGAAATAATACGGCACAAAAAAGGCCTTCATCCTCAATTCCTGTCGTTCCAGCAGATAACCTGCCAGAGCCGCCGCATAAAAAAGGATTTGTATGACCAAAAGTGTGCGGTAGGGAGCAATTCCATACCAGGCGAGAACGGCATTTACGGATAACAAAACAGGAAGGAGCAGCGGCGCCAGCGTCCAGCGCAGCACCCTGTGCGATATGTATTGAAAGCTCAGCAGTCCGTATTTGAAAATATTAAGTAAAGGCGCCAGGCGCACCACTGCCTGCAAACCTCCGGCGGCAATGCGGACCTTGCGTTTCATTTCCTCCGCTATCGAAGCCGAGGAAGTCTCGACGGCATAAGCCTCGGGTTCGTATTGCACGCGCCAGCCTTTTTGCGCTATGCGCATGGTCAGGTAAAAATCCTCGACAATCGTATCCTGCGGCACATGTTCGTATACGTCCGTGCGAAAAGCAAACAGCTCACCCGCTGCACCCACAACCGACCACAATTCGGCATCCCATTTTTTTAAAAGGCTTTCGTATTTCCAGTAAATACCCTCACCGGCGCTGCCGGCCCCCGCTTTTTCGCCCATCTGAATACGCTTTTCTCCGGCTACAGCGCCGACGGAAGCATCTGAAAAATGACGCATGATATTTCGTATGGCCTGCGGATTTACCAGCGTATTGGCGTCGGTGCTGACGACAACCGGCGTTTTGACGAACTGCATGGCGCGCTGGAAGGCAGCGATTTTGCCACGCCGTTCGGGCTCGTGGTAAAGCGTCCATTTCGTATCGGGCGGATAAGGATAGGACCGGACAATGTCGGGTGTCAGGTCATCGGAGCCATCGGTTACGAAGAAGAAATGAATCCGGCCGGTCGGATAATCGAATGCCATGGAATTGGCGATTTTCCGGGCCATCCAGTTTTCTTCATTGTAGGCACAGACGATAAATGTAACTTCCGGAAAATTGTCTGCAACGCGGGCGCCCCTCTGCCCGAACAGCCCCTTTAACTTGACCAGCAGGAAAAGTATGAGGCCGTATCCCAGGTATGCGTACACGACCAGGAAAAAGCCCGACCAGAAAATTGTTGTCAATATCGTCGTATTCATGCCAATCATCATGCAATGCTCGCAAAGAAGGGCAAAAGTACCAACAGCATATCAATCAACGCCACCCGCAATGCCCAATAAGAGCATCGTAGCCTGAGGAATCCGGTCTTTAAATGTTAAATAATAATTCCTTTTTGGTATAAAGGGGCATGATGGCAAAATCCATGGAACCGAAATGCTATGTGAAATCACCTGATCCTGACTTTTTTACCCCTGCATATAAAGAAATAATTATAAATCAAGGGTTTGTGCATCAATAAGGCCCGTTTCGCCGCATCAAAAATTAAGATTTGACGGCATTATCTTTGTAAATAGAGTAGCACCCTGCAGACCGGCGTTTATACCAGGTGTAAACCGAACCTGAAAACTGACCTTAATGAGAGCCTCTCTCGCTCTATGGCATCCGAACATTTTCCTTCGTCCCGCGCAAAGCGTGACAAGTGTTTAATCCGAACGCGAATAACGAAACCGGGATGACTGGTTTCGCCTCTTTCGTGTATTCTTTCCCATGCTCCTTTTTCGGAAGTATGGCGCAAATGAACAAAGGATGTTTTTGAATAATCTTGATCCATGAACAGGAAGATACTCCTTGTGGAAGACCACGACAGCCTCCGCTATCTGATGGGGGCGTTTTTATCCAGGCAATTCGACGTAGTCGGGGCCAAAAACGGACTCGATGCCATGAGCTGGCTCAGCCAGGGTCTCATGCCTGATGTCATTGTAACGGATGTCCGCATGCCGGAACTGGGCGGAGCTGATTTTCTGGCCAATCTCCGCTGCAGCGGCGTGTATGCCGAAATTCCTGTGGTCGTCATCAGCGGAGGCAGCGACGATCTGGAGGAAAGCCGGCTCAAACAACTGGGCGCCTGCGAATACATCAGAAAACCCTTCAGCCCCGTCATGCTCCAGGATCGATTAAAGCAGATCATCGGCTGAATTTGCACGAGTCATCATCGAACAAACACTAACAACGCTTTTCATGAGCTTGAATTCTTTTCAATCCGCACCTTCATTGGCCTCCCGGGAAATCCTTTTCGCCGGCTTTGAAGGGGATTTTGATACCTATATCCGTGATTTCCCCTACCAAAATAAAGCCTACAATTTCGAACTTGTCAACCAGCCGGCCGAGGCATTTCAATGGCTCGAACATCGGGTATCCGAACTCCGGACATACCAGCTCCCATATGCTGTATTCTGTAACCTGGACTGGTTGCAAAACAATGATTTTGAGTTGATAAAGCTTGTAACGGCGCATCCCGATCTTCGCTTCGTGCCCCTGATCGCGCTGGCCGGCCCGGAGCGGGGAATTGAAAAGCAATCGCTGTTGAAGAACGGTATTGACGATTGTTACCCGCAACCGGTTTTATGGAGGCAACTGGAAGCGCGCCTCGCTTTTCTGAATCAATACAAATCCCGACTACTGGAATTGTCCGAACATCTGACGCGTGAAAACTATAGCTACCAGATTCCACAGGTAAAAAGAATATTCGACGTGGTAGCGGCGACGCTGGGAATTGTGCTTTCCTCTGTCGTCTGGCTCCCGGTAGCCGTCGCCATTGCCCTTGATTCGAAAGGGCCCGTTTTTTATCGTTCGAAAAGGGTAGGGGCCGATTATCGCGTCTTTGATTTTCTGAAATTTCGCTCCATGTACCTGGACGCCGACCAACATGTCGCTGAGTTACAGCACCTGAATGTGTACAGCCTTGCGGGTAACGATGCCGTGTTTATCAAATTTGCACACGATCCGCGCATCACCCGGGTGGGCCGTT
>JAKOXM010000095.1 GCA_029781095.1 Bacteroidota bacterium
GAACGTGCCGGTTTGTTCGTTGTTGTTGAAAATCATATAGATCGCGCTGACTTGAGCCGTATCGTAGGCGCTCAGGAGCGTTACGTTGCCGTTGGAAGGCAGGGAATCCGGAAATACCTGTCCGAGCGGGTCGATTTTGGTAAAACTTTGCCCGTCGATGGTAAACTGGATGTACTCGGAAAGCGAGTTGCATATTTCAACGGGACCCAAATTGATGGCGCCGGTGTCGATGCTGAACGTCAGCGGGCCGCTTTCAAGCAGATTCGCGAGATCGTACCCGATGACGGTGCCGGTAGTGCTGTTGCTGCAATTCAACAGGTTCATCGTGAATTTCCCGGCCTGATCGGCAAAGACCGCAGCCTCCACCCCGTCGACGTTTATTTTGGCATATCCGCCCTGGATGGGCTGGCCGTTGCAATTCACAAGATATCCGGATATTTTAACGGCCTGTGCCACCGTCGTGTCGATGATAATGGGCGACAGGGTCGTGTCGGCAGTGAATGGACCTATATCCTGCGTGTAAAGCACCTGGCTGCCGCATTGATCGGGAAGCACGATCTCAAGTTTCATGGCTTCGTTTTGGGGAACACTGCCGCCGAAGCTGCCGTTCGCGTCGGTCCAGGCGTACCCCTGCCAGCCGCTCGATACGATCGTCAGCCGCACCGTGGCACCGACGAGAGGCGTGCTGCTGCTGTCCTGATACACTTTGCCGTTTAACTGAACTACCGGAAACGCAGCGTCGCAGTTCCAGAAAGTAAAGTGTCTGACCTTTCCAATATACTGATTTCCAATTTTTTGCGCACTTCCTTCTTCCATCCATCGGGCGCGATCGTAATCGTAATACCAAAGCGGAATTTCCGCAGGGGCAACGGAAACCTTGCCCGCAGGGATGGGCATCGTGATTTCGACTTCATACCCGGCGGCCACATTCAATTCCTTGCCGCCGGCATCGCTCAGTTCCACGCCGATCATCCCGAAACTGGCCAGGGTTTGCTCTTCTCCGCCCGCGTTGATTCCGCGGAGATCGCCCGGCATATTCATGGAGAGATCGGGCGATGTGGGGTCCAGATAACGTGCATACACATTTACCTGCCCGGAATGATTCACAGAGCCTGCCGGAAATACGAGCGAGGCGCCGCCGGGTACCTGCACGGTACCGCCGCTGCTGCCGTTGATCGTGCCCGCAAGGTCCTTTCTGAGCAACTGGATCGTCAGGGATTGCGTGGAGCCGTTTTCAACGATATAGGCCCTCGTAAAGTCAAAGTAGCCGATTTTGCTGACCGACAGGATCGCATCGCTGGCCGGCATCCGGACGGCACTGAGCTGGAATACGCCGTTGGCATCGGTCATGGCCAGTTCGCCGCTGGCGCGAACGCGCGCGTTCGACACGGGCACCCCGGCTTCGTCTATGACACGACCCGCGAAGGCAACCTTTGCCGTTTTTTCATAGGAATATAATTCCTGGTCGCGGCAGGCAGGCCACAACAGGCTGAGCAGTACTGCCGATGACAATAAAAGTTTCAGATTCTTCATTTTGTGTGCGATGTAGTAATTTTTTAAACGTTGAAAACATTCCGCTCTTATGCAGGAACGATTCAAACTGAAGTTATAAATAAATCGGGATTTTATAGAACGACCGGCTTGTCAGGGTGTATACTCCTTGTCGCTCGTCGCGCTTTTGCTGCGGGCTGAAATGCATATACGATTGCAGTAACGTACTTTTTATACCCGCTCACACTTAAACCAGCTACATTTAACATGAAACGCCTCCTTTTTGCCATCGTTTTGCTGGCCTGCCAGACCGGTATTTTTGCCCAGCGCAGCATCAATGAAAGTTTTGAACAAGCAAATCATACAGCAGGCTGGAGCCTCGAATTCAACAGAGGCGGCGCCTCCGGCTATCTTGTGCTCCTCGACTCTTCTACGGCTTATGACGGCCGCTACAGTGTTTCCATCGAACCGGACCCCGCTGCTGCGGATCGCCGGTTCGGCGCTTTTTTTTCGGCCATTCCGGTAGATTTTTCGGGCACCGAGATCACACTGAAAGCCTTTTTAAAAACAGAAAACGTATCCGATGACGGCATGGCCGGACTGTGGATGCGCATTGACGGAGAATCCGGTGTGCTCGGCTTTGACAATATGCAAAGCCGCCCGGTAAAGGGCACCACCGACTGGAAAGAATACACTATTTCCCTGCCGCTTTCTGACGAAGCGAAGACCGTCAATATCGGCGGACTGATGCGCGGAACGGGAAAAATGTGGGTGGATCATTTCAAATTGTCAGTCGATAACAAGCCTTTGGCCGAGGCCGGAGCAAAGAAACCCGGCAGATTTCCTGCGCAGCAGGATACTGCATTCGACCGGGGCAGCGGTATCGTGATCGATAAACTCACTCCGGCGCGCATAGCGGACCTGGCGCTCCTCGGCAAGGTCTGGGGCTTTTTGAAATATTACCATCCTGAAATAGCTGCCGGCGAACTGGATTGGGACTATGAATTATTCCGCTTTTTGCCAAAATACCTGAATGCAAACGATTCCAGGCAGCGCGACAAACTGCTGACCGGATGGATTGAATCGCTCGGTGAATTGCCCGAATGCCCGACATGCGCCGAAAAACCCGCGGGAAGTTTTTTGATCGCTCCTGACCTCGCCTGGCTCGACGACCGGAACCTCGACTCGAAACTGCGAAAAAAACTCCATTACGTATTACAGCGCCGCAACCAGGGCAAGCATTACTACATCAGCCTGTTTGAAAATATCGGCAACCCCAATTTCAAAAATGAAAAGGCCTACAGACAATTCCAATATCCGGATGATGGCTTCCGGTTACTTGCCGTATACCGGTACTGGAATATCATCCAGTATTTTTTCCCGTATCGCGATATCATCGGTGAGGACTGGCATGCCGTGATGCCCGTCTACATCGCGAAAATTCTGGAAGCCAAAGATGCCTTATCCTACAAACTGGCGGTGCGGGAAATGATCGGCCGGGTCAACGACACACATGCCAACCTCTGGATGCAGGATGATGAATTACTCGGATACTTTGGCCGCCTCTACGCTCCTTTTCAGGTGAAATTTATTGAGAATCAAATGGTTGTAACCGAATATTACAACAAAACCCTGGGCGAAAAATCGGGCCTCCAAATAGGTGATATCATCACTGCCGTAAATGGCGTACCCGTGGAAGAAATTGTGAAAAAGAAAAAACCGCTTTACCCGGCATCCAACGAGCCGACCCGTCTGCGCAATATGGCAAAGGACATTCTTGCCGGCAACGACCGTCAGGTTAGGGTAAGCGTGGAACGTGGCGATTCCGTTTTTCAAACGGACGTAACGCGCTACAGCGCCCAAATAGACAAACTTGACCTTGGTATTGACCGGGCTTATCATCAGCCCGATAGCTGCTACCGGCTGCTCGGCCCGGAGCTGGGTTACATTTACCTTGGCAACATAAAAGAAAGTCTACTGCCGGTTATTTTTGAAAAATTCAAGGATACGAAAGGCATTGTCATCGATATTCGCAATTACCCCTCGGAATTTATGGTGTTCAGCCTCGGAA
>JAKOXM010000128.1 GCA_029781095.1 Bacteroidota bacterium
GTAATCATTGTATGCACTTTTTGAGGTAATAAATGATACACCGCTGAATATGGTGAAACCACCGCTTCCCGCCAGGATACAGGTACACCACGGGAACTCGTATTCATGTTCCATTTCATACACAAAGAGGTTGGGCCTGTCGATTGCCAGGGCGGGGCTGCCGGGAATTTCCAGGTAGTGGGATTTTTGTATCCGCAACCAAAGACTTTTATTCGGATCGAGGTGCGGATTCAGGCTTACCTCTCCATTCACGGGTGTAACAGCTGACTTGTCACCCGTCCTGTCACGGTATTTGACAGTAGCTCCTTCGAGTGGTTTCCCGTTCCTTTTATCGAGCACCCGGATATTCACCTTGATACCCCTGTCAGCAATTTTGGGCAGTTGAAATTTGATATAATTTTCACCCCTCTCCGGTTTAAGTATTCGCAATCTTTCTTCCTTGCTGTAATAACCGCTCTTGTCGGCCCTTACCCGGATCACTTCACCCGGATTGAAATCTGTTTCAAACTCGAAATCGCCGCGGAGGTTGGTCGAACGGCTTTGAATCGGACTGCCATTTACATCGAAAAAGGACAATTCAACGTCTCCAATGCCTTCCAGGCCCAATGAATCGACTACCGTACCCGTAATTACAGTACGGGCCTGCATCGTGATATCGACGGTATTTGTTCCCGATTTTACCTTGTATGTAACCGACTTTTCGGAAAATCCCGAAGCAGCGGCTTTTACGACAACGGATTGCCCGTTTGTAAAAATCTTTTCCGTTTTGTATAACCCGTTCTGACCGCTGGTTGTGCTGTTCAACAGTTTGTCGCGCGTATCGTAAACCGATACTGTAACGCCCTCGACATACGTTCCCTGGGTTGATTTGATTGTGCCGCTAATGGTCATTTTTTGCTGAGCGGAAAGGCCGGAAAGCATTGTTATCCAGCACGACAAAATCAGTAATGTGCGAGAAAAATGATGTAGTTTCATGGTGAGTAATGGTTATTTTTATTGTCCTTTGATCGCATTGGGTACTTCAAATGCCCTGTCGCTTAAGAATTCAACTTTCCGGTAATCATGCGCACTGTTTTTATCAAAGTTGACCTCCACCCTTTTGCCTATCATGCTACAAGGCACCTTGAAACTCACAGTAGATTGATTATCAGATATTTTTGAGTATTCATTTCCAGCGCTATCATAAAACCTTATCGCAATACCCGCCACTCCGCCGGTATTACATCGAACAACGCAGGTCGAACCGGAAGGGGGAGTTGAAGACACCACATTAGCCGTAATGACTATCCTTGCCGGCTGGCCCGCAATCTTCAAGGTACATCTGTGTATTCCGGTCTCGTCACCCGCCTGCCATGTATCCGTATATGTCTTTTTGCTTTTTGCGCCGATGCCTTCCAATTGAAATAGCTGAGCGCCTTCGCCACAATCCTTTTCAGCACTGAGGCCCGGGGATGCGCTATTCCCCTGATTTTGTAATGTATACTGGAAACTGCGTGACTTTCCAACCGGGATATCTCCAAGATCGATGGCAGGTTGCATTGCAACGATCTTTGCAGACGTGGCTGTCACGGGGATTACCGCATCAGATTCGTTGACGGGCTGCTGCGGCTTTACCACTTCCACTTCTACAACTATTTGAATCGTATTCGTTATATTTTTTCCTCCCACCGACAGTACGCATTGTTGTCTGCCCGGCACATCTCCTGCTTTCCATCTCACGGTGAATTTTTTAATTTGATGCGTTGTAATGCTGTCCGGTGTATTTTTTTCTATAGACAGGCCACTGCACCGGTAGCCAACCGAATCCAGTTGAGCAGTTGTATTTCCATTGTTT
>JAKOXM010000130.1 GCA_029781095.1 Bacteroidota bacterium
TATCTGGATCGAATGGCGTACGGATTCCCCGCGACAATGGGTATTTTTGAACGGTATTCCGGTATCTCGGGTACAGGTGTCCGATGACGAGATTATTCTGCCTGAACAAGGCATTCGCCTTATGCTCGACCGGAGCGGCAATCTGGAATCCGAAAAGAAAATCCAGCAGGTGGCAGGCAGAATGTTGTCTTTTTTACCCGGCTTCAAACAATCTGCTCCCGCGCGTTTTCTGTATGCCGACGAACACAAATGGAGAAGCCGCGCATTGTTGCACGAACAGGGAGTTTTGAAATCGGAAGGCTGGGCCATTCATGAACTGGTTGAATTTGGACAATAATATTATGGTTTCGATCAAGCCTTTTGAATACCGACCCTGTTTATCAGACGACTCAGGTCGGATGTCGTCAACAGGACACGGATTGGACACGAATTTTTTATTTCGATCTGTGTCCATTCATATTATGTTGACTACATTAGGCTCCAAATCACCGATCTTATTCATCAGATGACTCCAGGTCATCAGATGAATAGGAAATACGAGGTTTTGAACGCCCGATATATACTGCTTCGGAAAATATTATCAATTAACCAGGCCTTGTCTCTTATGAACTATCCCGGTCCGACATTCGGAAAAACCTTGTACGCAGTGCTCTTTACGGTCCTGTTGCCTGGTGTTTTGTGGCTTTGGGCTGATTCCGCTTCCGCCCAGATTCCGCTGCCTGTCGTATACGCACCGGAAGCCGGATGGCCGATCGCAGGTTTCGGGTTATTTTGGATGGTTTGGGGCATGGTTTCATTGTACCAATATGGGAAAGGCCTGCCAATGAATGCTTTTCCACCTGAGCAATTTGTACAGAAGGGCGCTTATCGCTGGTGGGGGCACCCTATCTATGTCGGTTTTGGGATGTTGTGCTTCGGAGTCTCGCTAGGGCTGGGCTCGGTAGCGGGTTTATATCTGGTGACGCCCGTTGTCGTACTTGGGATGGTTTCACTGGTGTTGGGATATGAGAACATCGATCTGCGCAACCGGTTTCCCCATGCCTGCACCGATGCATGGTTTGGACTCCCTTCCCCAATGGACCTGCGGCCTGGCTGGCCACTTCGCGCCGGACAATTGCTGGTTCTTTTCATTGCAGTCTTGTTGAGCAATTTCATCTGGATGCAATTGCAACTGGCGCCCGGGCCGGCGTATCTGCCTGTAATTAGCGCGGTACCCAGGGACCTCGGCAAGGTCTTGCTTATTGCAGGAACCTGGATGTTTACAGGGATACTGTATTTCGTCGTTACAAGCGAACGTCAACTCCGTGAAGTTCAGATAGCATTCTGGACAGCTATATTCCTGCATTTTTTTGCAGCGTTACTTTATCCAAAGGCAGCGCCAGCCAATATGTATCCGCATGCCGGGTGGGCCGGTTGTTTGACGGTACCGCCGGTTGTCACCATTGTATCGGCCGTGTTCTATTCCCGGGTTTTCTACCGGTACAGGATATTTTTTGTTATAGCGGGGTTGGGTATGGCGATGTTTGTCTCTGAATTCAGTCCTTTTCCCGATGTCTATCGAATAACAGCCATCGCGGTTTTTTGTGTTGCCATTTTTCTTCCTTCCCTCTGGAAAAACATCCTGATTCTCGCCGAAAAAATCGCCAATTCCTGGCGTGAATGGGAATTCGGACCCGTCCGGGTAATCAACCACGGTTTCTACGTCGGTATCGGCGCTTTTTCAGGTGTGCTGCTGATCGGTCACCTTGTCGGCAAGGACTACGCCTGGGCAATTCTCCTTTTTGCCGTGATCGGACTTGTATGTTCGGCGCTTTGGGCACAATTCATCGAAGGCTCGGAAAAACTGAAACGACCGTTCGGTTATTACGGTTCTGTGGTCAGCGTATTTTTTGCCTGGATGATTTTAAAGGCTCTCGGTTACCCGGTCTGGATGCTGATCGGCGCTTTTTCGGTTGCAATGCCCTGGGTACAGGCGATCGGCCGGCTTCGGTGTCTCGTCAACGGCTGCTGCCACGGCGCTCCTTCCGGCCCGGATGATGGTATCCGGTACTTTCACCCGCGCTCCCGCGTATGCGGCTTGTCGCACCTGAAAGGCGAGCGTTTGTATCCGACGCAGGTTTACTCATTTATCTGGATGTTTTTCGCAGGGTTTTTCCTGTTGCGCTTGTGGAACGGAGGCGCTTCCTACCCGTTTATTTTTGGTATTTACCTGATTTTGAACGGTTTGGGAAGATTCGTAGAAGAGGCTTATCGCGGAGAAATCCAGACGCCAAGGCATTTCGGCCTGCGCTTGTATCAATGGATGGCAATACTTTCGGTGATTTCCGGCATGGTAATGACGACGCTGAATGTCGACAGACCCGTGTTGGCGCCGGAATGGAACTGGCAAATTGTGGTCAGCGCGGCGCTGACCGGCCTGTTTACGTTTTTTGCGATGGGTGTTGATTTTCCACGGTCAAATGCGCGATTCTCGAGGTTGGTGTAAACCTGTTTTTGAATCAGATTTAAATGGCAACTGTATTTAAAGCATTGAGATTCAATAAAAATCTCCTTGCTTCACCCACCGCTGTTTCTTCAGGCATTCAGCCAGTCCAGCGTCAGCGCTGCCGTCCATGAGAACTGATTCGCGCCGTAGCCGCCGTTCGTTTCGCCATCCGGTAAATTTTTCCATGGGTTGTAGTATTCCCAGAAACCGAATTTTCGCACAAGTTCGAGCGAATCGGAGCGCATACGGGCTGCAAGGGGATGATAACCGTAGCGTTGCAGGCTGTGGAACAGCAGCCAGTTCATATTGATCCATACGGGGCCCCGCCAGTAGCGGCAAGGGTCAAATCCCGGTTCGTCGAGCGCCGTGGATGCGCACAGCCAGGCAGGATTTTCCCGGGTGCCTGCAAAGGAAGGGCTTTGCAGGAGGGATACGAGCCGCTCCGCACGGGCGGTATCGGGCGCGCCGCATAGAAGCGGCATCAAACCGCCCGCCGTGGCAATGGGGATTTGCCGTCCCTGCACCCGGTCATAGGAAACATAAATACCCCGGCTTTCGTCCCACAGTTTGCTATTGAGGGCGCGGTTTGTTTGATTTTGCCATTCGCGCAGCCGGCCGGTGTCGCGCCCCAGCCATTTGCCGAGTTCGATAAGCGCATCATTACTATGGTTGAGTATGGCATTAAACATTGGCTCCTGCACCTGAAATGGGTAATTATTCCAGATTTCAGGTTCATTATAGCGTTGTTGCCGCAAGCGATTTACCAGGTAAATGTAGCGGTCGTAGCTGTGCTTTCGGGGGCGATAGGGAGCGTCTACGTGGTCGAGGTCGCGGCGTTCATAAGGCGGCACCTCCGATTCGTCAAAATGTATGGATTTAAATACTTCTTCCCAGGTAGGCAGGTTGTCCATGCCAGATTCCCATGGGTGGCAAATGAAGGCCAGGCCTTCGCGACCCGGGTCGCGGAACCGGTAATAATATTGATGGAGCAACACTACGCGGTCGAACATGCGCCGGAAATAGGGCCGGGAAGCCTTCGTGTCCGGTGCAAGTTGCAGCAAGCGATTCAGGATAAACCCGTGGACGGGTGGCATGGTGATGCCTGAAGTGCGCTTATTGCGTGGTTTTCCGGGAATGCCGTGTGTTTCCCAAAAGAAATAGCCCGGGAAATATTTGCCGACGTTTTCTACCGAAAATACAATTTGCGGTACCATTCCATTGGCCCACTGGCCGCGAAAAAGTGAGGTGAGTTCGGCGCAGGCCTGACGAAAATCGGAACGGGCATAGCCAAGCGCTATAAACCCGGCATCCCAGTTCCACTGGTGGGGATACAGATTTGGAGCGGGCTTGGTAAAAGTGCCTAACACATTGTTTTTCAATACTTTTTTGGCCGCGGCAACAAGAGTCTCTTTTGCAGGTTCATCGAAGTTTACTGGCAGATTAGTCATAGAATATCATTAAAGATTATGATCGCGTGTTTCGCCGTACCACCCATTCGATGCTCAGACCCTGTACGATGATAGAAAACAATACGATAGCATAAGTGATAAAAACAATCGGTTCTTTCACGGGGAGGTGGGGTATTGACAGGGCCATTGCGAGCGAAAGCCCGCCTTTCAATCCGCTCCAGACCACAATAATTTGCTCCCGATGCGTGGTGTTTATGGTCTTGCGGAAGAGTGTGGACAGAAATTTTACCGTAATGAAACGCGCCAAAAGCATCGTAATAATGGCGACTATGCCCAGGATGAGTAGCGGGCCGTTGAATTCAAGTCCGACAAGACGAAGACCGATAAGCAGGAAAAGGATAGCGTTCAGCCCCATGTCGAGCAATTCCCAAAACCGGTCCAGGTACTGTTCTGTTGTGGCGCTCATTGACTTTTCACGTGAAGTTTTCGAGCCTGTCACCAAACCGGCTACCACCATGGCCAATGGTCCCGAGATGTGCAACGCATCGGCAAGTACGTAGCCGCCCATGACCGCAGCGAGCGTGATCAGGATTTCGGTTTCGTAATCGTCGATGGATTTGAGGAGCAAAAACGCACCGTAACCCAGGGCAATTCCGAAAAGGACACCGCCGATGGCTTCCTGCGCGAACAGCAGCAACATGCCGCCAATGGTAAACGATTCCTTTCCCTTTTCTACAATTTCGAGAATGGTAAGGAATACCACGATGCCGACACCGTCATTGAACAGCGATTCGCCTATGATATTGGTCTTTACCCGCTCGGGTATTTTGGTCCGGTTCAGAATGCCCAGCACGGCGATGGGGTCGGTAGGTGCGATGAGCGCGCCGAACAGCAGGCAATAGATCCATTCCATGGGCATGCCCAGCCACATGGAGCACCAATACAGCAGGCCGGCCACGACCACAGTCTTTATAAATGTGCCGAGCACCGCCATGATGCCGATTGATTTCGCTTCCCGGCGTATGGCTTCCGTATCTGCATGAAACGATCCGGCGAAAAGCATGAAGGACAACATCACTTCGAGCAACGCTTTGCTGAAGTCGAGGTGCACGATTACGTTTTCGAGTTTGGCGGCCAGTTCCAGGTGGAAAATGTGGTTGCTGGTCCACACGACGGTTGACAATCCCAACGACAATACCAGCAGACCGATAACGCTGGGCAATCCGATGAAGCGGTGGTTGAGGTACGCCAGTGCGGCGCATAAAACGATGAGCAGGGTGACGAGATCAAAAGTGTCCATGAGGGCACAAGTTCGTGTGAATATTCATTTTAAAACCTATGACGGGAACACAAAATGCTCGCCGGCTGTACTTTATCTCGATCGCCTGATGATTTTCATGGCTGCTTCTACCGCTGATCTGATAGCCTGCTCATAAGACGTGGCGTTCTTTTTTACAAAAATCGTATTGCCCGGCACCTCGAGTTTGATCTCGCAAAACTGATTCTCCAGGTTGCCGCTTGCCCCTTCCGAAAGTGTCACTTCGGCCCGTATGATATCGGAAGTTTTCCGGAAAATGCGGCCCATTTTTTTTCGTGTAAACTGTTCGAGGTCGTCACTTCCTTTAAAGTGGACCGTCTGATAAATTAAATCCATATTGGTTTGTTATTGAATGTGTTAGGTTTGTTTTCGCCATGACAGGACAGCCCGGGTAATCACTCGTGATCGCGTACTTTTACCCCGCCGCTTGCGCAGATTCGTTGAGCACGGAGGCGGCAGGCTGAAAACTGTTTTCTTTTGAAACCCTTGTTTGAAAATCAATTTGATACAGATCGGTACGCCGGTCTTTCAAATTGCGAACGCTGCCCGAGTGGCGCAGATCGTGTAACAACTCAAGGTCAACATCGGCGACTACAAGCATCTCGGTGTTTGGCGTCGCCTCAGCCTTGATGCCATTGACGGGAAATGCAAAATCACAGGGCGTGAATACAGCGCTTTGGGCGTACTGCATATCCATGTTGTGCACTTTGGGCAAATTGCCCACACTGCCTGCAATTGCGACAAAGCACTCATTTTCCACCGCTCTGGCTCTGGCGCATAGTTGTACCCTCGAAAAAGCGTTTTGGGTATCGGTCAAAAACGGCACAAAAAGTATGTTCATACCTTCTGCTGCCAGCAAACGCGGCAACTCCGGGAACTCGACGTCATAACAGATCAGGATGCCGATTTTGCCGCAGTCGGTATCGAAGCTGCGCAGTTTGCTGCCTCCTTTCAGGCCCCAGCACTTGACTTCATCCGGTGTTACATGCAGTTTTTCATATTCGTCCACGCTGCCGTCGCGTCGGCACAAATAACCCACGTTATACAATTGCCCGTTGCGCAGCAAGGGCATGCTGCCGCTGATGATATTAATGTTGTAGCTCACAGCCAGTTTGGCAAATCTGTCACGGATGGTCTCCGTATACTCGGCCAGTGCCCGGATCGCTTCACCTTCCGGCCGGTTGTTGTACTGGGCCATAAGCGGCGCGTTAAAGAACTCCGGGAACAATGCAAAATCGCTTCGGTAGCCGGATACGGCATCCACAAAATATTCCATTTGCTCAAAAAGCTCTTCTATAGTGCGATAGGAGCGCATTTGCCATTGCACCAGCCCGAGCCGCACGACGGATTTGGAAGCGTTTTCCTCTTCCGTGTTCGTTGGCGTGAAGTAAATGTTGTCCCAGCGCAGCAGTGTGGCGAACTCCCTGGATTCCTCGTCGCCCGGCAGATAGCCGCGCAGCACCTTGCGTACATGAAAGTCGTTGGACAACTGGAAATTGAGCGTAGGATCTTGCAGTTCCTTGTTTTTTACCTTTTCGATATAGGCGCGCGGCGAAAGCGTATCTGCATGTTCGTGGTAGTTGGGGATGCGCCCGCCAAATACAATGCCCGATAAATTCAGTTGTTCGCACAGTTCTTTACGCGCATCGTAGAGCCGGCGGCCAAGGCGGCGGCCCCGGAATTCGGGGTCAACAAATACGTCGATTCCATAAAGTGTATCGCCCTTTGGATCGTGGGTTGCGAATGTGTAATTGCCCGTTATCTCGCGGTAGGTATGGTTGTCGCCATACCGGTCGTAGCGCACAACAATCGATAGCGCACAACCGACGATTTGCTCGTTGATCGTCACTACAAATTGCCCCTGCGGGAAAATATTCAGCAACTTGCCGATCTGATGTTCTTTCCAGTATGCTTCCGGCATTTGGGAATAAGCACTCAGCATACATGTTTTTAACCCTTCGTAATCCTCCATCCGGAGCTGACGAATTTTTACAATATCCATCTTGATTAATTTTATTGATAACTTTTTTCAGACAGTTGCCATGGAAGCGGCTTCCGGCATCGGCCGATCGCCGGTCACGCTGCCCAGGCGTAAATCACCCTGCTCACGAACCGGTTGAAACAAAGGAACCGATAACACCGGCACCAGTGCGTTTTCAAGGAAATAGGGACCCACCATTTTGGTGAAGAGCTGCGACAGGTAATTGACGGGTTCTACCGCTATTGCGATAAGATCGGCGCCGGTTAGCCGTGCGCGATGTACCATGGTCGTGCCAAAATGGAAGCCGTGAACCGTTTCGGATTCGACTTTTACACCGGCATTGCGGAGGATACCCGCCATTTTTTCTACTATGTTGTAGAGCCGGAGATTTTCTTTGGATGAGGCGCCGTCGGCAGAAAATGCGGAAAGACAAACCGTCGCGTCACAATTTTTTGCCCACGTTATTACGACCGGAAGTTTTTGTTCCAGCCTGTCTTTCAGCCTGACCGGTACCAAAATCTTCCTGGGTATGGCCGGCAGCATGCCCTCGCGGACAAAAAGAACAGGGCAAGGGCTGTTGTACATTAATTCTGCGAGCCGCACCGATATTTTCTTGCCTGTTTCTGCAGGCATTCCGGCTATCAGCAGGTCTGCCCGTTCATCGCGCACCTGTTTGAGCAGGTTGCGCCAATGGCTGCCCACCTCCACGAGATACCTGACTTTGTAGGCCCGTGTAAGACCTTTACCCACGATACGCAACCGCTGCATGGCTGATTTGATCAGCAAATTGATTTTATTTCCATCTATGGTGGTGTCGAGTTCGCCATCCGTACCGTCGGTGCTTACAGCGTTGTAGAGCACCAACTGTGCCTGAAAAGATTTGGATAATTGCTCCGACCAGGGAATAACAGCGTTGTTAGGCGAGGGTAAAACGGTGGGAGTTATGATTTTATGAATTTTGAAATTATGCATCTTCGATTATGATTAATAGCCTGTTCGGGAATTTATTCCCTTTTGGCTCAGAACAAATTTCCGAACACGCTTTGAATGAAATATTAGGTCAAAGGTCCGTGTTTTGACATGCCTGAAAACTGACCGAAGTCAGGTTTCAGCGCTTTTGAGACGGTTTTGATAAAAAATTTGACAAAAAATATCAGGTTTTCGGCTGATCCGGCGGGGATGCCTGGTGGAGTACGACTTGCGTGAATGGAATCGTAATGCCGTTTTTTTGAAAAGCCTCCACGATGGCAAAGCGCATGTGGCTTTTGACGGTCTCGATCCGGAAGAGGCTGTTGCTCCAGAAAATGAGCTGGAAATCAAGGGAAGAACTGCCAAAGTTCATCAATCGGACATATGGCTCATGGGGGCTTGACTGTAGCAGGTCGTCGCGCATTCGAACAGAATCGAGCAAAACCTTTTCTACCTGGCGGATATCGGAAGAATAGTCGACTCCCACGTCCAGTTCAAAACGGGTCGGCGCTGCATTATGCGTCCAGTTAATGACATTTTCCTCGATAAATTTGTGGTTGGGAATAATGACGATGTTGTCGTCGCGGGTGACGACGCTGGAGGTGCGCAGCGACACGTCTTTTACCTTTACGACCCAACCGCCGATCTCCACAACATCACCGGCCTTTACGGTTCCGTCCAGCAGGATGATGATACCGGAGACAAAGTCCTTGAACACATTCTGCAAGCCGAGGCCGATACCCACCAGTAATGCTGCAGAACTGGCTACAAAAAAAGTAATGTCTACACCCAGTGATTGCAACCCGATAATGCCGCCAAGTATCCAGATGAAATAACTGATCAGTTGCAACAGCGAGGTCTGGCGCCCTTCGGGAACGGCCCTGGCCCGCATGGTGCGACGCAACACCGCCGATAATAGTTTCAACAGCAAATGTGTGCCTGCCAGAATGATCAGTGTCACCACGATACTGCCTACGGTTATTACCATCGACTGTGTACGCAGCAATTCAAAATAGAGTATTTCATTCATTTCAGGTTGTTTTTTAAATGATCAGCCGAACCCCGCCCAATTCTGACAGCCGATAGGGGAAACGGTCCCCGGGTGAACCGATAAACATAAAATTTTTGGGGATACCCCACTGTTGGGACAGTTCGTCAATCAGATCCGGGCCGAATTTGCCTTCGATTTCGAGGTATTCGATCTGTACATCCGGATAAGCCCTGTCCAGCACCTCCAGGTCTTTTCTGAGGTCTTCATTGCAGGTTTGTCCCGGGTGCATCACGGTTACAATTTTGAGTTTTCCGGTTTTTTCGTTGTTTTCCACGTATTGCAGCACCCGGTTGAGCACCGCTACATTGTCACCTTTGGTGAAAAAGACAAATTCTTGCGAATTGATTTTGTCCAGCATTTTTTTCAAATACCGGCTGCTCACGACCACATAGCGCCGCACCGGGCGGTACAGGTAGTCAATCGTGTATAACAGCACACGTACTATCCGGCCGCGGTTGAGCATCAGGAAAATGAAGCCCAGGGCAGGCAGCAGGTATTGGAAAAATACGAATAGCGAGGCGGGATTAAGCAGGACATTACCCCAAAAAGCCGTCGCTACAAGAGCAATGGCAGCGACAACCGCCATCGGGTGCGCCCTGACGGGTCTCGGCAGTTTGGCCCGTTTGACTTTCAACAGCAGATTGCCCAATCCGAACAATGCCATGACCGCCAGAAACGAAAAAGTGTACACCCCTGCCAAAGCGCCCAGATCGCCACCGGTCGCAAACAATACCGACACGCAAAGG
>JAKOXM010000135.1 GCA_029781095.1 Bacteroidota bacterium
TTGCCATAGGCAAACTCGTGCAACGAAGAATAATAATCCCACAGCCAGGAGTTGCACATGTAACCGGAGAGTTGGGTCACGAAATGATCGTGCCAGAAAAAAGCCATCTTTGACCGAATTCCTTCTGTTGCAAAATCGATCATCCAGCGTCTTTTCAATTCCCGGATATGCTGAAAGATAAGCGTGGTGTTGCCGCCGTAATCGGCCGCACTCCAGTTTGCCCACGGAGTCGGGTCCGGCGGCCCCAATCCTGCCGCCGTATCGAGCAGCTGGTCGACAAGCGCGACCGGCGTCATTTGGAGCGCCTGCTGTATCTGGGCAAGACTGGCGTCAAAGCCCAGCCTGCGGTAGAGGTGTACCACACGCCGGGCGTTCCAGGGCTTGTCCGTCGTGGGGACATAGGGTTGTAAAGGGTCATTCACCGGTGGCGAGGCCGTCGTTTTGACACGAGGGGCTATCACCGACAGATCAGTGTGAGCGGGCATATTTGATTATTTTTTCGGTTTGGAAGATTCTTTCAATAGCAAGATTAGCGAAGATTTGAGTGTTGCAACTATTAAATAATGTATTCGCGCCAATATTTTCCAAAGGATTGATTTTATTATCAACAGTCGCTTCCATGATGGTGAGAGTGACTACCTTTCACTCAGTAATTTTCTGAGATAACACACATAACCTACTAATCATGCTCCTTCGGAAATTTACTTGCTTAGCCTCTTCATTTGCTCTGTTTGTAACCGGCCTCAGTGCCCAGGTTACCCTTTTATCGGAAGATTTCAACGGATGTGCCTTGCCTTCCGGCTGGCAGGTCAATGCCACTGGAAACCAGAATCCCGTATGGTACGTCGGACTTTCGCAAAATAACGACGCATTGGGGCAAAGTATTGACGGGTCCTGTTTTCTTTTTATCGATGATGAATCGACTGGGAACAATACGCCGGGCTATACCCTCGATTTCATTTCACCGGCCTTCGATGCTTCCCAGTTCTCCACGGTCATGCTCAGCATGGACGTACATTACCGGGACTGGGAAGACGCCAACGAGTACCTGCAAATACTGATAAAGGACGGGAACACGGAAATTCCCGTTTCCCGCTTCGACCGCTATCACAAGAACAGCGCAAATATTTCGGATCATTTTACCCTGAAATCAGATCTGGCACTGTTAACGCAATCCGCCGGCGCACGCCTCATTATCCGGTACAACGATGCAAACGGCGCCTGGAACTGGTGGGCCGGGATTGACAATATCAAAATTACAGGCTCGGGTACGGGCGCCAACGTCGTAAAAGAAACTTTTAACGGCTGCGCAAAACCCGCCGGTTGGGAAACAAAGGTACTGACCGGGCCCGAAGACTGGAAATTCGGACAAATACAAACCGGTTCAAATGCCCTGCAGGGAGGCAGTTCCATGGACGGCAGTTGTTTCGCTTATTTCGACGATGACGCCCTCGGCGACGTAGCCGGTTCCGTCGTGCGCATGAGCACTCCCTGGTTCGACGGTACTGCATACGGCAAGTTTGTACTCAATTACGATGCGATTATGCGCCATTACAAGGAATCGATCTCTGTGATCGTTGAAACCGGCAGCGGCGACGAATTTCTCGTGCAAAAATCGAACAGCGATATCGGCGGCCCCTATTTTCCCAATTATGTCCATTTCACAACCGACATTTCGCCTTACCGCGCACAACAAATGCGCGTCACGTTTGAATACAACGACGGCGACGACTGGGGCTGGTGGGTCGGCATTGATAACGTAAAAATTACTGCCTCAGGCCAGGCCATCGACCTCTGCAGCAACGCCGCGCAACTGTCGACCGGCGCCCCGTGTCTGGCCGGCGACAACCTGTCGGCTACCTTCGAAGGTCCGCCCGTGGCATGTACCGACAGCAGCATTGCCGGTATCTGGTATCGCTGGACGGCCGATTTTTCCGGCATCGCAAAATTAAGCACCCACGCGCACTTCAACGACGTGGTAAGTGTATTTACCGGCGCCTGCGCCAGTCCGCAACTCGTTGCCTGCGACAACCGCGACGAGCACGGTTTTACGGGTGAAACCACCTATTTTACGGCACAGTCAGGCACGCCATACCTGTTCCGTATCAGCGGGCAGGAAGGCGGGTTCGGCGCCCCCCGCGGCGAACTTTGCATCCAGGTCGAACAAGCAAGCACCCCTACCCCGCCCGTCAACGACAACTGCGCCGACGCCATTACCCTGACGGCAAACGGCTCCTGCACGATCGGAACAAACGCCAACGCTACCATGTCGCCGGTGCTTCCATCGCTCAACCGGCTGGCGCGTGCCGACGTCTGGTACAAATTCACTGCCGACAACCTCGCTCCGGGCGAAAAACTGGAAATACACAGTAACGCCTCGTTTTCGGACATCATCACGTTGTACAGGGGAGGCTGTCTCGTTCCGGAAGAAGTCGCCGGTAATCAGCACGGCAGCATCCTCGAATTACCCGCATTGAATCCCGGACAGACTTACTGGGTGCAAATTGCCGGCAATTTCGCTACTGTAGAAGGAAGTCTTTGCCCGCAACTGACTAAAAAGCAACCGGATGCACCTGTAAACGACGATTGCGTCGCGGCAATTAATATTCAGATAGGAAACCAGTGCACCGCCGGAAACAACATGAATGCTTCGGGGTCTTCATACAAACCGAGTTGTATTACAAAAGTGGATCGCGATATCTGGTTCAAATTTACGGCCCCTGCTTCCGGTTCCGTTCGTATCAACACCGGCGCCGAATTCGAACACGCGCTTGCGATTTGGGAAGGCGATTGCAATAACCTGACGCAGGTGTTCTGTGCTGAAAACCCGTATCGTTGCAACGGATACGTCACTGCCATCGGTCTGACCGCAGGAAAAACATATTATATCCAGGTGGCTTCCTGGGATGGTGCAGCAGGTCTCAGCAGCGGTGATGTCTGCCTGAAAATCCTGGACGGCCAGAGCCCGCCCGATTTCCAGCCGATGTCGCTCGAGGTCAAGGAAAACTGTACGGGTCTCGGCACGGCAGCGCTTCAGGTGACTGTTAACGGCGGCATTCAACCTTATTCATTTTCAGGTAATACCAATGGCCAGATGCTCCCCAGCGGCGCTCCGTATCTGGTCATCGTAACCGACGCTATGGGGTGCGAGATCATGAAAGGCGACACGGTCGGTGATTGCCAGACCACCGGCTGTGTGCTCTCCGCCGCCATTTCCGCCACACAGCCCAAATGCTTCGGGAGTTCCGACGGCGCACTCGCAGCCAACCTGTCGGACGGAACGGCTCCATTCGAGTATGTATGGTCGAATAATGCCACCACACCCGGCATCACAGGCCTTGCCGCCGGCACTTATTCGCTAACCATCACGGACGCCAACGGCTGCCAAAGCGCATTGAGCCAGACCCTGACCAACCCGGCGGCCATTCAGTCTGCACCCACCGTTCAACAACCGAAATGCCACGGCGACGCCGATGGCATGCTGGCGGCGGGTATCAACGGCGGAACGCCGCCCTATGAATACCTGTGGTCCAATAACGGCACGACGTCATCCATCAGCGGACTTGGCCCGGGCGCCTACTCCGTTATCGTGACCGATACGCATGGTTGCAGCGCCACGTTCAACATGACACTCACCGATCCTGATCCCATTGCAGTCGATCCCGTATCGCAAAACCCGAAATGCAACGGTGACAGCGAGGGCTTCATTCACGCGAATGTCGGCGGTGGCAAAGCGCCGTATATTTATCAGTGGTCCAACGGCTTCACTTCCGCCGCCATAGACGGAGTTACCGCCGGCACTTATGAACTGACGGTGACTGACGCCAACGGTTGCAGCACAACAATCAGCCGGACACTCACCGATCCGCCGGCCATTGTCATAACTCCGGGCGTTATTCTCCACCCCGGACAAGGGCAGAGTAATGGCGCCATTTCCGTAAGCGTTAGCGGCGGCGGCGGCCAGTTTGAATACAAATGGTTCAGAAACAACGTATTACTTGTGACAGGCTTGAAAGACCTGAACGATATACCGACCGGCGTTTACAAACTGGAAGTAACCGATGCCAACGGTTGCACCGTCACATATACTTACAATCTGACGGAGACGGTGGGCACCCACAATCCCGGCGAGGCTTTCCTTGCCGAAGTTTTCCCCAACCCATCCTTTGGTCAGGCCGTGTTGTCTGTCGCGTTCCCGCAGCCGCAGTCGCTCGATCTTTCCATCACGGATGCAGCCGGGCGTGTTTTACATACCTGGACGGTCGAACAGGTAACGGAACAACACATTCCGCTCGATCTGCACGATCTGCCGGGCGGTACGTACCAATTGCGGATACTGACCGGAAACGACGTAGTGACGCGAAGCGTGGTTGTCGGGAAGTGATTCTTCCATTTTAAAGAATTACTCTGATTATTTTGCCTGCCTGCCTGCCAGTCCTGCCCGGTTTGCAGACGTTCTCATTGTGCCCTTGTTTCCCGGGAAAGCATATTTGTCGCATGACAGGTCCGTCATGCGAACAAAACAAACTTTTTCATCTATGAGAGCCATTCAAATTGCAGTCGTTATCGGCAGTTTCTTTTTTGCCGTTCAGGGTCAGGCCCAAACGACACCTGCAGCAACACCAACCCAGACGTCAAAAAAAGTAAAGAAAGCAAAGCCCGAAAAAGCGGCTCAGGCTGAACCGGCAAAGCCCAAAAAAGCCGCCAAACCAAAATCCGAAACCGGCGATGCTGCCACTTCAACTGCTTCTGCCAAAAAAAGCAAGACCAAAACAGCAAAATCTGCAACGTCTGAAGGACAGGTGGCTGAAAAAAAGACGGCCAAGCCTAAAAAGGAAAAGGCGGCTCCGGTAAACGAGAAGTCTGAAACGGCAAAATCCGGCAAAAAGGAAAAGGCTGTTTCGGAAAAGAAATCTTCGACTGAGGCAGTCGCAAAATCCGGCAAAAAGGAAAAAACTGCAAAACCTGAATCCAGCGTTTCAAAACCGGCGGGAACCACCGCAAAAGCAGATCAAAATACCGCTCCAAAAACGGTTGTCTCAAAACCAAAGACAGCAAAGGCCGCACCGAAGACATCTTCGGCTGATACGGGTCAGGACGTCGTGCTCGGCAAGGATGCCAAAGGTCGCACCATCTACCAGGGTCCCAAAGGCGGACAGTATTACATCAATGCCAACGGAAACAAGGAGTACCTCAATCAGGATCAAAAAATTCATTGACCCCTCCTCCTGTTAAACGATTTAGCAAAGCGTGATAATTTTCCAAAAAGGTTTTTTCACGGGCGGACCAAAGGGTTCGCCCGTTTTTTTTCGGCGGTCCTCCCGGAGCCTGAACCTAATTTTCGGCTAAAGAATTTGACCTGAAAAAGGACATCTGTTCCGGGTTGCCAAGTACGACAATGTGCAAATCCGGCGTCAGTTTCGTTTCGGATGAAGGATTGAGTTCATACTGCCCGTTCGAGGAGCGCACGGCGACCACCGATATTTTGCCCGCCCGGAGCAAGCCGCCTTCGACTATGGTTTTCCCCTGAAAATCAGGCAACAGGCGACTTACGGGGATTTCCTCAAACACGACATTGCTGGGGCCCATGTTGGAGAGCAGGTTAAAAAACTCTACGAGATCGGGTTTGTTTACAAGGGTGGCCATATAAAACCCGCCAATGCGCTCCGGAACAACCGTATGGTCCGCGCCTGCACGCCTGATCTTGGTCTCGTCGGCTTCGTTGTTGGCGCGTGAAATGATCCGCAGTCTGTGGTTAATTTGCCGTGCCGACATAACAATAAACAGGTTGTCGGCGTCGCTGGGCAAGGTGGCCACCAGCGCCGATGCCCGCCGGATACCCGCGGCTTCCAGAATACCGTCGTGCGTGGCATCGCCCTCAATATACTGCATACCGGATTCCTCGCGCAGCATCGCTATTTTCTGGGGGTTGTTCTCCACAATGACAAATGGAATATTTTGCTTGGCCAGTTCCTGTGCCACTTCAGTGGCGTGCCGGCCATAGCCGCAGACGATCGTATGCCCTTCGAGGGCGTCGATTTGACGAGTCATACGCAGATCATAGATCAGCCGGGTCAGTCCGCCTTCGGTAACAATTCCTGTAATGGTGGAAATGGAGTAGGCAAACAACCCTATGTTGAATAATATGAGAAATGAGGTAAAAAGTCGACCGACATCGCTCAGGGGATACACTTCGCCGAAACCCACCGAAGCCAGCGTGATCACTGCCATGTACCAGGCATCGAGCAATGGATAGCGCTCGATGAGGATAAAACCGACCGTGCCTATGGTGAGCGAGAGCAAAACCAGTAAAACGGCCAGGCGCAAACGATATACCACTACAGCCGCCTTGCTGAAACGATGCTCCTTGTCCGCAGTCTTCCCGGGAAGACGCAGGAAAAACAAAATATAGTGCAATACATTGCCGGGTTGCATGTAAATTTTTTAATTCCGCAGTAAAAACACTGCAAGATCGGATATTCAGTTCTTCTCCAGCCGTTTCAACGTCTGTTCTATAAATTTTTTGGGAAGCCAGCGATCGCCCAGCAGCACTCCTTCAATGCGCCTGCTGTTGGAAATATCTTGCAGGGGATTGGAATTCAGGAGGACAAGATCGGAAACGGCGCCTGTTCTAACAACTCCCAGGTCGTTTCTTTTGTAGAAACGGGCCACATTGGCCGTGCCGGTTCGCAAGGCTTCATAAGGCGTGAGCCCTGCTGCCACGAGGTATTGCAATTCGCGATGCAGCGAAAAACCCGGCACGTTGAACACCTGCGGCGCATCGGAGCCGAGCAACAGCATCACCCCGGCCCGGTTGCATTCAAAAACAAGTCTGCGCCTGATCTGTATGAACCGTGTCATTGCGAGGGAATCGTATCGGGGATCGGACATGGTTTCGTTTTTGCCGGAGGCCCAGTTTTTCAGGTCGCGCGGTTTTACATACTTCATTTCGGGTTCTGCAGCCAGCGCTTCGGCGCTCCGGTCGGGCGCAAACCAGCGTTCGGCGAGCGACTGCGTCGGCACAACCGCGATATGATGATCAAGGAGCGCCTGCACCAGTTTTGGTATTTGCGCCGTATCCGCCTTCTCAGCCACAAACATGCCGAACAG
>JAKOXM010000143.1 GCA_029781095.1 Bacteroidota bacterium
CCGGACAGGAAACCGATGAGTCCGCCGACGAACAGGGACAGACCCGTTTCGGGTTTTTTCAGTTCCGCGGCCGGGGTGTTGTTAAAAAAAAGGAACCTTCCGACAGGCAATAACAGCAAAATGCCCAGCATCGTTTTATACAAGCGTGCATCGACGTGCACCAGACCACCTGCAAACGCGAGTGGGATGGAGGCAAGGGCGAAGGGCCAGAAGATACGCGGAGAGAAGTAGCCGCCCCGGTAATACTGCACGAAAGCCATTCCGGCAACGAACAAATTGAGCAGCAGCGCCGTGGGTTTCATTACGTCAGGCGCCACGTTGAAAAGGGCCATAAGGGCCAGGTAGCCGCTGGCGCCGCCGTGGCCTACCGTTGCATAGAGAAATGCGACGGCAAACAAAAGCAGGTAAAAAAGGGCGAAATGGTCGATAGCGAATGTCGGTTGTCGGTTACAGGTTGCGGTTATCAGGGCCCGGTTTTTTGCAGGTTTAACGGGTAAAAAACAAGTCAGCCGGCCGGCAATAAATGGATGTCCACTAATTCGCCGGCCCGGCATTCGGTGACGGCTTCTCCGATTACAATCAGGCAATTGGCCCCCGCAAATGAACGGAGGCGGTACGATTCCTGTGCCCCGAGGGGCATGACCGTATTGCCATCGTAATAGCCTTTGAGAAAATGGGTCAGGGCAGCCGTTTTTTTAAAATCTGCCGCCAAGGGGGCTTTTGCCACTTGCAAAACCCTTTGGCGGCCGCTCATTTTGTATAATGCGGGCAGAACGTATTCATAAAAACAGGTCAGCACAGAGGCAGGGTTGCCGGGCAGGGCAAAGACCGGTTTATTACCCTTCATACCGAAATAAAGCGGTTTGCCGGGGCGCTGCCTGACCTTGTAAAACTGCTGCTCCACCCCGCATAACTCTGTGGCTTTCAGCACAAAATCGTATTCGCCCACGCTTATCCCGCCGGTGAGCAGCACCACGTCGCTTTGTTCGAGTTGCTGCTGCAGCAATCCGGTCACGTGTTCCAGTCGGTCATCAGCCCGCAGCACGCTTGTGTCCGTGAGGTGCATCTGTTGCAAGGCGGCGAGCAGGGCGACTGAATTTGACTCGTACACCTGTCCGTATTCCAGGGGCCGGCCGGGCGTCTGCAATTCCTTGCCGGTAACGATGATCCCGATGCGGGGCTTTGGAAAAACCGGTACTTCGCTGACGCCAATTCCGGCCAGAAAACCCAGGGCTGCCGGCGACAAAACGGCGCCCTTGTTGAGCGCAATTTGTCCCGCCTTTATTTCTGAGCCCTGCGGACGCACGTTTTTCCCCGCCTGAAAATCCGGTTTGTTGATCCGCAATATCCCGTCTTCAACGATCGTGCTTTCCTGCTCGATGACTGTATCGGCCCCCGGAGGAACGGGGGCGCCGGTAAATATCCGGACGGCGTTTTCGGGCGACAGAAGGCCTTCCGGCTGGTCGCCTGCCGCGATCTCGCCGCTGATCTTCAGTTTTTGATTCGATTGCCAGCCGCTGAACAGCAGCGCATAACCATCCATGGACGATTGCGGGAATGCCGGCACATCGACCCCGGCGTACACATCTTCTGCGAGGATCATTCCGGCGGCTTGCAGCAACGGGCGGGTCACGACCGGCAAAGCGACGGTACGCGCCAATGCAATATTTTGCGCTTCGGTTACACTGATCATAAGCATCTCTCTTAACCTCCGATAGTGATCATGCTCCGGTTGTCGATGGTTTCTGCGTGCAGATGTTCAAAATCGGTTGTGAACTGCCCGCCCAGTTCTTTTGCTTTGTCCTGAATACTCTGATGGATAAGCGGCCGGACGTCGTCGCCACGGCGAAAAGCCGACAACAGGTCGGTTTCCGTACGCGAAAACAGGCAGTTTTTCATTTTGCCGTCCGCAGTCAGGCGCATGCGGTTGCAACCGCTGCAAAACGGCGATGTCATGGTGCTGATGATGGCAAAAGTGCCTGCATGTCCCGGCACCGTAAAGCCTTTTGCCGTATCGTTTTCGGCGTCCTGAAGGCGGATATAGTCGTATTTTATGGCTATTGCGGCCAGTATTTCTTCCAGCGAGACCACCTTGTTGCTCGTCCAGCGATTTCCTGAAAAAGGCATGAATTCGATAAAACGGACGTGTACGGGTGTGTGCTTCGTCCAGGCAATAAAATCAGGTATTTCGTTGTCATTCAAGCCCTTCATGACCACCATGTTCACTTTTACATGAAAGCCGTGATCGATCAGCAGGTGGATGTTATTGTATATTTTATCGAACAGGTTGCGGCGCGTCATCACTTGAAATTTGTCGGCCTGCAGAGTATCCAGGCTGATATTCAGGGAGCGTACGCCCGCTTCCCGCAGCACGGGCACGAATTCGTGCAGCCGTGTGCCGTTGGTCGTCAGGGTAAGTTTGACGGGCAATTTCGACAATGCGAGCAAAATATTCGCGGCATCCTTGCGTACAAGCGGCTCGCCGCCGGTAAGTCTGATCTTGTCAACGCCTTCTTCCACAAAAATTTTTGCCAGTGCTTCGATCTCATGGGCCTGCATGAGTTTTGAGACGGGCGTAAAATCGTAGTCCTCCTCGGGCATGCAGTAAAAGCACCGCATATTGCAGTTGTCGGTAAGCGAAATGCGCAGGTAGTTATGTGTTCGGCCGAATCTGTCCTGGATCATGGCTGCTTTTTTATGTAGCGTACGCCCGTGCAAAGGTACGGCAAGAAACGGAACCCTGCCCGGTCAGTCCGGACTTGCTCAAAAGCCCTGCTTCAGTTCTTCAACGCGGTCCTCAAACCCGGGCTGTTTTGCGACTTCCGGCAGCAATTGCCTGAAATTCTTGCCATTGCTCCCGTCGCGATAAAAGTATGCGAGCAGCAGTGCCCATTTTGTAGCCGGAATTACCTGTTCGTTATCCGGATCATTCAACACTTTGCCGGAAAGGGTTATTGCAGTATCCAGCCATTCATTCCGTTCCGCCGTTTTAGTTGTCTGCAAAGCCTTTTGGAGGGCTGCGTAGACCATGCATTGCTGCGCATACCCCCGGTAGTCCTCATTTTCGCGGGCGACTTGCTGCCATTGGCTGAAAGCGATTTTAAAATCGCCGTTTTTATACGATTCGGCGCCTTCGGCGAGCGGGCTGGCCGAGGCATCTCCCCTGACATTGCCTATTCCCGTAACGGGTTGACCCAACAGGCCTGCAATCAGGGTCCCCGGGGGCCGGGCGCCGGAGGGCGCGGTGGCCTGATCGCGGGATTTGGCAGGAGGTGAAGGATCCTGTTGTTTCAGGGTGTCCGAATCTTGTCCGGCAGGCTGAGTTTTTTCTGCAGGCGGATTCGTTTTGTCCTTGTCATCATTGGTGGCGTTTTCTGCCGGAGTGAAGGGAGTCATCCAAAAAAACATGGCCACTGCAAGGGTAATTGCAATGACCGACAAAAGAGCAAGCCAGTACCATTTGGTTGCCGAAGGCGGCCGGGAGGGACCTGGAGGCACAAAATCCTGTTCATCCCACTCTTTCATCTGTTCCGCAAGCGCGTTGTCAAAGATCGCCTTCTCCATTTCCATTTCCAGTTTTACAGTATCCACAACCCGCATCAGCTGTGCATCGGCCCTGATCTGGGCGGCGAAAACGGCGGCATCCTCCGGGGTCATGCGACAGTCCAGGAAATCTCTGATTTTTTGATATAGCAGTTCTTCTTTTTCCATCGACCTCAGTTTTTCAACGCTTCGAACAAACCGGGGTTATCATTGGTAAAATCTCTGAATTGCCGAAAGCACCTGTACCGTTCCCGATAAATATCTGTCACAGCAACCTGTGTTTGAATTTCTTCATTGCTGTATCCCTGTAATTGCATGAGTATAATTTTTTTGCACAACTCTCTGATTTTAAAATGATTATTAATGATATTCTCCCAGTGCTTCTGCCGGGCATCCTCGGATTCGAGCCATGGGTCGGATTGCGTGCCGGGGTTATGCAGCAGCAAATCGGGATCGTAAGGGAGCAGCGGATTGTTGCGAATCTGCCGTAGCCGTTGTTTCCGCAAATTCAGCCATTTGTTTTTTGCAATCCCGATAAAAAAAGTCCGGAGACTTGCCGTTTGGACAAATTCATCTGCTGTGATTTTCTCGATAAATGTACCGGCAGTCTCTTCCAGCAGCAGTTCGCCGTCATTTCGCGTTGCGGGGTGCTTGTTCACTATACCTGTTATAAAACCCTTTATCTGAACATCGCCGGTAAACCTGAGGAGCGCGCGCTCCCGCAAGATACCGCCGGCCCGAATGTCATCGATTAACTGTCTGTCAGAAGGTCGTGTTGGGTCTGAATCCATATATTAATGTACCGATGTGTGGTAAATCTGCCTAAACAACAAAAATTTATTTTTGCAAATATATCAAGTTCCTGACTTTTATTGTCTGCCGGTAAACCTCCTTCGGGGTTGCCGGACAGGTTTTTCAGGGTAACACTGTTTATTATAACCAAATCCGTAAAAATGAAAAAACGACGCTTTACTTTTCTCTTCGCCTTACTCTCCTTTTGTCTGAATGCCCAAACCGGCGACGGCTTCTCCCGCGACAGTGCCGAGGCTAACAGGTTGCTGGAAAATGCCCGCACGCTCATCAACAACCGGCGATCAGCCGATGCCCAGGAAAAAGTGGAGTCTGCCGAAGCGCTCATTTTGCGTTCGGTCGGAAAAGATTCGAAAGAATACGGCACGTATCTGCACCTGAAGGGCACCATTCTGATAAACCAGCGTCACTACAAGGAATCCGTGGCCCTGTTCGAAGAGGCCCTCGCAATCAGGAAAAAAATCCTTGGAGAGGATGACCCGGAAACAGGAAAAACCGCCAACAATCTTGCCAATGCCTATAACGGGATTGGCGATCTGCTGGGGGCCTACGAAATGCACCGGCAAACCCTGTGGATCCGGGAACGCATCAAACCTTCCAACCCCATCGATATTGCCATCTCCTGTACCAACCTCGCCGGCATACTCAATTACCGGGGAGAGGCCGATTCTGCCATTTACTACCGGGAAAAGGCCTTGAAACTTCTGCAGGAGACTCAATTCCAGTGGCAAAAAGAATATATCGCCCTTGTCCATTACAACCTCGGCACCGATTATTACCTGAAAGGTGATTTCCAAAAAGCCATTGACCATACACGACAGTCCATATCGCTTCGCATAAGTATGCCCCGACCCAATGACCATGATATTGCATTTTCGTACTCCGGCATGGCCAATAATTACGCCGGCGCCGGCGATTTCAGGTCAGCCGTTAACTACAATTTGCAGGCACTGTCCATCAGCCTTGCGTCGGCCGATCGTGATTCAGACTTTATTGCAGGCACATATTCAAACCTCGGCAGTTGCTATCTCTCCCTGTCGGATCTCGACAGTGCTTTTATTTGCCATACCAAATCGCTTGAATTCAGAAATGACACAAATAACCTCGAGGCTTCGTTCTCCTACAGTAATATGGGTCTTGTGTATATGGGCCGGGAGGATTTTGACAGGGCTATCGCTATTATTCAAAAATCACTCGCCATCCGGATCGAAAAATTAGGCAGGGATCACTATCTCGTTATACGCAACCTGAACAGCCTGGCCTCGTGCTATGCCCTTAAAAAAGAATACGATCAGGCGCTTCAATACCTGGAGGAAGCGCAAAAGGCCAATCACTTCAACGGGCAGAACTATGACGGTGTGCTGGCCTATTCCGAACTGATCGAAACGCTGCACGACCTCGGCGAGATTAGCAGATACATATACGATGACATACATGATATAAACGCACTGAAGCGTTCCAAAAGCGCCTTCGAACAGTCGCGGGCAGTCTTCGACTACCGGAGAAACGCATTTACCCAGAACGGCTCGGAATACGCAATCAAAGGCGACCGCATCTGGGAAATCGATGAAAAACTCATCGAAGTCTGCTACCTGCTTTGGTCTGCCACCCACGACCATCAGTATCTGAGTTCGGCGTTCGAATATACCGAAAAATCAAAATCATGGACGCTTTTCGAGTCGCTCCAGGAATCGAAAGCGATCCGCTTTGCAGGCATCGACAGCAGTTTGCAGCAAAAAGAATACGAACTGCGGGTGGATATCGGCATGCTCGAAAAGCAGATCGCGGAGGAGGAGGCCAAAGGCAATCTCGAGAAAACAGATCATATCGACATCACCAAGCTGAATGCCCGTCTGATTAAAAAAAGGGGCGATCTGAACGATCTGAAAAAATACCTGGCGGAAAATAACGGTGCTTACTACCGCCTGAAATACGGCGAAACGGTAGCGTCGCTGTCCGATCTTCAAAACAGGTTGCAGGCAGACCAGACGGTACTCGAATATTTCACCGGCAGCTTCGCTACCTACATTTTCCTGATCCGCAACAAGGAGGCGCAATTCGTGACTTGCCCATCCGATTCCCTCGCCTTGTATG
>JAKOXM010000149.1 GCA_029781095.1 Bacteroidota bacterium
AAGAAGACGGCCAAAGTATCGATTTGCCGGGCAGTTCTTACAATAATACAGAATTCGGTTTTCATATCGGAAGCGGCATTGACCTGGGCAACATCGGTCTGCATGTCCGTTTTCATCAGAGCCTGAGTTCTTTTTTGAATAAAGACCAGACACCCGGCTTTAGTCCGCATAACTGGGGTATTACTCTTACGGGAGCGTATATGTTTATCAATTGAGTTGTCCCAACGGAACATTTTTCCGTTAACACAGATAAAGGCGCCCAAGGCGTTGCAAGTATTTTATTTCCTGTCGGGGTGGCTTTTACAAAAAGTCACCCTTGCTTTTATCCCAAACCGTCTATCGTAATCCGTCTACTATTTACCACAAGAAAAATGGCACGAATCAAAGCCGACATACTCGTTCTGGGCTCCGGCATAGCCGGACTGACATTCTCCATCAAAACCGCCCGCAAATTCCCCGACCGCCAAATCCTCGTACTCACCAAAACCGTTGAAGGAGAAAGCAACACACGCTACGCTCAGGGCGGCGTGGCTGCGGTGTGGGATGCGGAACACGATAATTTTGAGAAGCACATAGCCGACACGCTCGACGCCGGCGACGGGCTTTGCAAGGAAGATATTGTACGCATCGTGGTGGAAGAAGGGCCCGAGCGGGTGCGGGAAATCATCGAATGGGGCGCGCGTTTCGATAAGGAAAAAAATTCGCGCGAATACGACCTTGCGCGCGAAGGCGGCCACTCCGAACATCGAATCCTGCATTACAAAGACCTGACAGGCTGGGAAATTCAGCGCACGCTGATGGAAGAAGCCGCCAAATACCCGAATATCAAGGTCCTGGAACATTATTTCGCCCTTGACCTCATCACCCAGCACCATCTTGGGCGTATGGTCATCCGCGTCACGCCCGATATCGAATGTTATGGCTGCTACGCACTCAACAAACAAAACAACGAGATCGACACACTGCTCGCCCGAGTGACGGTGCTCTGCACCGGCGGCGGCGGACAGGTGTACAAATCCACCACCAACCCCGTGATCGCCACCGGCGACGGCGTGGCTATGACCTACCGCGCCAAAGGTCGCGTGGAAAACATGGAATTCATGCAGTTCCATCCCACTTCACTGTACAATCCGGCCGGAGAAAACCCTTCCTTCCTTGTATCGGAAGCCGTGCGTGGTTTCGGCGGAATTCTGAAAAGCGCGGAAGGAGAAGAATTTATGCAGCATTACGATCCGCGGCTCTCACTTGCTCCGCGCGACATCGTTGCGCGCGCCATCGACTCCGAAATGAAAAAACGCGGTACCGACTGCATGTACCTCGACTGCCGGCATCTTGACAAAGAGGGCTTCACAGCGCATTTTCCCACCATATACGACAAATGTGTGAGCATAGGCATCGATCCCATGAAAGATATGATCCCTGTAGTGCCTGCCTGCCATTACATGTGTGGCGGTATCATGGTGGATGAACACGGGCGAAGCAGCATCCACCGGCTGTACGCAGCGGGCGAATGCTCTTCCACGGGGCTGCACGGCGCCAACCGCCTGGCATCCAACTCTCTGCTGGAAGCCATGGTTTTCGCACATCGCATTTTCGTGGACATTCAGGATAAACTATCGGACTGGGACTTCAAAGACACCATCCCCGACTGGAATGCCGAGGGCACCACAGATCCGCAGGAAATGGTGCTGATCACGCAGAGTCTCAAGGAATTAAGGGATGTGATGTCTTACTACGTCGGTATCGTACGCTCCAATATCCGCCTCAAGCGTGCACTCGACCGCCTGTACCTGCTCTACCAGGAAACCGAAGAATTGTACAAAACGGCCGCCGTCAGCCCGCAACTCATGGAACTGCGCAACCTTATCACAATCGCTTACCTGATTACCCGCTCTGCCTCGCACCGCCGCGAAAGCCGTGGGTTGCATTTTACCACGGATTACCCGGGGCAGTTGGGGTTTGTAGAGAATTCGGTGTTGTGAGGATAAGACAAACTCTTATACAATCCGAGTACGATTGTTATTTAAAAAATAATAAATATGATGTCTGGTTCTGGCAGATATTTTTAACGGAATGTTCCTGATGTGATAAACATTTTACGCTCTTGCAATCCTTTCCGTACAGACGCTGTCGCGTCAGACGGCCGGGGGAGATCGATATCCAACAACAATAAAAATGAACTCCTTTAAAATAATTACCCAAAACAATCAAATCATCCGCTTCAGGTATTACTCCAACGAGGCGCCTGTGACGGTTAATGCCTTTTCTGCCCTTTTACCTTTCAAAAAAATATTCTTTCACGCCCGGGTTTCAGGACAGGAAATCTGGACCGACGATGCGCCACGACTCGATATCATACAGGAAAATGCCTCTGTGTTTACAAATCCGGGAGAAGTTGTCTTCGGACCGGTCAGGCCCGAAAGAACCAGGACGGCCAACTGCATTGGCATCTACTATGGTGAAGGAAAGGGCCTCGATGCCGCCAATATTTTTGCAAAGGTGCTGGATGAAGATCTCCCATTGCTCAGAGAACTGGGCGAAAGCATCTGGAAAAACGGCACCCAGGAATTATCTTTTCAGGTACATGAATAACGTATGCCGGCGGTCAAAAAAAATTGGCCGGTAAAATTTGCATCTGCATGTTGTACCGGCCAATTTTTTTTACCCAACACTGTTTTGCCATTTTTGATCACCGTATGCAACTCATCCATTTCGGTAGATTTGCTTCGGATACTTCGCGCTTTCTCGTTTTTTAAGTGAAGCGTTGAAAAATCTTCAAAAAAGCAAACAGATGATCCCTACTTCGGATTGATCTCGAAGAGTTCTACTTCAAAAATCAGCGTAGAACCGGGTTTGATCGCAGGCGTGGGACTTTGATCACCATAGGCCAGGTCGGAAGGGATATAAAACTTGAATTTATCCCCGACGTGCATCAATTGCAAACCTTCGGTCCATCCTGAAATAACCTGGTTGAGGCCAAATGTAATCGGTTCCCCGCGCTCTACGCTACTGTCAAATACATTGCCGTCGATCGTGGTACCGTGGTAATGTACTTTTACCTGATCGGTCGGTTTGGGTGATTCCGTACCTGTTCCGCGTTTCAGCACTTCGTATTGCAGACCGCTTTGGGTAGTCGTTATTTCCTTGCGTTTTTTGTTGGCATCCAGAAATTGTTGGCAGGCAATTTTATTGGATTCGCTTGCTTTTTTATTCTCGGCTTCTGTCATTTCCTGGGCTTTTTGGGCAAAAGCCGCAAAAATTTGACTTGCCGTCTCTTCATCGAACGCCTTGGGGCCTTTATTCAAGGCAGTCGACATGCCCGTCATGATAATATCGGGATTCAAACCCGGCGGCATTTGCCGCATAAGGTTGTTGCCGACCAACAACCCGAAAGCATAACTGACGCTATCGACGCTTGTCTTGAGTGTGGCTTGAGCCTCCAGAGACGCAAAAAGCCCCAGTGCTATAATAATCGAAACCGTTTTTTTCATTTTTTAAATGTAGTTGATGTGAAAATTGGGCGCAAAAGTACAAATACTCCGGTGCAGACACTTCGTATCGGAAGCTAAGCGTCGGGAGTATTTTCAGGCCTCCACTTTTTCCGCAATCACGGCATTCAGAAAGTTTTCGAGAATCGCATTGAATGCTTCCGGCTTTTCCATCATGGGAGCATGGCCGCATTCATCGAGAAAATGCAGTTGGGAGTTTTCAATGAGTTCGTTGAATTTTTCCCCCACAAATGCCGGTGTCACATTGTCCTGCTTGCCCCAGATCAGAAGGGTGGGCGCTTTGATTTTGTGGAGCTTGTCGCCAAGATTGTGCCGCACAGCCGATTTGGCGGTAGCCACCACCCTGATGGCCTTGTTTCGGTCGTTGACGATCCCGAAAACCTCGTCAACCAGCTCTTTGCTGGCCACTTCAGGACTGAAAAAGGTGTCTTCCGTTTTCTTCTTGATATATTCGTAATCACCGCGTTTTGGAAATGCCGTACCGAAAGCGCTTTCGAACAACCCGGAACTACCGGTAAGCGTAATGGATGCTATGTGCTCGGGATGCGCCAATGCATACAACAAGGCAATGTGCCCGCCCAGCGAATTACCGAGAAGGTGCACCTTGCCAAAACCTTTGTAATTGACGAAGCGCGTCACAAAATCAACAAGCCCCATGACCGATACCTGGAATATCGGCATTTCATAAATGGGGAGTATGGGTACCACCACGTTGTATTGGCCGGAAAAACGCTTGATGATCCCCTCAAAATTGCTGAGCGCGCCGAAAAGCCCGTGTAGCAGCATCAGCGTTTCGCCACTGTCTGTTGCACCTGACTCAATAAAACGGAAGTCATTTTCTTCTTTAATCGAAATGTTCATGCGCCTGAATTCAGGAAAAGATGAGCAAAAATAGAAAAAATCGCCAAACAGCGACCCGTTTAGGCAAGAGGTAAACCTACTTGCTTCATATGACAAAACGAATATGTTGCACCCGAAAATTATTCTTCAATGTCCGCTGAATGCCGTTTATGTGATAAACAGCGTTTTTTTCAATGATCAGGCATGGAAATTACGGGATTTTATTTTGCGCCAAAACGCTCCGGGGAGAAGAAAACTGATAGGCCGTAAACAATAAGGCACTGAACAGAAATACCGCACCCGCCTGGTGCATAACACCCAGATCCACCGGCACTTTTGCCTTGCAGTTGATCAGCGTCAGAATACCCAGCAAGACCTGCACGGACAACAAGGCCACCAGCACCGCAACTCCCTTTCCCAGCCGGGATGAGGACAATGACCTGGCGCGCCATGCGAAATACAATACCATTACAGAAAGTAAATATGCTGTATTGCGATGAAGAAACTGTATCAGTGCCGGCATAAAAGGGTTGGTATCGTAATTAAGAAAATTTTCCAGCTTCCAGGCACTGCCATCCAAAAGTACTCCGGGCAGGTACTCGCCTTGCATATCGGGCCATGTGGGATAAAAAAGACCTGCTTTCGATCCTGACATCATGGCTCCGAGGGCGATTTGCAGGAACGCAATACCTGTCATAGCCCACACATACCGGCGCAACATCCGATGCCCCTGCACCCCTGCAGGGTGCGGCTCGAAGGCGATGAAAGTTGTCCAGAGCAGATACCCGAATATGATAAGCGCCATGCAGAAGTGCAGTGTCAGGTTATAGGCATTTACCCAGGGTCGGTTGATCAGGCCACTGGCAACCATAATCCAGCCGAAAAAGCCTTCCAGGCCGGCAAGCAAAACAACAACGACCAGCCGCGGCAGGAGGCGCCTTGACAACATGTCCTTCCAGAGAAACCACAGAAATGGAAAAATAAAAACAAGGCCCATAAGCCGGGCCCACAGCCGGTGAAAATACTCCCAAAAGAAAATGAATTTGAATTCGCTCAGCGACATCCCCTGGTTGATTTTGTGGTATTGAGGCGTCTGTTGGTATAATTCAAATGCCGATTGCCACTGCGCTTCATTGAGGGGGGGAATGCTGCCGGTTACAATTTCCCAACGCGTAATGCTCAAACCGCTCCCCGTAAGACGCGTGATGCCGCCGATAATGATCTGCATAAAGATCATAACAAGCCCCGTGATCAGCCAAATCCTGACCACCCGGGAAATTTGCATGTCATCCGTGAACCGAAGTTTCCAAATCATAGATTGAATCGCTTTTAAAAACAAACAAAAGTAGAACCCTTCCGGCGATTACTTTTCCGCATTTCTGTTACCCTTA
>JAKOXM010000155.1 GCA_029781095.1 Bacteroidota bacterium
AAAGGGGTTCAGTCCGGCCCCTCGTCATTTGGAGAGCCGGGCTATTGGCTGCCTGAATTTTTACGTCAAAAATTGATCACAATTTACCCCGGGAGGTCTTTGCTTTGCGGCACGCACTACCTTCGTGTTCGATTATTCATTTCAATTTAAAACACAACGCCAGGCTTGAATGGCAAGGCAGGTAACATTCAGAAAATAACCTGCAATCCGCACTTCAGATCAGGCACTTACAACCCGCAATATGCTCCGTCGACCACGCCGCAACCGTCAGTCAGCCGCCATCCGGGAAATGGCTGCCGAAACCCACCTGAACGTCCAGCACCTGATATTTCCCATGTTTGTACTGGATGGCACAAACATTCGCAGTGAGATTCACTCTCTGCCCGGCATATTCAGATTTTCGCCGGACCAGTTACTTCCGGAAATCGATTCCTGCATGGAACTGGGTCTCCGAAACTTTGTGGTGTTTCCGGCTGTCGCCGATGGGCTTAAGGACTCGATGGCAACGTATAGCTATTCGCCCGACAATTTTTACCTGAAACTGGCGCGTGAAATAAAATCCCGCTTCCCGGAATGTTGCCTGATCAGTGATGTAGCCATGGATCCATACAGTTCGGACGGACACGACGGACTGGTGCGCAACGGCGAGATCGTAAACGACGACACCTTGCCCATTCTGGCGCAAATGTCGGTTGCGCAAGCCGAGGCGGGATTTGATATGCTGGGGCCTTCAGACATGATGGACGGACGGATCGGTTTTATCCGGCAGGCGCTCGATGACCACGGGTATACCAAAACCGGCATCCTGGCTTATACGGCAAAATACGCCAGCGCCATGTACGGACCTTTTCGCGACGCGCTGGACTCGGCGCCCAAAAGCGGGGACAAAAAAAGTTACCAGATGAATCCCGCAAATAAAAAAGAAGCGCTTATCGAGGCGGATCTCGACACTTCCGAAGGCGCCGATATGCTGATGGTGAAACCTGCGCTCCACTACCTTGACGTCATACACCTTTTAAAAGAAAACTCCGAATTACCGATTGCCGCCTACCACGTCAGCGGAGAATGTGCCATGCTTCGGGCCGCCTGCAACAACGGCTGGCTCGATTTCGAGCGTGCCATGCCGGAAACACTCCTGAGCATCCGGCGCGCGGGCGCAGATGTGATCCTGACTTATTTCGCAAAGGAATTTGCACAGCGGTATCCGCGGGGAATCTGATTGGTAGCACGTCGTTTACGCCGTCGGGACAAGGGGCGTTTACGCCCCGGGATGAGGCAAATTTCGTAACAACAAGGCTATTATTCACGAAACACTGTATATTTATCCTTCATACAGCGCCGTAAACGGCGCGTATCCCGACGGCGTAAACGCCATGCTACCAATAATATAACCTCCCCGGTATGCAAAACAAACCTGAGTACACCCGGTTTCTCCCGCATTATCACCCCGTTGCAGCAACTTTTTTCGTAACATTTCGGCTACACGGCTCTTTGCCGAAAGAATTTCTGGAATATCTGGCAGCATGGTACGGAGCGGAAAAAGAACGCATCGCAAATGAGCTTCCTAGCGATAAACAGGAAAAAGCCCTTGCATTACTACAGCGGGATTATTTCAGGAAATTTGATCATGCACTGGACCAATGTATTTCCGGCCCGGTATTCCTGAATGAAGCCGTCGCAGCCTGTCGCGTTGTGGAACAATTGACGCGGTTTGATGGAGAATGGTATCACTTATTGGCCTATACAGTGATGCCCAACCATGTCCACATATTACTCGACTTTTCATCCCAAGCCGATGAAGACGGGGTAGTCGACATCACAAAGTATAAAAATCTGGATTTTGTTATGGGCCGGGTCAAAGGTGCCAGTGCCCGATATGTAAACCTTGCATTGAAAAGAACAGGAAAAGATTGCTGGCAGCCGGAGTACCATGATCGCTATATCCGGGATAAACGCCATTTACTGGCAGCAGTAGATTACATCAAGCAAAATGTGGTGTCGGCCGGGATTTGCATGCATTGGCGCGACCATCCGTTTACATGGATACACGATAAATTTTGGTGATGGTCGGTAGCACGGCGTTCACGCCGTCGGGATATGCGCCGTTTACGGCGCTACATGCACTTGCCTCATTCGGGGCGTAAACGCCCCTTGTCCCGACGGCGTGAACGCCGTGCTACCGAACTAGAACAAGTACCCGAACAACTTCTTCTTTTTCTTCGCACCCTTTTTCGTCTTTTTAACGTACACCGGCTCGCTGGTATAACTTTCCACGTTGACGCGGTTATAAGCGACAATCACGTAAGTGTAATACCCTTCGGAAGCCGCCTGGTCTTCAAAAATCCATTTTTCCGAATAGAAAGGCGTGGTTATCAGCAGATTATTAGGATTTCGCATGTCGCCAACCGCTTCTCCGTCGAAGCGATAAATGGCAAAGTAGTACGGCATTTCTTCGCCTGACAGGATGTCGCACACGTGCCAGGCGATTTTAACCGAACTCGGGGTGCCCTTTACGCGACATATCTGCGGGGTAGCGGGCGGCACTTTTGCGAGTGCGGGCATGCCGGGTATCAGCGCCGGCGTATGATACACTACCTTGATGAACGTATCCTGAATACCCAACGGGTTTCGAAGCAAGGGCTTGACGGAGTAGTAGATACTTCCCTGAATATTCGGGTTGGCGCGGTTGAGTTTGATCTGCCGGCTGATCTGGCCAGGCTGGTTCCAGTTGGCATCATTCGGGCTGTTGGCTATTTTATACGCGGCGTGACCGATGTATAACTGCCGTCCGTAGGTATGCTTGCTCCACCAGTCGACCAGTTTTTCGTAGTCGGCGGGCGGAAAACCGATGCTCCAGTAGATTTGAGGCGCCACATAATCGAT